>JAIETZ010000002.1:342801-685603 GCA_019744775.1 Candidatus Obscuribacterales bacterium
GGGACTTTATGGTGGCAGACCATTCTTGGAAAAATTCGGCAAGTTACTTTTACTCAAATCCCATGATCTGGATCTAGCGGATAAGTGGGTAGATAAGTATGGCGACATGACATTCTTCATCTGCAGAATGCTGCCTGTTGTTCGTACATTCATCTCATTTCCGGCTGGAGTTCTCAAAGCTCACTTTGGCATGTTCTGCGTCTTCACTTTCATCGGCTCTTTAATCTGGTGCTATTTCCTCACCTGGGTTGGTATCAAATTCGGTGAGAACATGGAAGTCTTCGTTGACCTCTGGCACAAATTCGATATAGCCATCGTGCTTATCGGCGGCAGCGGATTTGCTTATTACCTCTATAGACACTTAAAATCCGAATAGACATTCGGGAAACAGCTCAAAAAAAATGCAGGTTCGCTGAACCTGCATTTTTTATTTTCTATACTGTCTTCTGCGAGTTTCTTGCCTGATTTCGAGAAGCTCACGCAAGAGAGCTTTTCTGTTGGGACCATCCCACTCTTTAAGCCACTCAGTTACCGCTTGTTGAATCATGCCGCTCTTATCAGGTGAGTTGGTGCCATAGGCGCGCTTCAACTCTAACCAAATGGACTGCAAGGCAGCCAGTTGTTCAGAAGGCATCTTGATGGTGTAGGCAATGTACTTGCCACTGGCATGACTCCCGGCACTTAACTCAGGCAGCTCCAGGTCAAATTCGTTTTCAGCTTCAGCGGCATCATTTTGAGCCCACTTTTCGTGGACCTCATTGGCTTCATCGTTGTCACCAAAAGGCATTTGATTGTTTAAACCTGTAAGAGGATCAACTGCCACCTAATACCACCTCGGAAGAGATGCCCCAATTGTACATTCAAAATTCGTTTTGATACGGGCTTTCTGGCGCGTACCTAAGCTGAAATGAGAGTGAATATCGTAAGGCTACGAAGCCAAATATGCCCGAAAGCCCAAGCCCCATGGGAATCTCACCATCTCAACCCTTGATTTTTCGCAGAATAAAACGAAAATATCCAATACACCCTCTAGTCGACATAGTGTCGGCATCGGTACTTAAATGCTCTACGAAGTTATTCGAGAAATTGTTAGCCGAATTGCACAGGACAAAGTCCTTATGGGCTTAATTGTCATCCTCGTGCTTGGTTCTTTCTGGGGCGGCATGCAGGTCAAACACGGCTCTGAAGGTGGCTATGACAGAGAAGTTGCGGTGCCCGTGCAGGCCGAAAAACCTGTCGAGCACCCGGCTGCCGAAGGACCAAAACTCGATGGCTCTCTGGCATGTGATTTTGTGAAATGGTGGTTGACAAGCGCCATGGACTATTCTTCGTCCGGTGCCCAACAAGCTAAAAGCAAAGCTTTCGGTTGGATGACTCCTGAAGCGCAAGAAGCTTTTAAGACTGCCTTCTGGTCCCCTGACATCGCTGCCGGTATCGCCGACGGACGGATCAAGGCTCAATATCACCTGGCTGATGTGCAGACAGTGGCTGTCAATCCGGATGGATCAATTGTTGTTTGCGCCAATGGAACTTTCGTCTACCAAGCCGGCGGTCAGCCTACAAGCCAGCAGATGCAGACGGACTATTTGGTCCGTAAAGACCCGTCAGGTCTACGTATTGCCGGACTCTACAACAGGGTGGCACCTGTAGTCAGCTCATCAACTTATTAGTTCTTTTGTATCCCTAAGACTGTTACCTGGCACCACTTTGCAGTCAGTCTTATGCTATATTCTTCTGTCCTTGCGTCTCACCAGACAATATTGTCAAGAGACACAATGTGCCGAGGTAGCTCAGTCGGTAGAGCAGAGGACTGAAAATCCTTGTGTCGCCAGTTCAATCCTGGCTCTCGGCAAATTTTTTACGCTTCGAGATTTGGATAGACAGCAGTGCGTGGTGGCACTACTGTAGCGTCAGCCACTTTGGTTCCGCATGTTGTGCAGAAGTTAGCTGCCGCCGGCAATGGCTTATTGCACGGTGTGCAATGTTTTTCTTTTGGTGGACGCTGTCCTTGTTTGGCGCCGCAAGAGAGACAGAATAAATCAGAAGCTCTCACTTCAGTGGCACAAGAATGACAAACAACGGCTTCAGTTGGATTTGGGCCGGCAAAATCCATTTTGCGTGCGTGCCCACACTTGCGGCAGAATTTTGCGTTGTCTCTGTTTTCAGTTGAACAACTCGGGCAGGTATAAGCTTTGGTTGAATCTGTGTTGCTCATTGGTTTTTCCTTTTTAGAATGCCATGGCCTTATTCAATAAATTGGATGCCGTTATTTCTGTGCCAGTTATTTTGATGCTAGTTTAACTAAGCGCTTTTGAGCAGCAACAAGGGTTTCATCCTTGCGGCTGAAGCAGAAGCGGACATATTTATGTCCTTTGTCGTCTGCAAAAAAGCTGGAACCTGGAACAACCGCAACGCCTATGTCCTGAACCAAGTGCTGAGTAAATTCAACATCCGTCTTATAGCCGTATTTGCTGATATCAGTCATTACGTAATAGGCACCTTGCGGCTTGAAGTATTTGATACCAGATTCATCCAGTATCTTGAGCATGGTATCACGTTTTTTCGTGTATTCATGAGTTAAATCCTGGTAGTAGCGCTCAGGCAATTTAAGAGCCGTGACAGCAGCTCGCTGCAGCGGAGCGGGCGATCCAACTGTTAGAAAATCGTGCACCTTACGAATGGATGATGTTAAATCAGAAGAAGCAATTGCCCAACCGACGCGCCATCCGGTGACACTATAAGTCTTAGATAAACCACTGATGGTTACGGTCAAATCTTGCATGCCGTCAATGGTGGCAATTGAGATGTGCTTTAAATCGTCGTACAAAATATGTTCGTAAATCTCGTCAGTTATTGCCAGCACACCCCACTTTTGGCAAAGCTTAGCGATGAGTTCTAGTTCTTGGCGGTTGAATACTTTACCAGTGGGGTTATGGGGCGTATTGATAATAATTGCTCGTGTTTTGGAATTGAAAGCGGCTTCCAATTCCTTCTCGTCAAACGTCCAATCAGGTGTGCGCAGAGTTACATACCTTGGTGTAGCACCGGACAAAATTGCGTCCGGTCCATAATTTTCATAGAAGGGCTCAAAGACAATTACTTCTTCTTGGGGATCAATTAGAGCCAAAGCACTAGCGATCATCGCTTCGGTGGTACCACAGCAAACTGTGATCTGTGTTTCCGGGTCTACATTCAATCCCAGATAGCTAGCTGACTTTTCGGCAATTGCCTCACGCAAAAGCTTGTCACCCCAGGTGATGGCATATTGATTGACGTCGTCGTTAATAGCTTGGCAAGCGGCTTTCTTCAATTCGGGAGGAGCCGGGAAGTCAGGAAGACCTTGCGCTAAATTGACCGCTTGATACTTTGCGGCCAAACGCGACATTTCGCGGATAACGGATTCGGAAAACTGACTTGCTTTAGCGGAGCTTCTCTTCAGCTCGACGATTGGATTCATGACGACACTCACTGCTTGACAAAGGGCGTAAACAAGCCACTGCGGCTTGTAGGACTATAGTTAAGCACGCGCCACCATCTTTGTCATTTCAATCGAAACTGGGTCAATTGCAGGGGAGCAATGCCTGCCATCTCTGCGCGTTAAAACCAGATAATAGCCATTGGCCGGCACTTTGCGATAATACGCAGCGTCCGATGGTATCCATGTCAGAAGCCCTCGAGGAAACGCGCTGTGGATTTAGCCAGACTCCAGGAAACCTTCATCGATCTCTTTGGAGAAACGCCACGTTTTTTCCGCGCACCCGGACGCATCAATCTTATTGGCGAACACACCGATTACAATGACGGTTTTGTTCTGCCGGCAGCCATCGACAAACAAACAGTGGTGGCAGCCTGTCCGCGCAACGATCGCAAAGTCATTGTTCACTCACTAAACTTCGATCAAACCGTCGAATTTGATTTAAACGAGGCGCCTGGCAAACGCAAGAAAGCAAGCAACCCAAGCTGGCAAGGATACGTTGAAGGTACTGCTCGCGTTCTGGAAGCGGAAGGCTTCAAGCTGACAGGCGCAAATATGCTTGTCCTAAGTGATATCACATTGGGTGCCGGACTATCATCATCAGCGGCATTGGAACTGGCAATTGGTTTTGCCCTGACACAAATTTCCGGACACAGCATCGACAAGCTGAAGCTGGCACAGATAGGCCAACGTGCCGAGCACGAATATGCAGGCACTCGCTGCGGCATTATGGACCAGTATGTTTCAGCTTTTGGCAAAGCAGATCATGCACTTTTGTTAGATTGTCGTTCAATGACTTCTAAGTCCGTCCCTATAGATACGACAGCATTCTCGATAGTTGTTTGCGAATCCAAAGTCGGACACGAACTGGCAGTATCCGAATACAACAAGCGCCGCGCCGAATGTGAACGTGCTGTGCAAATCCTCCACAAGTTTGACCCTGATTTCACATCACTTCGCGATGTACCTGTTGAGATGTTCGAAAAACTCGCACCACATTTACCGGAAGCCATTCGCCGCCGCGTCAAACACGTGGTCACGGAAAACGAACGCACAAGAGAAGCAGCATTGGCTCTCAAAAAAGGCGACATAACCAAAGTTGGCGAATTGATGTATTTGTCACACAAGTCATTGAAAGATGACTACGCTGTCTCTTGCCGCGAACTTGATTTGCTTGTCGATATCGCCCGATCCATTGACGGCACTTTCGGTGCAAGAATGACCGGGGGCGGCTTCGGCGGCTGTACAGTCAACATCGTCGAAAAAGATCTCGTTGAATACTTTAAGCAAACACTTGGACGTCGCTATCGCGAAGAGACAGGAATAATCCCGTCGCTTCATGTAGTCAACGCCAGTAGCGGCATATCGGAGATAAAAGATCTAACCGAGCGCAAGAAGACATTTTCTCTGGGCATGAGACAAAAGAGAACAACCCTTCCTGACGGGCGATATCTCCTTTATTACAGCTTCGATAGCGAAAAAGAAAAAGGCGGGTCGTCAGAGACTACGCATGTCTGAATTACGCTGGAATCCTCTTTTAGGTGAGTGGGTCGCAACGGCCACGCACCGGCAGGATCGCACATTCCTGCCGCCCAAAGACTTTTGCCCCTTATGCCCGACAAAGAAAAATGGTTTCCCCACGGAAATCCCTGAAAAGACTTATGACATTGTCGTCTTTGAGAATCGCTTTCCGAGTTTGAAACGCATGCCCGGTTTGCCGGCTGTTGAAGACAGCGACCTTTACCCAGTCGAACCCGGTCAAGGCTTATGCGAGGTCATTCTTTATTCACCTGATCACAACACATCGTTGGCAGAAGAACCCATCTCACAAATCGAGAAGCTCGTAAGAGTATGGACCGACAGGTTCTTCAAAGCCAGCTCACTTTCCTTTGTCGATTATGTTTTTATCTTTGAAAACAAAGGCGAGGAAATAGGTGTCACTATCCACCACCCACATGGACAGCTTTACGGCTATCCGTTTATTCCACCAAAAATCAAACAAGAATTAGATCAATGTCGACAACACATGAATCGTTTGGGGACATGTCTCATCTGTGACATCATCAAGGAAGAATTTGCCAACGGACAAAGAATCATTGATCAAAACAAGCACTTTGTAGCTTACATTCCCTTCTTCGCACGTTGGCCGTACGAAGTTCACATTGCCTCAAAAAAGCATCTGCAAGCGCTCACCGATTTAAGTGATGTCGAGCAAAAGGCTCTGGCTAAAATACTTAAGTCAATAACCTCTGCTTACGACAAACTGTTTGATAAGAGTTTCCCTTACATGATGGTCCTTCATCAGCGGCCGACAGACGGGGACAATTACGACTATTATCATTTCCATATTGAGTTTTACCCACCAATGCGTGCTGCAAACAAGCTAAAATACTTGGCCGGAAGCGAAACAGGAGCCGGTGTCTTTATTAACGATACCTTGGCTGAAGATAAGGCCAAAGAGCTGCGCAAACGAGTTCGAAAACCAAGCAAAGTAGGAGCATCGAAGTGAGCCTGAATACCCCCAGCGAATTTGTCCTCGAAGGCATAGCTTTTTTCGGCAGAACACTGAATGAATACTTGGGCATGTTTGCCATTACGCTTGATGAATTGAAAGGCAAGAAAATCCTTGATTGTCCATCAGGACCCGCCTCATTTGTGGCTGAAGCGACAAGACTGGGAATAGATGCCATCGGTTGTGATCCGCTCTACAAACAAGACTATCAACGGTTGGCAGACAAAGCACGCAATGACATTATTCGCTCACTGGACAGAACAGCCAAAACACCTGAGCTTTTCTACAGGCAAACTGACGAAGAAATCAATGCTTTCAGAGACGAAAAACTAAAAGCAGCAGAAATCTTTGCCGCCGATTACACAGAAGGATTTAAAAGTGGCCGTTATCTTAATGCTGCTCTTCCAGCGCTTCCATTTGCCGGCAAGAGTTTTGATATTACCTTGAGCGGCAATTTGCTCTTCCTCTACACAGAGCATAAATATGGCGGAATCATAGACGACTCCGTATTTGACTATGACTTTCATCTCAACGCAATAAAGGAACTTATTCGCGTAACCAAGAAAGAAATTCGCTTGTACCCGATTGAAATGCCCAAAGTCGGCATGCATCAGTTTATCGAACGCCTCGTCCCAGATTTGAAAGCTCTAGGCGTCGACTCAAAAATTCAGCGTGGCACATATAGAGACATCCGCGGTGCCGATCATGTGCTGGTCTTGAATCTAGAGGGTTAAGAGAATGAAAGGACTTAACTGGCACGACGATTTAACGCCTGCAGAGGAATTTGAAGAACTTGCAGCATATTGCCGCAAGCACAATATTGAGTCGGACATTTACGGTGAAGGTAAATTCCTCAACGACTTTGAAGAAGAAATAGCCAAATTTCTCGGCCTGGATGCAGCCGTATTTATGCCCAGCGGTACTATGGCTCAACAAATAGCCCTACGGATTTGGGCAGAAAGACTCAAGATAAAAACAGTCGCCCTGCACGAAACAAGCCACGTTGAAGCAAACGAAAAGCGTGGTTATTCTTACCTGCACGGCTTGCAAACTATAACATTGGGCGGCATGAACTCAGCAATTCTTGCCAAACACTTAGACGAAATAAAAGAGCCTGTAAGCACTTTGCTTATTGAATTACCGATGCGCGCACTGGGAGGACTCTTACCGACCTGGGATGAACTTTTAGAACTGTTGAACTTAGCGAGATCTAGAAAAATCAAAGTTCATCTAGATGGCGCACGCATTTGGGAAGCCAGTACCTTTTACGATAAATCCTGCGCCGACATTTGTCAGCTATTCGACTCAGTCTATGTCTCTTTCTATAAAGGAATAGGCGGCATGACCGGCTCCATGTTGCTTGGACCAAATGACTTTATTGAAGAGTCTCGTATTTGGCTCAGACGCCACGGCGGCAATCTCCATACAATGACGCCCTATGTTGTCTCTGCAAAACTCAATTTCGAAAAGCGCATCAACAAAATGCACAAATACCGCAATCGTGCCATATCACTTGCCAAAGCACTCAAGGATATTCCTGGTCTTGAAACAAAGCCGGATCCGCCACAAGTGAACATGTTCCATGTTTTTATTAATGCCTCACTTGATCAACTGCAAAAGGCGCACGAAACGCTTATGAAAGAAGACAACTTCAGGCTTTGCACGCGCTTTGCGGAAACACAAATCCCGAATTGGACGCGTACGGAGATTGCTGTCGGCGATCAGGCTCTATCTCTTTCCAACGAAGAAATCGTTGAGAAATACCGAAAGCTAATAGCTCTTGCCGGTAATCAATTAAAAGTGCCTGTCTAATCCAAGAAGTACGATTTGCCGCTGGCAATCTTTTTCATAGATTTAGCCAATTGACGACGGGCATTATCAAACCCTGCGACATCTTCATACATCGTATGAGCAGCATCTTGTACTTGATCGTCATCACAAGTACTGCCTTTGGCAATGGCTTTTAGTCTCGGCACATCCGCTTGCAAGTCGCCGGCGATGCGTTGCATTTCTTTGACGTCGAAACTGCTTTCACCATCAACCATAGAGGCAACATTATTCACTTCTGTTTGCAGGAGACTGGTCAACTTCTCAATTTGGTAAAGGTATAGATCAAGCCATTCTTTGCGTGGCGGCAAAACACCTGTCGAACCTGGCGCTATCGGTGTAAATAACTGGTCATCAAGAAAAGCTCTGTCAAGAATGTCCGGATCGCTATCTGATCCCTCAATGCGATTTACTTCATTAGCTAATCCTGCAAGCGATCTCTTCAAATTATGAGAGACCCTGCCAAGATCATTTACTGAGTTAACAAGAGTATTGGTGGCACCAGGCGCGACACCACTAACCTTTTCAGCAGACGCAGGTAATGCCGTCAAAGCGACTATGGAAGACAACAAAATGAATCTATTCACTCTCACGCCTGTTACCTCAAAAGCTACGACATGAGAATTGTATCACCGAAGTTCGCTAACTATTTCCCATCCACCATGGTGCTGAGCGATCTTGGTTGACCTTCTACATCCAAAAATTGCGACAGTCGCTTTTGTTCTTCGTCGTGAGCAAGTGCACGCATGGCATCCATGGTCGCGCGATTTTTATCTTCCAGTGCACGCCACCATAACTCACTACCATCCATTAGTGATTCCTGAATCCAGAGAATGTGCAGTTTTTCCGGTTGAGCGGCAAATGATTTGGCTTGGTCGGAAGCCTGCCACCATTTTTGGGCAAATTCAGCGCGCTTGGAATATGGCACGTAAGTAGACATATCCTTTGCCATATTCTGCTTAGACTCTTTCAGGAATTGCGCTTCGGCTATCGCAAACTGCACCTTGTCATCCAGGGATGTTTGTCCATAGGGCGACTTAAAAATTCGCGGTAGCTCGCCGAAATACCAGCCGTCCTCCATTACTCTTTCATGTTTGCCGGCTTCTGCCCGTACTTCGTCAAAGGTTGGATCGACCAAAATACTGTGCGGCGGCGGCGCATGAAACTCCGCACAACCACCAAGGCAAATTGCGCTTATCGAAAAGATTGAGAGCACCAATGAATGTATTTTGAAGTTCATCGCTTACCAGCCGTTAATGGCTTTTACGTCGTTCCAGTAAGGACTTGTTGCCAGCTGCTTTTTGAAGGACTCAACAAATTGCTTTTTGGTAACAGGGTCCTTCTCGCCTTCAAACGTCAGGTCGCGTTTAGGCCACACCTCATCTAAAAATTCCCAGGCTGACTTTCCATTGCCGCTGTAAATAAGCTCAAGCATATTCGTGGGCAAATCAAACGGCATGGTTATCTTATCGCTGTCACGACTTTCACCCTCACCAGCGTCGCCTTCTTTAGGCGGCTGCATCGCCGTCTTAGTTTCGGCAATTATTTTCTTCATGTAAGCTGCGGTCGGTACCGGAGCTTTCATCAGGTCCGTAGCTAAACGAAGCTTACCGTCTTTGATACGTAGAATGACTTTTATACGAGGCGAAGTCGCTGAAGAGAAATTCCAATTGGAAAAGGTATCTTCAACTCCAATTCCCTCAATGCTGCCGTCGCCGCCAATATCAATGAATTCAATCGAATCATTGCCGGTTTCAATCTTAGCCAGCTTCTTGAAGTTCGACCCTAATGAAAATATCGAATACTCATAAAGGCATTTAGCACCACAATTAGCCCGCTCAATGATTATCTCCGGACTACCGCTACCAAATGCGCTAAAGCCGGGAGCCAAAACTTTCAATGGCGCAGGTATCTTTGAAGCGAAGTCTCCAATTGAACCAACGCCTAATTTACGTGGCGGGAAGAAAGTTTTTGAAACTACAACCGGAGCGATGACTGTGAAATAGGTTGAATTGGGCCAATACTCATCCGGAAGACCTTGAGCCAAAACTTTGTTACCACGCTTCAATTTGTAAGCGCCGACATTCCAACATTTTCCCACTTGCGGCACAAAGACATATTCGCCGATGGTTATCTTCTTGTGAGACCGTTTGACACTGTCTTTCGAAACAATGGCAAAGGCGGTGTCATCCTTGGTTGGCTTTCCAGGGACTGTTAATACATTGACAGCTTGTGCTGGGTATGCCAAAGAAGCCGCTGCCAGGGCAGCAAATAGCTGCCTTGAAAACCAGACCCGTCCTATTGTCATCATGATTCATGCGCTCAAAAGAGGAAACGCATATTATTGTATATTAGTTCTTCGTCCGCGCCGGGAGCGATAACATGCAAGAGAACGAAGCAAAAACAAAAAGCACATCGAGTGAATGGATCAAAGAAACCTTAAAGACACTAGCTTTGACGCTTGTCTTATTCGTCGTCATTCGCGGCACAATAGCCGAAGCAAGATATATTCCATCAAGTTCAATGGAACCAACGCTGCAAATATCCGACCGCTTGATTATCGAAAAACTGTCAGGACTTTTCCAACAGCCGATTAAACGCGGCGATATTGTTGTGTTCTATCCTCCGGCAATTGAACTCGGGGGCAAGGACTTAAGTTATGATCCCCTCTCCTTGCTTGGTAGGTTGACGGGCTTTCCATTTCTACCTTGCGAGAAAGCTTTGATTAAGCGTGTCGTCGGGCTTCCTGGAGATCACATTCTTATTGAACATGGTGTCGGCGTTTACATTAATGGGCAACTTTTGGACGAATCCGCATATATTAAAGAAGTACCAGGCTATGACCTCAAGACTTTGTCTGACATTGGTAATCCCTATTTCCACCCATTTCCCAACAACATGAACCCAATCACGGTACCGGAAGGCTGTCTATTCGTAATGGGCGACAATCGCAACAACAGCGCTGATAGTCATGTCTGGGGATTTCTCGATCAAAAGCGCGTCATAGGCAGAGCATGTTTGCTCTTCTGGCGCCCATTTTTAGAGCCAAAGTATTCAACCTACACAAGCTCGGTTCACTGAATTTGACCGGTTTGAGCAAATTCGCGACTCTCCATTTCGAAGAGAGTCCATTTACCTTCTTTCGAAATCGGCTTGTAAGTGCTACCCACAAACCAATGCATTTTCTTGAGCATTTCTTTTGGCACAAGGACAAAATGCTTTTCATGATTGCTTGATGTAAACGTTGCGCAGGCATCTTCATCTTGTAGTCGCTTAACAGGCTTATGCAATATGTAGGGCATCGTCGGCTCTTCCGCCATGAAGATTGCCACGCTGGCATGCTCACCACGTGTCAGCTCAACAAGTCTGTTAAAACCAACTTGCTTATGGTTGTACATCGAGGTTAATGCACCCGGTACATAGAATGCACAACCGAAAAGTAGGGCACCGGCGGTTGATAGAGAAACCCATCGTATTCTACTTTCCTGCGACAGGCTCCTTGCAAATTGCAGAAATACAAATCCTGCCAATAGCCATAAAAACATCACCACGAAAATCGGCCAATGTGCAAAAACAATTCCTTTTAAATAGCTGGACAATTTGCCTTGCACGACAAAAACAACGGCAAGAGCAATAAGAGCAGCACCTTGAACCACCAGCATTGCTTTCGATTTTGCTGCACGTGCAAGATATTCAATTTGGATAGCAGCCATAATGGCAAATCCTGGACATGCAGGAATTATGTACCAAGGCAATTTTGTCTTGATGCAGGTAAACATTCCAAAGATGGCAACGAACCAAAAAACTGACAATCTGAACAGACCATCCATACCATCAACACCAGAGAGCTTGAAAGTTCTTTTTATTGAATCAAAAGAAAAGAGCGGCAAAATGCACCAAGGAGCAAAACCGCCGAAAAATACCGGGATGTAAAAGTACCAAGGCATTTGGTGATTAACGGTGCCAACCATGCGTCCAAAATTCTGTTCGATAAAGAACTTCTGTAGAAATTTCCCTTCCGTCGCTATGCCTGCAGCTGCATACCAAGGCACAGCGATCAGAGTCACCAAAGCCAATCCCAGAAAAGGTTTGGCTCTCAGACAAAGACGAATTGTTTCTTTGACTGAACGTGTGCCTATTAGCAATGCCGGCAAGATAACAACGGCGCTCAGGATAAGAGCAATTGGCCCCTTACACAAAAGTCCCAGTCCAGCTGCCAAATAGCCAATAAATAAATCGCGATTACTTTCTTTGATGAGTCCCTTCCATAAAAACAACGTGGTGGCAGTGACAAGAAGTGTCAATGTGGTATCGGTCAAGCAAATATGTGAGCCAATTGCCACAAGAGGCAAACTCAAGAAAATGAGCCCGGCAAGAAAGGCAGTTGATTGTGACACCAAACCACGGCAACCCCAATAAATACAGAGCGCGGTGAAAATTCCTGAAAGTGCAGCCGGTAATCTGCCGACAAATGGCGATATCCCAAGCAACTTATATGCGCCGCAGACCATCCAGAAAAACAAAATAGGCTTATCAAGCCAGGGTTCATAATTATTGAGCGGCAGTAAATACTTGCCTGTTTCAACCATCTCACGGGCTGATTCCAGAAAGAAACTGTCAGTCGGATCAAGAGGTCCAAAGCCACCCAAAAACGGCAAATACGCCACCAGCCCTAAGACAGCGAGGATGGACGCGTAGGCAAAGCCCGGCACCTTAACTTTTTCTGATGTCATCATTAGCATGTAATGTTACAGCGGAATTAGTGCGATTCCAAGCGTAATTCTCTAAGGTTTTAGGTCCCTTCTTAAAGTTGAGACACAGCACTCTGAGGACTAATTACACTCCTAATCAAGCCATAGGGAACACCTACAGGTTTCTGAATTGGCTCAGCATGAATTGATGCTTGCGCGTCATTGAAATAGAAGCCCATTTCCTTGTCCAGAAAGACGAAATTCTGAAAATTGTCTGGCGTAGGAGCAGTGCCTTCTGCAATGATGTCCGGATTTGGATACTTAAGCATCTTCTTTATTTTTAGAGCTGTCTGCTTGGAGACAATCTGCAAAAACTTTTTCTGATCAGTAGTCAAATTAGTAAGTGTAATAGCAATTGGCGGATTCAATTGTGTGTTGAATACAAAATAGTTATTCACCGGATGTGCAGCCCCGTAGTAGTAGCTGCAAGTGGCAAAACTAACGCTGACAATATCGTCGGTTGATTTGTGCACTTCAAATGACGCAGTAATACTGCTGCCATCTTTTTGCTTTTTTGCCTCTATGCAAATAGGCAAATCATCCGAAACAAAATCAGAATAGTCTTTTGCAGCAGCTTTTGCTTGCCTAATAAGCTCAGCCTGCATTGCACTATTCAACTTATTAACCAAATCAATCTGTGGTCCGGAAAAATATGGATAATTAAATTTGACGGAAAAGCCTAATGGCGGGTTCGGCAAAACGAATTGCTTTTTCACAAAAGTAATGGCGCCTTTAGCGGGTGTTGCTTTGGCGACAATCGGCTTTGCCGGCTCAGCAGCGCTAGAACCGGCAACTGAAAACAGACACAATGCGACTAGAGCTACTCTGACAAAAGTATTCACGATTCACCTATTTAAGAAGTTTTTTGATATTTTCCGTTGGTCGACCAAGCACAGCCTTTGATCCACGCTCAACAATAGGACGTTGAATTAAATCAGGATGCTTCACCATCAACGCAATTAATTCCTTGTCCGACTTTTCGGCCTTAGCCAATTTTAGTTCGCGATAAATCGGTTCAGTCGTGCGCAACAACTCACTAGCCGGTATTCCCATCTTTTTCAAGAGATCTTGCAGCTTATTAGCAGTTAGCGGCTTGATGTAATAGTTGATTTTGTTGTAATCCACACCACTTTCACGCAAAAGCTTGTCCGCCTCGCGACACTTAGTACAAGTAGGCTTTTCGTATACGGTTATCTTTTCCTTCACGACGTAAGTCCTCCGGTATCCCCTGATAATAGCATCTGCCACCCCCTTATCGATACGCACAGACAATCCAGGGTACAAGTACCTAGGAGGCTGCGCTATGCAGTCAGTGTCGCATAATTTCGGGTCTTGCCGTGGCTTCACTCAGACAGAAACTGTACAGACAACTGTCCATCACGGCATGGCCGGATGAGGGCTTGTCGCCGCTTAACAAAATCATTGCGGCCATCATTATCGTTAGTATTGTCATTGTTACTTTAGCTACCGAGCCGACAATTTATGAGCCTTGGCAGCATCAGATTATTGCGGCAGACATAACAATCGGTGTCCTATTTGTCATCGAGTACGTATTGAGACTCTGGGTAGCCGGTGAAGATCCTGAATACAAAGGATTTTTCGGCAGGGTGAAATATGCTTTTACACTTCGCGCCTTACTGGATCTACTTGCCGTTTTGCCTTTCTTCTTAGGTTTTGTCGGCGGAGACATATTTTTGCTGCGACTCTTCAGATTAGTTCGCATCTACACATTGGCAAAGCTTGGTGACTTTTCAATTGCCATAAGACATATTCGCGATGCAATTAAAGAAAGATACATGGAATTATTTCTCGCCTTCATGCTGGCAATGATGGTGCTGCTTGTCTCGTCCACGGTGATGTTCTTGGTTGAAGGTCCTGTCCAGCCAGAAAAATTCGGCAGCATTCCACGTGCGATGTGGTGGGGCATAGCGACACTTACAACAATTGGCTATGGCGACATTTATCCTCATTCAGCTTTGGGCAAGTTCTGCTGCTCTATAACCTGTCTGGCTGCAATTGGCTTAATTGCCATGCCTACAGGCATCATGGCGGCAGCCTTTAGCGACGCCTTTCAAAGGCACAAGAAAACGCTCGAATCCCGGCATAATAATAATCACTGACATTTAGCTTGCACGTCTGGATTAACTACCACATCGCAACAGAGCGTGACTCTTGCACATTAGTGCCCGGGAAATAGTATTGCAGAATGTCCTTATAGGTTTTTCCCTGATGAGCGAGCTCAGCTGAGCCCCATTGGCAGAGTCCCACACCATGACCGGCGCCAGTAGAGAACACTTGCAAGTCACCATTGGGTAAAGTACCTAGTTTGTATTTGGTGCCTGGTGCTTTGTCCCAGCCTGCGGATTGGCCTAAAAGGATCCAGAATTGATAGCCGGATAGCACGCGTCCATCAGGCAGCTTAACCTTTACTGGGCGTCCGGCATCGTCATAATCCAAAATAGCCGGCAAACCTTCGCCGAATGCTTTGGCTGCCACATCTTTGGAAATGCGTCTGACGGTCAATTTACTAAATGGTGATTTCACGCAGTAATCACAGTTGACTTGCTTTAAATATGGTGGCACTGCTGATTTGTTGGAGAAGACGACCTCACCACCGCTTGTCCCACCTGCACATGTTGAGTGATAGAAGACAGCGACAGGACGATTCTCGTGCATGAGCAGTTGTCCCCAAACACTGTGTACCGCTTCGCGTACTTCTTTGCGATTATTGCTCGAACCTAAATACAATTCCCGCTGCGTCGAGTCACCCAATACCATCGAAGGCAAGTGTCTGGCTAATCGTGTTTGGGTAAGCACTGCCTGCGCTTTCAATGCTTCCACAGGCCAATTGGCAGGAGTTTCACTGGAGACAACGCCAATTACATAGTCTTTGACGGCGACAACATTGCGTACTCTTATGGATTGTTTCGGCTGTATAGACATTTCCACATCACCTGGATATGTCCGCTTATCGATGCTATCAATTCCCAACGCAATACCTGAGGCTTGACCGTCGAATACAATTCTCGGCGCCACAACAATTGCTTGAGGAGATCCTTGTTTTGTAAGTTCCAATTGACCGGCTTTTCCCGTAAGCAAATATTTTCCAGGTGGCAAAGATCGCTGCATTGGCATCTTGATGCGCGCAGGACCATAAAGAAAAATCTGTTTGACCGGTTGATGCGCCTCGAACAAGTCCACTTTTACCTTATCCGGCGTTGCCGCCAAAGCAATCTGCCCCATTGCGAAAAATAGAGCGTTGAAAATTGCTATTAGCAAATAAGTTTTGCACTTCATGTAGGCCAATCACTTGCCAGCAGAAATTTGTGTGCCTGTGGTACAGCCGCGTCTTGGCTTGTACCTGATGAAGCTCTTAAGCAAAATGAATACCGCGGCTTATCGAAGGGGAAATAGCCGATTATCCAAGACTGAAATGTGTTGCCGTGTGGGGCGGTGCCTGTTTTGGCAGCTATGTGCAATTTATTTTCCGGATCGAGATTTTTGGCAGTGCCGTTTTCACGAGCAATAATCATGCCTTGTTTCAAAATCTTCCAGGTGTTGTTGGATAACTGCAAGTGCGTCCTGCCTGGTTTATCGGGTGGCGACTCAGCACTGTGCAACAGAGGCAAATCACCTTCCGCACCAATTAAGGCCGCCATGCGCAAGAGTTGAAGTGCATGTGGTTTAAATGAATCGTTCAATCCCAATACATATGATTGCGGACTGCCCTCTGCTTTTTGCGGGAATGGACCTGAGGCTATGCCACAAGCAGGTTCATTTAAAAGAAACGCTTTGGCATGCTCTAAAAACAAATCGGGGCTAATTGACTGGGCTGCTTGAGCGAAGTAAACATTGCAAGACATGCCGATGGCATGAATGAGATCCAAGCGACCGTGCGGTTTCTGACAATGATATGTCTGCGAATTTACAACAACGCTGCCCGTGCAATCAAAAGTTGTTTCCGGACTCAGCAAATGATCTTCAGAAATTGCGCAAGCAGCCACCAACTTCATTAAAGAGCCCGGAAGTCCTGGCGCCATAGACATGCCTGTGGGAAATCCGACTTGACCAGTTTTTAAATCCGCCCAAAAAAAGCTTGGCTTGGTTGCTACAACTGCCGCCCGGGCAGGCTGGGCAACCGGAAAAGCACCGCCAAGACTAAAAAGCGACTTTAAGAATTGCCGCCGACCTGTAGAATGAGGTGCATCAGTAGGTGCCAAAACCAAATACCCGAAAGCCAAACCCTGACCATCATGACCGTTACCAGTTTATCCCGTTTAATGCGCCCAAGTCTACGCCAGTTGTTTAAACTCGGCATCTTAAGCCTGGCTCTTTGTTCACCGGCTTTTGCTGTTCACCAGGAATCCAAAGCTGAGAGCCTGCCGGAGATTGCCAAAAAGACCCTTGCCTTCCATTTTTCCAAGCCGAAAGGCGAGTCGCTCGCGCAATTCGCCAACAGCTTCTACGTACCGCCCGAGTATCGCCGGGCAAAAGGTCTGTTTATAACCTTGTCTTACAAGGGAGAAACGCGTGCCTGCTGGGGGTCGCTTGAGCCACGCTATGAAAATCTCGTCCAGGCAACCGTTTATACGACTGTCCAAGCTCTGAAGTGTGAATATCGCCATAAGCCAATTGGCTACAGCGAGTGGCAACGCCTCAAACCCCAAGTCACAATTGTGAACAACCTTGAACCAATTGTGGGGGGAGCCAGAGGGCTCTCCAGCCAGAATCCCTTGCGGGATGGGCTCTTCGTAAGGTCGGGCGGTAAGACTGGTGTTTTGCTGCCGGGAGAAGTTCGTGATGCTTATTATCAATTAGTTAAATGTAAGCTGAAGGCGGGCATTAACCCAAAAGAACAGTGTCAAATCTGGCGAGTGAAGGCTGATGTCATCCGATAAGAATCTCCTGGTTTCTTGGGAGTTTTTGCTCGTAAAACTAGTGTTGTTTGCCATGCTATTTGTCGCCTTCGACAAACCGTGCGGTTCGGTCATTGGCAAAATCGCCCTCGAGCAAAAGAATTTCGATCTCTATTCATACGACATTGGTGCACAAAAAGTTTACGCATTAGCCGTTGGACCCAGAGGCAAATCGAGCGACGAGCGCGGTGTGTGGATAAAGTCGGATGGTACTTTCGTCTTGCCGCATTTGCCTGTCGGCGAATACACAATTAAATTGCGCGCTCCGGGATTTGCCAGCGAATACATCAACGGCGTTTTTGTTGACGAAGGAAAAGTCACCAAACTCAAATCGCCAATTACACTGGATTTATTGGAACCATCGGTTACATTAGCCTCCAACACAAGAGTTTATACGACCAAAGAAAAACCAAAGCTGTGGATTAATGCTTATGGTGGCACATTGGCTTCCGTTGATGTTTACAAAGCAGACTTTCTTCAGTTCATGAATCAGTGTGCTAAAAATTCCATCGAGGTCAATTCAAGCCTCGATATCTACAAACCAAGCGACAGTACGGAATTGAATTTACAAGGCACGCCGGTTGCCACGATGACGCGCCAACTGGAGCTTGATACATCGGACTGGTCATATGCCGACTTCCAGCTAAGTAATACGCTGCCACCAGGCGATTATGTAGCAAAAGTCAAACTGAAATCACAGCGCGGCGAAAAATCTTCCTGGGATGTGCTCTGGTTTTCTGTCACCGACTTAGGACTCATCGTTAAACAGGCACCGGACAAAACAGTAATACGCGCCATTGATTTAAACACCTTGGGACCACGTAAGGGAGTTGCCCTTAGCATGTTTGATCGCAGAGCAGGCAGCTCCAGAACACTGGGTCAAGCAACAACTGACAGCAATGGCTTTGCCACGATAGGGAGCGGAAAGAATCTGCCGTCCAATTTAACCGGCTCTGTTCTAATAAGCGGAGTGCAAGGAAATGATAGAGCCTATTCCGATGCGTCTTGGTGGCAAGGACGAGCCGGACAATATCGCACTTACTTCTATACGGAGCGGCCTATCTATAGACTCGGCCAAACTGTTTCCTTCAAAGGCATTGCTCGCAAATTCGACGAAACAGGGTTCCACAATCCCAAAGGCGGATTGCCCGTAACTGTCACAATTGAAGATCCGGACAATCAGAAAGTCGCCGAACAACGCCTGCGCACTAACGAACACGGCACATTCAACGGCACATTTGATGTACCTGCTGATGGACATACAGGCGCATATCAAGTGACTGTGAAGTATCCGGATGACACATCCACTTACAACAGTTTTGAAGTTGCTCAATATCGCAAACCGGAATACCAAGTCGAGGTGACACCAGTCACGCCACGAGTCATTGCCGGTTCAACACTGAAAGCACGTATCAAGGCAACCTATTACTTTGGCGCGCCTGTTGCATCAGCCAAAGTGAAGTACTCTGTTTACGCAGGTAATGACTGGCAAGCCAGAGAAAATCTTCTGCCGCGCCCGGAATACTATGACTTCTTTGATGACTGGGGCGATGATGCGGATTATTCGTATGCATCTGATTTCGTTTGTGAAGGATATGCCCAAACTGATGACGCCGGCGAAGCAGTCATTGAATTTAAGACCAAAGACCTAAAGCCACCGACAGACGGTCCATATAGCAACGATTATCAAGACAAAAAATACAAGATCGAAGCAGAAGTTACAGACTTGAGCCGCATTGCTGTCGTTGGCAACGGAAGCGCTTCTGTTGTCGCTGGTGATTACGCCTTATTTGTTAAATCAGACAGCTATGTCGCAAAATCAGGCGAACCGATTAGCGTTAACATCAATGCCATCAACTACGATGGACAACCTGCAACAAACAAGCAAGTAGATATAAGACTCATGCGCTGGGTTTGGGATCAGACAGCAAGCACTTATCGCGGTGTCGACCTATCTGATCATGCCACTGCCACAACCAACGACAAGGGCGTGGCAACAGTCAGCTTAAAAACACAAGATTCATATCCGACAGAGACTTATTACATAACAGCCCAGAGCAAAGATTCCAGCGGACATACTATTTATGACAACGAAAGTATTTGGATAGCAAGCTCCAATTATCCTTATGCACTTTCTGAAAAGGATGCGAATGTCGAGCCACTTTCGTTGAAACTGGACAAGCCGGTCTATAAGCCTGGCGACACTGCCCGCGTGATGATAAGCACACCAACAACAGGCAAGGAAGGCTCAGAAGCAATAGTATCTGTTGAGGGCAAGCGTCTCTACAATTACCGAGTAGTTCCGCTTAAAGCAACAGCCACACTGGTTGAAATTCCAATCACAGAAGAATATGCGCCAAACGCTTTCGTTGCCTGTACTTTCGTTGACAAAAAGCATCAATTTTACAATCAATCGCAAATTCTCAAAGTTTCCCCTGACGACAATTTCTTGAACGTCAGCATTACTACCGACAAACCAAAATACAAGCCGGGCGAATCAGTTCAATACACGATTAAAGCTCTTGATTCACATGGTAAGCCTTCCGCCAACACAGAAGTTTCTCTAGGTGTAGTTGACGAAAGCATTTATGCCATTCGCCCAGAGGCGGCCGAAGACATTCGTAAATTCTTTTACCGCATGCAAGAAAATTGGGTTAACACAGTTTGCTCATTCCCTCATAGTTATTCCGGTGGTCCGGATAAAGTTGAGCCGCGCATGCGCAAAGACTTCAGGGACACTGCAGCCTGGCTGCCGGATCTAGTAACAAACAAAGACGGCATTGCCATTGCCTCAGTTAAGCTGCCGGACAATCTCACAACCTGGCGAGCAACTGCTCGAGCTATCGGCATGGCAACAACTGTTGGCGACACGATAAACAAAATAATTTCCACCCAAGACTTAATAGTCCGCCTGGCATTACCGCGCTTCTTCACAGAGGGTGACGAAGGCTACATCACTGCCATTGTGCACAATTACACTGACGCTGCGGAAAACATTGATCTGTCTTTAACGGCCACAAAGCAATACAAGTTAGCTAAACCGACCGAACAAAGACTTTTGGTGAAAGCAGACAAAGCCGAGCGCTATTCGTGGCCGATAACCGTCGTCGGCTCCGGAGACAGTTTAGTGAGCATTATTGCTCGCGGCAAGAAAACAGGAGACGCAATGGAAATGCATCTGCCTGTGAGATCATTAGGCATAAAAGCTGCCTTGTGTCAGTCCAAAATAATTACCAACGAAAGTCAATCGGCATTTTTGCCCGTGTCACCTGATAATCCAGCGGCCAAAGACATTAAATGGCAACTAGCACTTGCCGCTTCGTCAATTGGTCCTGTTCTGGGAAGCTTCAATTCACTTATAGATTATCCATATGGTTGTACCGAGCAAACCATGAGTCGACTTGTTCCTTCAATAGTAGCAATGAAGCTAAATAAGGAATTAGGTCAAACGATGACATCCAGCGACAAAGAACGCTTCCGTGTCGTCTATAACAAATCCATACAAAAGCTTGCTGAACATAGACATGCAGACGGCGGTTGGGGCTGGTGGAAATTCGACGATAGCGATCCCTCCATGACTTCATATGTTATGGAAGGGCTCATGCTTCTCAAAGAGGCTGGCTACAAAGTAGAGGATACCTGGCTCAGCGAGGGCAAAGCTTGGCTTTCTAAAAATGCTAAAGATCTCTTCAAGCAATTAAGCGATCCCAAACAAGTTGATGTTTATGGCTTGACACGCCAGAGAAGAATAGACTTAACGCGGATGCTTTATGTGCTGAGCAAAAATGGTCAAGCCGTACCGAATAATGTTCGTAGTTGGTATCACAAGAATCTCGAAACAATGCAGCCGGAAGAGCTGACATATCTCACGCTAGCCATCGGCAACAATCAGTTGTCCAAGCCGTTTTACGACCGCTTAATTGCGCTGGCCAACAATAATGATGGTATGACTGATTGGGATCATACAAGAGCGCTTTTGAACAAAATAAAAATCAAATCCGACGAAGACGACTACACATACCAGTTTACAGGCGTGGAGACAACTGCCGTAGCTCTGCAGACGGTTCTTGCTTGCGAACCACAAAACAGTGCTCGCATTGAGTCAATTAAGCGCTGGCTGTTGCTGCAGCACGATAAAGACGGCTGGGAAAACACAAAAACAACCGCCAAGGTATTTCTAGTTCTACTACAAGAAGAGATTCTCGCACGCAAGTCAGGCACTGCCGGTACTAATTACACCGTCAGCGTTAATAGCGGGCAAACGCCGACATCTGCCGAACTCATCGCTCTGCACAAACTGCTTACATTTACTGATGAGAATCGCTATGACGAAGACACGGTAATTTCGGAAAATATCCCTGCGGGCACGCGCATACCATCAACTGCCGTCGAGTTGAAAAAGCAAGGACCAGGCAGACTTTATTACACCAACTTGATTACATACACGCGCAAATTACACCCAGGCGACACCATCAATGAAAAATCACTACCTGCCAATTTGGCTATTAAACGCTCTTTCTTCCGTTTAAAACCAACGTCCATTGCCAGCGATGGCACGACACACTTCAATCTGGATCCAATATCAAATAATGTCATTAAGGCTGGTGAAACTGTTTTGATGAAAGTAAGTGTCAACTCACCGGTTGCCTTGCCTTACGTAATACTTGAAGCAGCACTTCCTAGCGGCGCGGAAGTAGTCTCTGATGACCCACGAGCCGACCTCATTGATCAAGGAAGTTCAAACAGATCCGTGGAAACCGATTGGGGCACCTGGTGGTGGTCGCACCAAGACATCCTGGACGACAAAGTTGTTTTCTTTGCCAAAAGCATGCCGGCCGGCAAATGCGAATTTCAGACGCTTGTTCGCATGGAGCTGCCCGGCAAATTCCAAATCAATCCAATGAGTTTGCACGGAATGTACACAGACCACGTACGGGCTCTGTCAAGTTTAGATTCCATAACCGTAAAAGAATGAAGAAGCCATTCATTAGATTTGCCGCTCTTGTCGCAATTCCTATTGCGCTTGCTGCCTATTTTTTGACCAGCCATCCGTTTACGCAAGAACTTGGAAGTCAGACGATTTACATTGGTGAACTATCGCCTCAACAAATCAACAATGTTCAGGTTGCCGCCAAGTCCATCAATGATGTAGTTCTAAAGCCCGGCGAAGAATTTTCCTTCAACAAGACAGTTGGTCCACGTACATTCAAGCGTGGTTACGATGCCGCTCCTTCCTATTTAAATTCCGATAGCCCGGCAACTTTCGGTGGCGGCATTTGTGTCGTTTCATCAGCAGTTTATCAACTGGCATTAAGCGCAGGCTTTCCAATTATCGAGCGCCTGCCACATCAAAAAACAGTACGCTCAGTATTGCCCGGGCTGGACGCCACAGTTTGGTACGGCAAGGCTGACCTGCGTTTCCAAAACAACCTCAAGACACCTATTCAATTGAAGGCGGAAGTCGATCACAATGACGTGACGCTGAAGATTTTGGGCTCGCAACCAAAAGAGGATGTGACTGTGCGCAGGCTGGTTACCAGAGAAACAGCCGATCAAATTCAAGTCGAGGTCTTTCGGCAGATTAAGGACAAAACGACTTTGGTCTCAAGAGACCTCTATGCGCTTGCTCCTCGCCATGCGTATCAGCATCATAATCACTAAAGGTGCAACTGCGACGATAACACCGGCGGCTATAAGCACTTCCACCTTCGTTGCGGCAACAGCCTCATTGCCTTTATTGACGAGTTCTCCAGCCAAGGTGCCTACAGCAACCATCTGAGCCGGCGCCAAAAGCAAATAGCCTAACGAGCCTGATGTGGACCTAAATGCCACGGGTCCAAGAATTGCAAGCAATATTGCACCGACCATGGTGGCATCAAAGAGTCCGGCTGCGGGTTCTGCATGCAAGAAGAAGTTAGCAGCCAATGGAGCAAAAGTTCCAGCCATTAGAAACAACGCTAATTTAAGCCATCTATCTGTTGCATCGCGCAAGCTAATTGCCAGGACAATGGAAATCGCAAATCCAGCGTAGATTACCGCTCCAACGTATGGATGCAAGATATTCACGCCAGTGACATTAGCGACATAGTCAACCACATAACATTGCAACAGTGCTCTTACAACAAAAAACAAGCCTACACAAAGAGCGACTCCACCCGGTCGAGCAACCAAAGTAGTAATTGCGGCTATGACAAAACCAAGCGTGCCAAAAAGACGAGAGGCAACGACTGTCACACCGGCAATAAGCACTGCCATTGAGAGAAATTGAAAGATTACTGCAGGATCGTTTATTTTGTCTTTGGCTCTATCCTCAAAGTCGCGGAACATATGACTGACAAACATGCTGCCGCCAACCAGCCAGGCATAGTTGCCCGCATTAGTTAAAAGCAAGAGCTTAGTGCAGGCAATGAGCATAACCAATCCGCCCGTTGCCGACATAATAATGCGTTTCAAATACCATTTATCATCAGACATAAATGGGTTTTGAAACAACCTAAGTAGAATTATCGACGAAAACGCAGCAAGCAAAACACCTTCAAAGGTGGATGCATTTCCGGAAGGTAACCCGGTTAGGATCCAGAATAGACCGGCAAGCCAGGCAAGCGGCGGCAAAATATCCTGAAAGTCAGGATCATCGGGAATATACACCATCTCAGAAACTTTCCAGGTAATGAGTCCCAAGCAAGCAGCAACGAGATTATCCCTAGATGTGTCGGCAGGTGCATAGAGCGAATAAGACACAGCAGCTCCAAGCATAGCCAGTCCACGCAAAGGCGCAGGTAGTTTAATTACTGAAAGCAACCACGGAACTGCCACCGCCAAAAGAAAGCTCGGCAAAAACGGCATCACGGCAACGCCCCATTTTTCTCCGACTAAAAAAAGAACACAATAACCTATGGCAATAGCCGCGACAAAGGCTGCCGATCGTCCGGTAACGGTAAAACCGAGCTGCTTGTATATGCCCTGCTTAAAGAAGGGAAAGTAGAATGCCACCAAGCATGTGATACCAAAAAACAATAGCACTTGTTGCAGATTATTTGCTAACACTTTCGATTTCCTTTTCCGAGTCTATCGTCTTGTCACTAGAAATTGAACTTTCAGCCGGCTGGATATCAACTGCTGGAACCACAGTCTCCGCTGGAGTCGATTCGGTTGGCGTGGTTGAGTCCGACACCACACCCGGCGTCGTCACTGGCGGCGTAGAACCGGATGCCACCACAGCACCTGTATTTACCTGCTTAACCAGCTCGACAATATAGTCGTAAATTTTACGAGGCGGATTAACCGTAACGGTCTTCATGAAGCCCATGGCATCAACTGTAACCTCGGCTGTTGTTTCGCCCTTTTCGTCCAGATACATAATTGTTGATCTTGGCTCAACCCAACAAACATCGGCTTTCAACTCAATGCCCTTTATCTTGCTGACATTTAGTTTTCCTTCCGGTGTTTGCATAAAGTCGAAACAAATGCGCTTATTAAATCGCACTCGTTCAATTCTATTTTCGTTAACTTCCTCACTATAGATATCAGCAAGAGCCAATTCATAATGATCACCGTCAACTGTTTTGAAAGACGACAGACCGACAGCACCGGCTTTCTTCAACATTTTAGACGCCTCTTCTCCAAGAGTGTCCACGCCAATTGACTTGTAACAAGAAGAAAGATCGGAAAGCCCCGCCTGCACCTCAGGTGTATCCGGTGTCATTTTCCCATAGGCCGACAAACTATCCTGATAACAGGTTCCTGCTTCCTGCCATTTCTGTCGCAGGCGATGGCAGTCACCAAGATGCTTCAAGCAGCCAGCCAGCATTATTCGTTCTTTGAAATTGTCCGCAGCATCTTGGGACGTCTGCTTGAGCATTTCCACAACCTTATTCCAGTTGCGTGCTGCTTTTGAATACTTGCCTGCATCAAAAGCCTGCTGCCCAGCATCGACCATCTTTTGCCAAAAAGATGTGTCTTCTGCCCATGCGGCACTACTATTTAGGCTAAGAACCAATGCGCCGGCTACCAAAAGAACTTGCTTGTTCATACCAAATCCTCTTTCACCCCTACATTATTCCCCCAGGGAGTACCAAATGGGCGAACGACCGATAAAAACTTCTTCTTTCGTCATTTCCCTCTATCACTGTAAAATCAGCTGTATGTTAGCTCGATTTTTCATAGTTGCCATATGTGGACTGCTCTTTGTAGCAGCCGCTTTCATGCTGCCGACCGTCGAGTTCCCACAATCGGCAGCCGACTTATTCTTGCAAAAAATCCGGGAAGGCAATAGAAAGGCAGCAGTCGAGATGTTTGGCGACAACACCTGCCATTGCCCCCCGCGCGGCGGCTACGAAACCTACCTAAGATACGATATGCATGACCCAACACTTGCCTTTCTCATAGGCAAGCCTTTTGCCTTCACAACAGGCACAGTCACACCGGTCAACGCTGAAATTCCTTATGTCTTCCCTTGGGATAAGCCGTCCACTTGTTACGTTGATGTAGAGCTTAGTTTTCCCAACGAGAAACCTTACCTTCTGCCCATGGAAATGGCTTTTGGGATTCCGATGACAGAGGATCAATTCAATGACTTCACTGTTAACCCAAACAAAAACGGATGGAAAGCGTTTGCCTTACGCCTACGTCCTTCTATTGCGCCCGGATTGATACCAACTAAGCCAAGACAATTCAAAACACAAAGCAAGGACCAATTGGAAAATCTTTTGAGCCCGGAGATGATTCCATTTCTCCGAGCTACAGATGCCGGCGATGTCATTCTCAAAGACAAAAGCAAAATGCCGCTGGCAGAGATTGAGGCAAAATTGCCGCGCTTGGAGAAAGCAAGTTTGCGCCTTCGCGTGGTTAAAAGCGGTCAGCTAAAGCCATGGAAGATTAACAAATTCCGGTTTGAAAAAGCCTCTATTATCGATAGTGGAACCACACCAAAAGAATCTACAATAGAATTCCCTCTCAATTCGAAGTTTGACCTATGAGATTTAAATCTACAGTGATCGCCCTAGCTATTGGTTTTGCTTTCTGTCCGGCATTTGGACAGGAAACGGAAACCAAGGAAATAATGTTCCAGCCGGCAGATTCCAACTTGCAAGCGGTAAGAGACCAAATTGTCAACCTCGTTAACAGCGAAAGAGCAAAAGAAACCACATCAGCTATTCAATTGAATGCAAATTTGACGCGCGTGGCTCAAACATTTGCCGATGATATGGTCGCCAGACACTTTTTCAACCATGTCGACCCGGATGGCAACACCTGCAAAGAAAGGGCAAGGAAGCTAAAACTAGCCAGCCCTCAGGCTGAAAGCATCCTGGCAGGGGTTTTGACTGGAGAAGAAGCAGTCGAGGAATTCATGTCAGATCCGCCCAGAGCCCAGAATTCCAGCCGGGCCAACATTCTCAACCCTGAATTCCGATTTCTAGGCGTGGGAGTAGCCAAAAAACCCAGCGGGACGCTTGTTGTGGTCCTAGAGTTTTCCAAAAAATAGTACAGCGGGATCAATTGATCAGTTCTCGGAGTAAGAACCTGACAAAACACTTTCCGAGAGGATATGATTTCTCTTCGTGTGAGTAAGCCATGTCTTTGAAGTGCCTGTAAAGTCAGAAGTTTTCATGTGGAATCAACAGCTCGAGTGTATATCACGTAGCGAGCTTGCGCTTTTGCAACTTGAGCGCCTAAAGCAAGTCGTAGAGCGCGTCTACAACAATGTGCCTTTTTACAGAGAACGACTTGACAAAGAAGGCCTAAAGCCGGAGTCAATCAAAACGCTTGACGATTTGCGCCGCCTGCCATTTACGGTTAAAGCAGACTTGCGCTCTAACTACCCATTTGGCTTATTCTCCACTGACGTCAAAGATATATCTCGTCTACATGCTTCATCGGGTACTAAAGGCAAACCAACGGTTGTCGGTTACACCAAAAACGACCTGGATATTTGGGCAGAAGCTTGTGCTCGATCTCTTGCGGCAGCTGGCGTGCATCCACATGACATTTTGCACAATGCCTACGGATACGGACTTTTCACCGGCGGGCTTGGTGTTCATTACGGCGCGGAAAGACTTGGCGCAGTTGTTGTGCCGGCTTCCGGCGGCAAAACTCAACAGCAAATAAAACTGCTGCAGGATTTTTCACCGCGCATTCTTAGTTGCACCCCATCGTATGCACTCAATCTTGCCTACACAATGGAAGAAATGGACATTTCGCCGCAATCTCTAAAGTTGGAGATTGGCATCTTTGGCGCCGAACCGTGGAGCCAGCAAATGCGCGAGCAGATTGAAAAGCGCTTGCATATACAAGCGCTGGACATTTACGGGCTCAGTGAAGTTATGGGTCCAGGCGTGTCAGTTGAATGCTTGGAGGGTAAACAGAGGGACGGCAATTGCGGCTTACACGTTTGGGAAGATTTCTTCTTGCCTGAAATAGTTGATGCCAAAACCGGTGAGGTCTTGCCGTACGGTGAAGAAGGCGAGCTGGTGTTTACCAACTTGGCAAAAGAAGGTATTCCACTGTTACGTTATCGCACCGGTGACATTTCGCGTCTCAATGCTGAGCCTTGCTCATGTGGTCGTACAATGATCCGCATGCAACGAGTTCGTGCACGGCTGGATGACATGCTTATTATTCGCGGCGTCAATTTATATCCTTCCGAAGTTGAGCAATTACTTTTGCAAATAGAGGGATTGTCGCCGAATTACCAGCTAATAGTAGAAAGAGAAAAGGCTCTCGATACACTGGAAATTCATATCGAAGTCACAGAAGATTTAATTGGCCGTTGGGGTAATTTTGAAAAAGGCCAATTGGAGATGACAACACTTTCACACCATATAACAGTTTTGCTCAAAGAAAATCTCGGTCTTACAGCCGGTGTCAAACTGATGCCGCCAAAATCAGTACCGAGAAGCGAGGGCAAAGCAATTAGGGTAGTCGACAAAAGGAGGCAAGACAGGTTATGAAAGCAGGGCTCAAAGTTGGCCAAATTGCTGAAGTAGAAATCATCGTATCGCCGGATATGCGTGCAGCATTTGAAGAACAGACAGCGCATGATCTCTACGCCACATCACAACTCGTTCAGCATATGGAATGGGTTGCCCGCAAAACGATTCTTCCTTTCCTTGAGCCTAATGAAGAGAGCATGGGCAATCACCTAGAAGTCTCACATATGCGACCAACGCTCACCGGCATGAAAGTCAAGTTCAGGGCTACCGTTAAAGAAATTTTGAACAATAAAGTATTTTGTGAAATTGAAGCATCTACTTCCATGGGCAAAATTGCCCGAGGACAGGTAACCCAAGCCATTGTTGAAAAAGAATGGCTTTTGAAAAAGAAAAAAGAAATGTCCTTGATTGATCATCTGGTGCAAGACTCCAGCAAACCTTCAGTCAAAGCATAAACATACAAAACAAAGGAGCAATAAATGCATAAGTTAGTCGCACTCTACAAGAAACCTGAAAACGCCCAGGATTTCGACAACCATTATTTCAATGTCCACATGCCGTTAGCCAACAAGATGCCGGGCTTGCGCAAAGCAGAAATTTCCAAAATTCTCGGCACCCCACAAGGCGATGCGGACTATCATTTGCTAGCTGAACTCTACTTTGACGATCTCGACGCTATCAAAGCAGCTCTTGGGTCGCCTGAGGGCAGAGAAGCAGGCAAGGACTTGATGGGTTTTGCCGGCAAATTGGTTTCACTCTACTTCGCAAAAGTAGAAGACAAAGTTCCAGCAGCAATTAAGTAACGAAGCGGAACAAGCGTTGCGATGAGCAATGTGCATTGTAGCGTACTGCGGCTGCCGGATGGCAAGCAAGGAGACAACCCTGTGAGTTGTCGGGGCAACCGCAAAAAAGGAAATCGGAGCGTTTACATATGATAAACACAGCAGCAATTCTGGCAGGTATGCCGGTTGAGTCATTCAAGTTCCAGCGCATAATCTATGAGAAAAAAGGTTATGTGGCAACGATCACCATAAACAGACCGAATGTATTGAACTGCTTCGATATGGTTACTCTTATCGAAATGGGACAGGCAATTCAAGATGCAAGTTTCGATGACAACATAGCAGTAGTTGTGTTTACCGGAGCCGGTGAACGTGCGTTCTGCACGGGCGCTGATCTGGATGAGCAAGAAAGCTTCCTCAAGAAGCCAAACAACTACTACAAGTGGATGTACACGTTTATCGAAATGCACGATCGCTTGCGCAACATCGGCAAGCCGACAATTGCTCGCTTGAACGGCATTGTTGCCGGCGGTGGTAATGAGCTTAATATGGCTTGCGACTTAGCAATAGCTGCCGAGCACGTGAATATCCGCCAAGTGGGTGCGGCCCGCGGTAGCGTCGCTGCCGGTGGGGCTACACAGTTCCTTCCGCTCCTAATAGGAGATCGTCGAGCAAGACAGATGCTTCTTACTTGCGAGCCGATTGATGCGGAAACAGCTCTTGACTGGGGCTTGATTAACGAAGTGGTACCGCAGTCTCAACTGGATTCCGCTGTTGCGAAATTGGCTGAAAAACTCTACAACAAGCTGCCTGAGTGTACGCGCTACACCAAACAGCAACTAAACTTCTGGCGTGATTTGTCCTGGAGCACAACAATTGGTCATGCCCGCGATTGGTTGAGCCTGCATGCCGGCTCTTACGAAGTTGGACAAGGCTTGTCTGCCTTTGGCAACAAAGAAGAAATGCCCTATCCCAAAATTCGCTGCAAAGCCGCAGGCGATCAACAAATGTTTTCCGCAAGCACAGAGCTAACCAATTGCCCGAGCTGCAAAGCCGAGCAGCCAACAACATTTAAGTTCTGCGGACAGTGCGGATCTAAATTCTAAGGAGAACGTAATGATGACCATGACCTACAAAACAATTTTGACGGAAGTCGAAGGCAATATCGCCATCATTCGCCTGAATCGTCCAAAAGCATTGAATGCGCTTTCCCACGAACTAATGGGTGAGCTTGTCGAAGCCCTGACTCAATTTGATCGAGATGACAATGTCCGCTGCATCATTTTGACAGGCAGCGACAGAGCATTTGCCGCCGGCGCCGACATCAAAGAGATGGCCGATGAAACTACAGTGAGCATCATGCTCAAGGATCAATTCGCCACCTGGGACCGCGTGCGTTTCACCAAGAAACCAATTATTGCTGCCGTTGCCGGTTATGCCTTGGGCGGCGGCTGCGAGTTGGCGATGACTTGCGACATCATCATTGCTGCTGAGTCGGCTCAATTTGGACAGCCGGAAATAAACATCGGTGTCATACCAGGAGCCGGCGGTACACAGCGCCTCACAAGAGCAGTAGGCAAATACAAAGCCATGGAAATGATCCTTACAGGTAGACCAATTACAGCAAGCGAAGCTCTGCAAATTGGTCTTGTTAATAAGGTAGTGACCAGCGAACTGTTACTTGACGAAGCAAAAGCCCTTGCACAAGAAATTGCGAAGAAATCCCCGATTGCAGTACGCTTAGCCAAAGAAGCCATCCTCAAGGTATTCGATACATCAATTACCGAAGGTCTGGAATTCGAACGCAAGAACTTCTACATGCTCTTCTCTTCAGAAGATCAAAAAGAAGGGATGCAAGCATTCATTGAAAAACGTGCAGCCGCTTTTACCGGCCGCTAACCAAGGAGAATTGTAAAAATGTCCGACGAAAACATTTTGCTCGTAGAAAGAAAAGACGGTGTAGCAACTATCACCTTGAATCGTCCAGATAAACTCAATTCCTTCAACGACGAATTGACATTCAAATTGCAAGATGCGTTGAAGGAAGTGGAAAGAGATGATGCTATTCGCAGCATCATTATTACGGGAGCCGGCCGTGGTTTTTGCGCCGGACAAGACTTGCAAAATCGCAACTTCGGAGAAGGACAAGGTAAGCGCGCATCCTTGGGTGACTCTATACGCCGCCGCTACAACCCGATCGTCTTGAAGTTACGCCGCATGGAAAAACCGATCATCGCCGCAGTGAATGGAGTAGCAGCAGGCGCAGGGATGAGTTTGGCTTTAGCTTGCGATTTCCGCGTCGTTGCCGATAACGCTTCCTTCATCCAATCTTTCACCAAGGTTGGCCTTATACCGGATTCAGGATCGACGTTCGTTCTGCCGCGAATGATCGGCACCACAAAAGCACTTGAGCTTATGTATTCAGCTGAAAAACTAGATGCTCAGACAGCTTTCAACCTGGGCCTCATAAATAAACTTGTAAGTCCCGATACAGTTATTGCTGAAGCCCTGGAGTTTGCGCTCAAATTGGCTAAAGGTCCCAGCAAGGCCTTCGGGCTGACCAAGCGGGCCATCAACAAAGCAATTTTCCCTGACCTGGAAGAGCTTTTGGAGTATGAGGCACAATTACAAGAAGTTGCCGGACGTAGCGACGATTTTGAGGAAGGCGTGAAAGCCTTTATTGAGAAACGCCCGCCTGTTTATTCAGGCAAATAAACACTATCTCTGAGAATTTCATTATCTGAAAACCTGCTCAGATAGCGGGTTTTCCCGTTATTTTGTTTTTCCTTCCGGGCAGGTACAAAATGACAAGATGAACGCCTAATGCCCAAGGTCGTTGAAAGCCATGAAAAACTCTCTCGCAGCTGCATGCGCAGCCCTCGCGCTTGCAATACAATTTACACAAGTTTCCGTCGCCTCGAACATCAAAAATTCTGGCATATTGGTGTCCCAAGGCTATTCCCAACTTACGCACGGAGCGCCAACTAGCGCCTGCAAAACCTTTATACAGGTTTTACAGGTAGAACCAAATAACATGACGGCCAGGCGCTATCTGGCGCATGCCTTGACCCAGTGTGGACAGTATCAACAGGCTATTGTCCAATTTCAACAACTAGCAAAATGTGTGTCCCTCGAAGCAGTGGATTTATCACAATTAGCCACTGCTTACCTACAACTCGGAAATCATCAGTTAGCTTTGAACTGCTACAGCCAAGCCCTCAAGCTCAGCCCCTCGTTTGGTCCAGCCTTGGTCGGTTTGATAAAGACCCACCTAGCTCTATCCGACAAAATACAAGCACGCGCAATTTGTCAAACCGCTATCACACAAGCAAGTGATAGAGTCTCAAAAGAACAAATCCGCCAACTGCTAGAGCAAACAAATGAAAAGGACAAGGAAGCGCAAGTTCAAGGTGAAACTGAGCCCGGATAGTCGCTCACTTCATAAGGGCCCATTGTATGCGTCCTTTCACAGGTTTCACCATGAAGGCAAGAAATACTAGTAGAAAAATGCGCGGCAGCTATATTGCCGATTTCGGACCCGCACTATTTATCCTGGTCATAAGTGTTTTCTTTCCACTGACCAATATGGTGTCCATGAGTCTACGTACAGCTCTGGTCAATAATGCCGTACAGCAAACAGCAGCTGCGGCATCTCGCTGCAAAACATTCGCGAATTCTGTTGGTTCAACAGATCTATCCTCACAAGCGCTTGCATCCTCGACCTTTAGTTCACTCGCCTCGAAGATTGGCGGATTTTCCTCAACTAATGTGCAAACTTCAATCATCATTACCAACATTGCCAGCGGCACATCAACTGTACAAACCACAAAGTTGGCAGCACCAGCAGACACAAATGTAAACGTCTATGCCATTCGAGTAACAGCAACGGGAACAGTCAATCCTCTAGTCTCCTGCGATGCCGGCAAATTCGGCAATATTCCTGGACTAACTACACCATTTACCATTACCAGCACTGCCAGCAGCTACTCCGAATGCACCCAAGGACTTAATCAATAGGACGGAGGTCACGAAAATGAGTACTACAAATAGATCTCGCCGCACCAGAGGACAGTCGATCATGTCCCTGGGCGTGGTGCTCATCATTGTTGCTGTAGTTGTGCTTGGGCTACTCTCCGTCGAGGTAAATAGACTTGTCTTAGCGAAGCAACAACTTCAATCGGCAGCGGATGCAGCAGCTCTTGCCGGAGCGGCAACTCTTGCCAGTTCAGACAATCTCGACCCTATGGATGCGCAGGATCAAGCCTCCAGTACCGCCCTAAACACGTTTCAAAAAAATCAGGTGCTCGGGCGTTCACTTTCAACTGCCACAATTGGAGGAGGTGGCGGCTCCGATTACATCGACATCAATTTCCTTGATCCCCACAACAACAACGCAATTGTTGCTCCTGGCGACCCAAAAGGAAAGGTAGTCCAAGTTACTGCCAATATGGCCTTTCGTCCCCTATTTGCCTTTTTAGGTACTTATAGCTATCCGCTGGCAGCAATTTCCAACGGTGGTGTTCCCAATTTAGATGTGGTTCTCTGCTTTGATGTTTCAGGCTCAATTGACGACCAAACGCCGGTGACATTCATTCGCCGGCGTTGGTCAAACAACAAAATTGTCTACGATATTCCTTCCACCCGATCCGGTTCACCAGTACAACCTCAAGCCAAAGGTCCACTCTATGACATCATCGGTCCGCCGGCAACCGGAACTCGCTCCAATGGTGTTTACCCACAGCACTTATCGCTGACAAACCAATCTGATGTGCGCTGGCCGCTGGTATTTAGTGAACAATCAGGCGTCACAGGTTCAGCAGTTGGACTTAGAGGCACCCCTAATGTCGGCAAACCACCAGGCAATTGCCCACCAGGAACAGCCGGCATTGGCAATCAATACACTTATACGGATGTCGTTGTTAACATTGACGGCAAAAACACATTCGGCGGGTTGGACATTGATGGATACAATTTTCCAGACGTGGCAACTCTTGTGGAGGCATCGCGCGGCAATTTAGAAAACAATACAAATTACGTCAACTCAAAAGCCAACACCTCGCTACCTAACATCCAGCCTAAAGCAGGCTATCAAGCAAAATATTTCGAAATGGCGGCTAAGGAACTTCACCCGCTAGTTGATGCTCAAGAAGCAGCTGCGGATTTCTTCACCATCATGAACACGAATACTGATGGTCACTTTGGTCTCGTAGCATTTGCAGATGCGGCCGGCAGCAGCGCAACAAGTACGCAAAGTCTCTACAATGTAGATTCAAACTACACCACGGCAGGTACAGGCAATTTTGCTACTCCGCAAATTGTTCTTGATCCCACAGCAACCAATACTAATTATGATTCTGTTATTGAAGTTCTTCCCAATACTAGAGCCACCACAGGCACTAATATTGGCGATGCGCTTGATGAAGCAGTAACACAAATTAAAAATCGCAGCAGAGCCGGATCTAAAAAGGCAATTGTGCTCTTTACTGATGGACAACCAACAGTCGGACAGCCACTCTCTTCCGACCCTTGGACCAATGCTCGTAAGGCTGCACAAAACGCCAATGCTCAAGGCATCCCTGTATACACAATTGGACTTGCCCAAAACTCAGAGATTATTCCCGGTGAAGTAGCCATTCTTAACGATACCAATTCCAGCTCATCCAACGGCGGGATAGCCGCAATTGCCGGTAATGGTGGCAAATTCTTCTTGGTCACCAAGACCTCTGATCTGCGCAAAACATTTGAGAATATTGCTCGCCAACTAGTGCAATTGGTCAAGTAGATTGAACTGAGAGGCACTAAGCAAAATGTTAGTTCGCAAAACACTCAGCAGGCAAACGAAGATAAGATCCGCGCACGGCTCTAATCTTGCAGAATTAGGGGCGATCATAACCATAATGACCATGGTCGTCCTTTTCTGCATAAATGCCGCCGTTGTTCTGATGGCCGGCAATATTAACGACAGAGCTTGCCGCGATGCAGCGCGCGCCGCCGCCCAAGCAAGCACGCAGACATCCGCCCAGGCGCAAGCGCAAGCAGCATTGAAATCATATACATCTTCCAATAGCTTCGTGGGTAGCCCGACATTATTATCAAGCGACTTTGTCTATCAGGATTTTGCGGGTAATCCGCCGCCGGACACTTCGCCATTTGTTTCGGTGACGACTACTCTGACCGCCAAAATCCCAGCACCAGCCTTCTGGGGAATGACTTTTGGCTCCTCAGGCAATATAGACATGAAGCAGACTTACTCTTTCCCCATAGTCAAGACGCAGCTCTATTTGAACTAAAACCCAGACCCTGTAGGCATCTCTTGCTCGTTGGGCATACTAATTTGTCCCTGTCCTTGCCCCTGGTTATAACTCTGTTGCGGTTCAGGCACGCGTATTTGTTGCTGCAACGCCAAAAGCTTATCTTTCGCCTTGGGCAGTTCCTTGTCATCCGGCAAAGCCAATCTGATGTAAGCACTGTATTCATTTATTGCAGAAGATATGTGGCTTTCCAACTCAAATAATTTCGCTAAGTTCAAATGTGCCTGCGCGGAATTTGGATTTACTGCCAGTGCTTTCTTCCAACACTCCATTGCGCCTTGATGATTTCCTTTGGAAACATCAGCAATACCAAGATTGATTAACACTTCTTCCAAATTTAGTCCGTGCGCGCGCAACTCGCCTTCACGCTCCAGCATCCTGTTGTACTGAACAGCAGCTCCGCTCCAATTATGCTGCCGCATATACAGCCAGGTAAGCGCCATCCAGGCATCCATATAAGTCCAAGGTTGATCCCCAAGCGCATGAATATAATTGGACGTTGCTGAATCTAAATAGTTCTGCTTTTCCATCAACTGCCCATAAAGAAAGAAAACTCTTGCGTTTGGCCCTTCAAGATCGCTAAGAGCCATTGCTAGTTCTCTGTCGGCCTCGTTGTAGCGCTCATTACGAATGAGAACTTCCCCTAATTCCGCATGCGCTTCACCGCAAGGTCCCATCGTTTGTTCAATACATTTTTTATAGGCTTCAATAGCCTTCATATCCATTTTCTTTTTCTTGTAGCACTGACCGAGCTGAAAATAGGCTTTTGGATTGTAGTTGTTGCGAGCAAAATAAATAGCCTGTAAAAAGGCGTCTATGGCGCCGTCATAATCACCTATCTTCATAGCTTGCTCACCTGCCATAAAGTTTGCCTGCGAAGGCTCAACCGTGTTTTTGCCTTTCGGTTGATCAAGTTTGAATTTGGCACTTGCTTCCGGAATGCCGAAAATGCCGCCGGCAAAAACAACTGTGCAAAATATTGTGGTGAAAATCTTGACGCGGCCGCTACTCAATTTTGTTAGCCTCAACTTCAATCTGCACAAAACCCATCAAATAAAGCAAGGTAGCCACAGCTAAATAGAGCAGTCCTGCTTGCCAAACATCTATATGCGGCAAACTGGAGACATTTGTAACAACAACGTTCCAAGTCCATGTGATAAACGCTATCGGCAAGACTACAACCAAGCCAAAAACGCCCATTATCAAAATGGTAAATAATATTGCAGCGGCTAAAGGGTGGAATTGATAGACTTTCATAAGCATTTGCCTCAGGCTTCGGGCGTCAGCTTGGGCTCTTAGTCGGAGAGCATATCCTTGAATGCAGCTTCGTCTATTACCGTTATACCCAATTCCTCGGCGCGTGCCAATTTTGAGCCTGGGTTGGCTCCAACAAGCACAAAGCTTGTCTTTTTCGAGACTGATGAGGCTGTTTTTCCGCCATTTATCTTAATTAAACGCTCAATGGTGTCCCGGTCGTCCGACAGGGTGCCTGTTATTACAAACGTTTGCCCCTCTAACCTGTTGCTTAATTTTTGTCTTTCAGAGGCATTGCCTTCCATTTTGACGCCGGCTGCCTTTAGCCGTTTGATTAAATTCCGGCTGGCATCTTGTGCAAAATAATGGACAATTGCCTCACCGATTTTTTGTCCGATGCCTTCCGTTTGAGCCAAATCTTCAACCGTGGCGGAAGTCAATTCGTCAATGGAAATAAATCGCTCAGCCAATAATTCGGCAACTGAGGCTCCAACGTGGGGTATACCTAGTGAATAAACAAAACTGGCGAATGGTCTTGTTTTAGAAGCCTCAATGTTTGTTAAAACGGTAAGCACATTTTTCTTAACAGCACCTTCCTTGGTGAGCATCGACTCAACTGAGGAAAGTTTCTTTTCGTTGAGATAGTAAAGATCCGCAGGATCGCCTATGAGCTCAGACTCAAGCAATTGCTCCACTAAAGATTCGCCCATGCCTTCGATATCCATGGCGTCACGACTGACAAAATGCTCAATGCGGCGTCTGCGTTGAGCCGGACAAGCAAAGCCATTCGGACAGCGAATTACAACTTCGCCTTCTGTTTTCACAAGTTTTGTGTGACAAACTGGACACTTAGTTGGATAAATAACTTCAACGGCCGTCGTTGGTCTTTTATTCAAGCGCACGGAAATAATTTCAGGAATAATATCGCCGGCCTTGCGCACGACAATGGTGTCACCTTCGCGAACATCAAGTCGTTTTATCTGATCGTAGTTATGCAAAGAAGCCCGCTTAACAGTTGTGCCGGCCAATTGCACCGGCTTCAAATTTGCAACTGGGGTAACTGCACCGGTACGTCCCACTTCGTAGGAGATTTCTTCAATAACAGTATCTGCTTCTTCCGGCGGATATTTGAAGGCAACGGCCCAACGAGGGCTGTGCGATGTTGCTCCCAATTGATTCCAAAGACGGCGGTCATCGAGTTTTACAACGACTCCGTCAGTTTGATAATCAAGTTGATGACGTCGTTCATGCCAGTACCGACAAAATTCCTTAACGCCGTCAATGCCTTTTACTCTCTTTCTATTCTTGTTGACAGGCAATCCATACGCGGCAAGCATTTCGAGCGATTCTTCATGACTTTGCGGCTCTTTCAATGTCTTATCCGTGACATAGGCAAAATATGTCCACAGGGAAAGCTTGCGCTTTGCAGTCACGCGTGGATTCTTTTGACGCAAGGAACCTGCGGCGGCATTTCTCGGATTGGCAAAAGTGGCATCACCTGTTTCTTCCAACTGCTTGTTCAACGCGGCAAATCCTGACACAGGCATATAAACTTCACCGCGCACTTCAAGCATATCCGGAATGGGGAAATCTTTTGTTGCCGAAAGAGACTGCGGCAAGTCGGCAATTGTCTTCAAATTGAGAGTAACGTCTTCGCCGACTTCACCATTGCCCCTAGTAGCACCATCGACAAATTTGCCTTTCTTGTAAGTCAATCCAATAGATAGTCCGTCAATTTTTAGTTCACAGACATAGGCAAGAGAATCCGCATGTTTGGGATCTAAATCCAGACCCTTAACAATGCGCTCCTGCCATTTATCCAATTCCTCAAAGGACATGGCATTAGCCAGGCTCATCATCGGCACACGATGCTTTACTTCACCAAATTCTGTGCTGGGGGCACCAGCCACCTTTTGGGTCGGGCTATCCGGAGTCGAAAGCTCCGGAAACTTTTGCTCAAGATTTTGCAGCTCTCGAAAAATCTGGTCAAATTGCCCGTCGCTAATTTCAGGCTTATCGAGCACGTAATAACAAAAGTTATAGTGCTCGATTTGACGCTTCAATTCATCAACGCGCTCGCGTGCTTGATTTAAGTTCATGGACGAGGTTTTAGTTAAGTCCTTCTCTTGAAAGAATTACGCAGTCACCTTGTGCGGTACCGGAGCAAATGGCCGCAGCACCCAATTTGGAACCGCGACGCTCCATTTCACGAGCCAGAGTCAAAAGAATCCTGGCACCGGAAGCACCGATTGGATGACCCAAAGCAATTGCTCCGCCATTCACGTTGACTTTGGATTCGTCGATGCCGAGCATCTTCATTGATGTCAGAGCAACGGAAGCAAACGCCTCATTTATTTCAACCAAGTCGAGATCAGACGCCTTCAGTCCGGCTTTATCAAGCGCTTTCTTGGTAGATAGAGCGGGCACTGTAGCCAGATAAGGAACATCTTGACCGATGGAGGCGTGGCTGACGATTTTAGCAATTGGTTTGAGTCCCAATTCTTTCGCTTTGTCGTGACTCATGATCAAAAGAACAGCAGCACCGTCATTGATACCAGGGGCATTGCCGGCGGTAACTGATCCGTCTTTCGTGAAGACCGGCTTCAATTTTTCCAGCGCTTCAATTGTGGTATCAGCACGCGGACCCTCATCATTCTCAATGGTCTTTGTCTGCCCTTTGCCGGCAGGCACCGACACAGGCAGAATTTCCTTGGCAAAAACGCCACCTTGAACAGCCTTGACTGCAAGTTGGTGACTGCGCAAAGCCCACGCATCTTGTTCCTTGCGCGACACTTTCAATTCGTCGGCAACATTGGCACCATGCACAGCCATGTGCACGGAAGCAACGGGACATTCCAATCCGTCAGCGAGCATGGCGTCTTTGAAATTAACATGCCCCATACGTTTGCCGAATCGCGCAGCATTTGCTTCAACAATATAAGGAGCTTGGCTCATGGACTCCATGCCACCAGCAACAATAATTTCACCGTCTCCGGCACGAATGCGCAAATCACCTATTGTTACAGCGCGCATACCAGAGGCGCAAACTTTGTTGACCGTCGTTGATTCACAAGTATTGGGCAGACCAGCTTTCAAAAGAGCTTGTCTTGATGGAATTTGTCCACAACCGGCTTGCACAACTTGACCAAGGATAACTTCGTCGACTTGCTCGCCTTTTATTTTGTTGCGTTCCAAAATAGCCTTGATAAGCGGATGTGCGAGATCAACAGCCGATACCGAACTCAATGCTCCACCCAATTTTCCAAATGGTGTACGCAAACCATCGACAATTACAGTCTCAACCATGATTCAAAACCTCAATAGAATCCTATGACGCTTCGCGTTGCCAACATGGCAAACCCGAAGCAACAACACGTTTATCCTACCGCCATTAGGATTTTCCTGCTTTACTTGAGGTTCTCTTTCCAGCTCATTTAATTTCTTTTATTTAGTCCTTGATTTATGATAGTCAGTAGGTCTCGCGTCATCGGCAAGCGAAGGAATTCGGATGAACTCATCATTTCCCCAGGGCAACCAACCTGCGCCCGACTCAAACGCGGCTCCCCAAATAGACTCAGGCAGGCGCGTTGTCGCCCTGGTTATAGATGTCGCCGCCAGCTACCTTTTGGGAATAGTCCTTTCCTTAGTCCCTTTTATCAGCCAGTTCCTGCCGTCCCAGGCAGTAATGATTGTCTTCTTGTTAGTTCGGGATGCTCTTTTTGAAGGGCGCGGAATCGGCAAAAACTTGATGGGCTTACGCGTGGTCGATGCCGCCACGGGTAGAAGTCCGACTATTTTGCAGTCAGTACAAAGAAACCTCATATTTTTTGCGCCATATGTTGTCCTCTACATGATGGGCATTGTTTTGCGCTTCGTGCCCATCCCTTGGCTTAACCAGGGCATTTTGGACATAGTAAACCTCGTGGGTATGGTTTACGTGGCAATTGTCATCCCAATTGAGGGATGGCGCGTCTGGCACAGCGAAGACGGCCAACGCATAGGCGATGAAATAGCCGGGACAAAGCTTGTCGAATCCAATATGGACTTCTCCAATGCGATGCCGCGCTAACAAATTGGAATCTTCTAACGTCTCTAAATCGTTGACGAAGCTCAGCGGAGCGCAGGATTGCGACAGAGCAATCCAGAGCGAGAGCGCGGATAAGCCGAATGGCTAGCGAAGGCGCAGTGAAACGCAGCCGGAGCGTTATATAATAGGTCCCTTATGGTGAAAACAGCTTTTGTCTGGGGCCCAATATCCAGCTTTTCTGGACCGCTCATCTCCTCGTTATTAAACAAGGGATGGCATGTTCACGTTGCTTGCAAGTCGGCGTTCAACCTCTTGGGTATGTCGCCTTTGGATTTGCCGTCGGCAGCCCAGTCCGCTCTTGAGAAATCATTGGGCGGTCATGAACAATTCCGCACCTTCTCCGAGCGCTTACGCTTTTTCCCACCAGGCGAAGTCGATAAGAACGTTGACTATGATGCGCTGATTTTTTGCCCCTTGCCACCAAACTTTGACGAAGCAAGAGCACCACGCGCACCATGGGCTGCCGGTGAACTAGGCAATGTCTGCAAACTTCTGCGGGGCGTACCGGCATTTCTTGTTTCTTCTATCTGGGGCGGTGTACAAAACGATTATGTCGTGCCGGAAGAAATTGAATTTGCCAGACGCAAACCGCAAAGCCAATGGGAAAACGTTTGCCAGCAATATGAAATCCGTTTGCTCAACGAGATAGGCGGATTGGAAACCAATTGGCATTTGATTAGACTGCCGCTTTTGACAGGCACCACTACAACCGGCGCCGTGCAAAATTTCAGCGGTCTCCTGGGCTTTCTTCAGTCAGTAACCGAAGTTGAACGCCATCCGGAAGCAGGCAAAGTTTTCAAACTCAATTACAATCCTGATTCCACGCTGTGGTTTATGCCTGTTGATTCAGTAGTACAAATTTTCACGCAAGTGATTGAAGACAGCTATCCACCGCGCATTTTGAATTTGGTGTCACCACAAACATTGCTTAACCAAGAATGGGTTGAGTCCTTGGGCGGGGCGCTTTGCTATCCCAAAGCGGAAGCCGCGATTGCTGATCCTTATCGCTTGCCGAGCATAATACGTCATCTCTTGCTCGACGAAGTGCAGGTAACGACAAGAAATCTTTTTGAATTACTCGGACGCTATCAAATTTCGCCGGCTTCTATTGATCAAAACTATTTCGAGAAACAAATCCACTTTGGAAAAACGCACAACTGGGGTCATTCATTCCCGGTTGATAAAAAGCGTCTCGAACCGACATTTTCCGAGGAATTTGCTCATCACTACTTCGAAGAATTCATGCCTATCGCTTTTGGCTCGGAATTACTCGAAGAAGCAACCAAAGGCGAAATATCAATCGGCTTTATTGTTGACGGACCCAAACAATTAGCGTGGGTTTTGAGATCAACAAATGGTCGCGCAACTGTTGAACGCTTGGATCACGGCGCCATCCGACCAAAAGTCAGCATACACTTTTCAACAAGCGTGTTGATGCGCCTTATTCTGCAAAAGACAACACTAGAAAAAGCCATGATGCTGCGCGAAGTGCGCACCGAAGGACCAATGATAGACGCATTGCGAGTAGCATCCGTATTTGGACGCTTCCTCAAAGAGTACCCATACTACGGCCGCAAAATCGAAGCAGAAAGCTTGCGCTAGATCCTCGCACTGGCCGCTCGTAGGGGCGCATTGCATGCGCCCGTGCATGGACTTATCTAGCACCAACCGGCGTACGAATAGCCTTCAGCAAATTGATCATTTCAATAGCCGTCATTGCAGCATCAGCGCCTTTGTTGCCGGCTTTGGTGCCTGCTCTTTCCACAGCTTGTTCGATGGTGTCTGTCGTCAACACGCCAAAGATGGTCGGCACAGACGATTCCAGTCCAACTTGTCCGATACCCTTTGCTGCTTCACCAGCAACATAATCAAAGTGCGGTGTTGCCCCGCGAATTACACAACCCAAACAAATTACCGCATCGTATCTACCGGAAAACGCTGCTTGTTTGGCAACCAATGGAATTTCGTAAGCACCCGGACACCACATGATTTCAATAGACGCTTCATCAGCACCGTGGCGCTTTAATGTATCAATACAAGCACCTAAAAGTTTGCTGGTGATGAACTCGTTAAAACGACTTATGACAATTGCGTAGCGTTGTCCTTCTGCAATTAGGTTGCCCGAATATTCCTTAGCCACAGTTATTTCTCCTTGTTTTGAGCTTGCGTATGAGCATCAAGCCCTTCCAGCCAGTGCCCCATTTTTTCCTTTTTGGTCAGCAAATAATTGATGTTGTGACTATTGCACGCTGCCGGCATAGCCACTCTTCCAGTAATTTGCAAACCATAACCTTCAAGTCCGACAATTTTGCGTGGATTGTTTGTAATGATACGCACTGATGATAATCCGAGATCGTACATCATCTGCGCACCGACACCGTAATCACGCAAGTCAGGTTTAAAACCTAATGATTCATTTGCTTGAATGGTGTCCTGTCCTTGATCTTGGAGAGCATACGCTTTGATTTTGTTGATCAAGCCGATGCCTCTACCTTCCTGACGCAGGTAAACCAAAACACCCTCTTCTTCTGTGGCAATCATTGCCATGGCCGCTTCCAATTGAGGCCCGCAATCACAGCGCAAGCTGGCGAAGACATCACCTGTAAGACACTCGCTATGCACTCGCACCAGAACGTCTTTTTTGCCTGCAACATTACCTTTTACAAAGGCAATGTGACCTCGCCCGTCCAATTGGTTGCGATAAGCGTACATCTTAAATTGACCATAAGCAGATGGAAATTCCGCTTCCGCTTCACGCACAACAAAACGCTCACGCTCCAGGCGATAGGCAATTAACTGAGCAATGTTGATTACCTTTAGATTATTGCGCTCGGCAAACTCAAACAACTGCGGCACGCGCGACATGCTGCCGTCATCATTGATTATTTCGCAGATAACACCAGCGGGCTTAAGTCCGGCCATGCGCGCTAGGTCAACAGCAGCTTCTGTGTGTCCGGCGCGCTTCAATACACCGCCTTCTTTTGCAATGAGCGGAGAAATGTGTCCTGGTCGTCTTAAATCAGACGGCACAGACGCATCATCAACGGCAACACGAATTGTCGTCGCTCTATCAAAAGCGCTTATGCCTGTGGTGACACCGTATTTAGTATCGGCATCGATTGTCACAGTGAAAGCAGTACCCTGACTTTCGGTATTGCGCTCAACCATCATGCCTAATTGCATCGCATCGGCTCGTTCTTGAGTAAGAGCCAAACACACCCAGCCACGAGCTTTGGTGATCATGAAGTTGATCATCTCAGGCGTGCACAGCTCTGCTGCACAAATCAAATCGCCTTCATTCTCGCGACCTTCGTCGTCGGCAACTACAACCATGCGTCCGGCTTTGATATCAGCAATTGCTTCTTCAACTGTACTGAATCGTGACTGCAAGTTATTATCGGCCAATACGTTAGCGGCTTTTTTAGCTATAGATGCGGGGTTGAAATCAAGCATGAGTTTGAATCCGTGTTTAAGTGTAACCATGTTCAGAAAGGACCGCTAGATCCAATCCGGTTTTATTGCCGACTTTTAAAGGTTGAGCAATATGAGGCTGCAACCAATTAGCAGCGTATTTAGCAATGAGATCTATTTCGATGTTCACCTTATCTCCCACTTGCAATTTGCCGAGTATTGTTACTTCAAGTGTGTGAGGAATCAGCATGACGCTAAAAACAAATCCGTTGTCCATGTTGCAAGCAAATACCGTAAGGCTAACACCGTCGATGGCAACTGAGCCCTTCTCGATAAAGTATGGTCTGTGCGCATCATCGAGTGCAAACGTGATGATGTTGGTGATGCCTTCTTTCTTGATGGAGACTACCTTGGCCAATGTGTCGACGTGACCACTTACCAAATGTCCGCCTAATCGATCAGACAACTTGAGGGCTCTCTCTAAGTTGACCTTATCGCCTTGCTTCAAATCACCAAGCTTTGTCTTGCGCAGAGTCTCCTGACCGACTTCGACTTCAAACCATTGCTTGTCCTCTAAGACAGAGGTCAGGCAAGTACCGGTAACGCTCACCGAATCGCCCCTTTTGAGGTCAGTTGTAACCTTAGCCGCCCCTATCCGGAAGCGCTTGCCCTCGCCGGAGCCTGCTACGGCAACAATCGTGCCTACTTCTTCTACAATGCCCGAAAACATGGCTAGTCTCTTTTGTAACGCTCCGGTTTCGGCTTTGCCTCCACCTTCGCTTGCCTGCCGGCATCCCCGCTTCGTTCGGCTGCGACCGCTTCACCAGCGCTCTTGCCTCACTTCGTGTGTCTGCTTTCGGCTCCTCTTCTCTAATATCGGAGCAATTGTACCGGTTTTTAAGAGGAAATACCTTGAAAACTTCTCTTTAATTTATCTCTCTTTAATATCGGCGACCACATGCTCGCCAGTGGCGCTTTTGACGCCGATAAGCAGCTTCAGGTTAAAAGGCTGCGGACCAGAAGGACCAGACTCATCGGCCGAATTGACAGCTACCTCGCCCTTTACGGTAACGGGAACGAGTCCGTTTTCATCGGGATCTCCGGCACTGACATCAGCTATGTGAACAGCTGCAACTTGCCGGCGAGCCTTTAGTCCCTCCAAGGTCGCAGCCATCTCTAGATTGTCTTTGGGCAAGTCGCCGTTGGACTGCATCTTCTTAACTACCTGGCTGCCCAGCTCGCCACCTAATAGTTTTTTGGTGTTGTCTTCATAGTTGATATAACTCGAGTCGACCAGATGTGTCGCTACCTGATAAACAAACTGCTCAATAGTTTGCTTGTTACCTTCAGGACCCTCTACTTTCGGATTCGGTCTAGTGGCAATAAGCAGCACGTTAAAGAACAAGCTGACGCCTAAAGCTATTGGCACACCCCACTTCTTTGCCAGCTCTTTTGGATCAATTGTCTTAATGCGCCAGTACACTAGTTAAACTCCACACTGCCTAAGATCCAATTCTTACCTTGTCTATAGAACGTAAGCGTCGCCGCTAATTCTTCTGTTTGACCATCGGGAGCAATTGCTCGTTGCGTGCCCACTATTCTAACTTTTGCATCGGTCTTTGTAAGCTTTAAAACTTTGGCGTCGGTTATATCAGCTGCTTCTCCCCAGCCCATATCTTGCCATTGCCAGGAAAAAACATTTTGAGCATCAAGCTTGGCGATTTCAATCATGCGTTGATTGCTTACGGTCTGCAACGCGAGCCAGACCAAGACAAAAAAGCCGCAGAAGAAAACGAACCATTTATTTATGGAAAAAAGCTTTTCCATTAACTTCAGCCTTCCATTTGCAGAGCCAAGTAATAAACTGCCTGCCGGCAAGCATCCGTGTGACTTATGCTGGGATTCTTCGCCTTTATTTCGCGAATCATTTCTAGGCGCCTCGGAATATCATGAATAGGTTCTGATGTGCAACACCAGTAGTCCATGTGACTGGGCACCAACCTAATAGTCCCGTGCACGCCGCCTACTATTAAAAGAGCCTGACTATCGCGTCGTTTCTGTTCATCGCGGGCGAAATTTTCCACAGCCATTACTTCAGCGTCTGTAAGACGCAACACATCTTTCAACAACCGCAAATCACTAGGATCTTGGCGCAAAAGAATTTTCATGTGTGAGTTTTTCACAACGGAATCAGCTTGCTCTGCCTGTTTGAAAAAGTCTTTCAACTGTTGCGTAATACAAACAAGCATCATACCGTAGTGACGAGCACGTCTGGACAGGTCATCCAACAGTCGAGCGCCTGCCTTGAATCGCATCAGTGTTGCAGCCTCATCAATGATGGCTCCAAATCTAATTCCACGCGCTTTACTTTCCGCCGCTTTCCGTCGTATGAATTCCGCCAAAATAAACATGGCTATTCTTTCCAAGCGAGGTTCGTTGACTTCACGCGTATCAAATACTATTAGGTGTTTTTCGGTATCGATATTTGTATAACCATCGACCAATCCGCCGAAGGCTCCTGTCTTTGTGAACAGAGACAAGCCGCGAGCAAACTGCTGCAATCTTTCTCTCTGTACCGGATCAACTTCATCATTGGCCGCTTGAGCTGTCACACGCGCCAAATCCGACATTGTCGGCACAGTGTTGCGGAACCCTGCATCCATGTAAGCCACTCGAATTAAGCCGTCTAAAAGTGATTTTTCCTCGACGTTCAATTCCTCGCGACCTTCCGGCGAAAGCATGATATCCAGCAGTTGCAAGAGCACGCTTATCTTGTCACCTGAAGGTTCACCGGGTTTGTCTTCCGGTCCCAAATCAAATGGGTTCAATATCAAACCAGCACTTGGTCCCAGGTCTACATAGGCGCACATTTCCGGTCCAAGTAATTCAGTAATGAATCTATAGGCACCAAATCTGTCCACTGTTTTGTCAATCAAGACAAATCGCGTATCAAGAGTCAACATGCGCAGAATCATCATAGACACGGCGAATGATTTACCGGCTCCAGTTGTTCCGACAACGAACATATTGTTAGCGTCTTTGCCTGCTCCTCGGAAAAATGGATTTAAAAGCACCGGTTCACCTGAGGCAATCGCAAAGCCAAATGGAACACCATCAGGTGTGCCGCATTCAGCCGTAAAGAATGGCCAGAACGTGCCAACTACCGGTGCCATCATACGATTGACTATTGCTAGTTTGTCTACACCAACGGCAAGTGTCGACTGCCAAGCGTCTAATTGCAACATTTGCGCTCTATCAAGCAAGGCACCTTTATTCTTAAACACACGACGAATTTCATCCATGTTGTGTGCTAGCTGTTCCGGCTTATGCGCATACGTGTTGACGTAGATACCTACATCGAAAGCTTTATTTGCGCTGCGTAGAAAATCGTGAATAGCAGAAGCAGCGGTACGTGTCGACTCCATGCCTTCTATATCAGGCGTAGCCATTTGAGCAGATGACATCAACCCATACTTAACATCATTCTTGAGTTTCTTACGTACTTGATCTTGATCACAGGTATGAATAAACATGGACAACGTGTATTCAACTTGCAATGTCAGCAAATCAACGAGCCAACCCATCCAAGTTTCATGTGGCGGCTCTTGCAAGTACATTGTGCCAACGTAGCGACCGTCCAGCCAAACATGCTCGTCTGCAATTCGCAAAGCAGATCTAGCCAAGCAAGATGCCTCAGAAATGTCAGGACGTGAAGGTGGAGCCTCGTTGTCGCGCGAAGCTAATGACGGATTGAGATCTGCGTAAATTAGGTTCCTTACGTCCTTGCGCTTCATTGCCTCTGGACGCAAATTTGATAAACGCAACTGTTCAGCAACTGTACGCACCAGTCTGTTGAGATTTTCCACGTACTCTTCATGCTTCTGCAAGGAGCGCCTGCCGCTCCAAGGCTTAGTCATATTTTGAGTGTCGGGAGGCTGATAACTCACAACAACAATGAATTCTCTATCCGGGACGAATTGCACGTCCTGCACGCGACGAAACCACTTGTCCGTATAGTCTGCGTACCATTTGAGATAATCGTTTTTGGTTTTTATCTGCGATTGAAAGCGCGACAGATACTCATCTACGGACAGATGTCGCGACCTAATAATTACCTGAATGTCCGTCTCGCAAGAATTGGCTAAAGCCGCAAAATTGCGGGCCAACTGTTCACGGTCTGCTTCATCAAATAACAATGCGTTGATGCCTTTGCATGACAGATACTTGCGCATACTACCGTCGGCAAGAATTACCAGACCTTCGTCATTATCATCACCAGGAATGGCGTGAATGAATGTAATATCCTGCCAGCTAGCGGCACCTCTTTGATCTTGCGGCGGTCCTGATTCACCATCAGTTGAAGCTCCTGGAAGTCCGCCAGGCAGCATTTCACGAATCATTTGCGGCAAGCCGCCTATAATAGCGCTGAAAAAATCACCCTGCGGCACATTGCGCAAGGACTGTCCATCTCCTGAATCTTTCAAGTTTCCCGCCATTTATCTCGCTACCCTCAATACCTACTGTTCTACCGCTATGTACGTCTCCTGTGTTTTCTTACCCGGTTCAACGATAGAGGCATCCAAATAAACAATTGCCGGTTCGCTCTTCGGCATATACTGGCGCGGCTGAATACCCAAGAGAAAGGCTAGCCTATTGCGCCACCAGACCATTGGTTTCATGGTAGGGGCTGCTACAAATACCGCAGCACCGCAGAGAATGCCTATGCCAACCCATGCGCCTAGCGGCACATTCGCGATTTTCAAGTCGGGCATCCAAGCAGCAACTTGCGAGCCGAAATAAAATGCTAAGGCGATAGCGACCACCATCACAGTCCATTGCAATAGGGTAAAACCGCGAATCTTAAGCGGTCTATTCATAACAATGACTTTGTGCACCACGGACATTAAGCACTAACCTCCGCTACAAAATCAATAGCCTGGCTATCATTAGCATCGCTCAAGCGCATTAGCTTTCTAGCCATTATAGCGAAATGAGAGGGCAGCCTGCCGACTATTTTCGAGAAGTATTCACGACTGGCGGCAAACTCGCCGGCACGTCTCAGTATCTCTGCTACCAAGTACTCGACTTCGGCTCTTTTATCAGCCGGACAAGAGCCGTCAACCATGGACTTGCTGAAGGCATCAGCTGCCAAACGTCTATATTCCGCAGCTTGCACCAGTGCATTTCTGTCATCTGCACACCAAGCGGCATAGAGATACAAATAAGCTACGTTGTAAAAACTACGCCCTTCTTTCTCGGCATTTATTGCTGCTTGACGAAACTGCAAATGAGCAGTCGTTACCGGCGCAGTTAAATATGCAGGCTCTTCGATCACTTCGAATGATGTCGACCAGTCTGCTCGTCCACAGCTCGGACAAGTAATGACGAAGTATTCTTCATATTGAGGAATTACACCTTTAAAAAACTGCCGCAATTCGCTGTTTCTGTAACCGATATCGATAACAGCAGGCAACTGCCGGGAGTTGAATTTAACTCCACAAATTGGACACTTCACTCCAATGTCAGCAACGTACATTGTCTACGTTGTTCCTTTCTCAAGTATTAACCTGTCTCTTCGTCTTCCTGGTTCGCTTTGGCAATATTTTGCTGATTTATTCTTTTGTCGTCTTGATTTTGCGGAGAATCAGCGATGTTTCCGAAATTATCACTTGGTGCGGCGCCTGCATTCGTATTTGCTGCCCCTGGCGGCATACCCTGACTTTGAAGCAACGAAGACTCGTCTTGGCTAAAGCCACCGGAGCTTCTCGGTCCGCTAAACTCAGCACTTTGTGGCGCTGAGCTCTTCAATATTCTGTCGATTACTGAAGAACCTCCGGCAGCGGCTCCTGGCATTGCCGAGGCAATGTTCGGTGTGCCACCGGCATTAGCTAAAGGATTTGATGGAGGAATATTCGATTGCAATCCTCCTTGTGAAACAGCGCCGGCATTGTTTATCGTAGTCGATGAATTTTCCGCAACAGTTTGATTGGTCACATTTTCTTGAACAACCTGAGGGCTGCTATCTGTGGTGACATGAGACTGCTCGACTCCTCCGGCAATATATTGTGTTTCCGGCCTAGCATATTGAGACTGATCGAATACAGGTTGTTGTTCCATAAATGCAGGCTGAGCTTCCGAAACAACCGGAGTTGAGATTTCTTGCGGCACCATCTGCACAGATTCGGTCTGGATATTCTGCACTTCCGTTTGCATGTTCTGTATTTCAGTCTGCGTAGTCTGCGTTTCTGTTTGCGTATTTTGAATCTCAGTAGTGTGCACAACTTCGGGCGGCTGACTGAAATTGGCTGATACCGATGGATCAAACACTGGTGGAGGGTTGTATGCGATATCGCTAGAGAAACCACTCGACTGTCCTGCGGCAGCATCCGTTGGGAATTGCACACCACCTGCTCCAAATCCTGCTTCGGGAGGACCTGGTATTATGTTGGAACTTACGCTTGCATCCATTTGATTGGCACCACCAAAAGTATTTGCGGTGTGCGATCCTTCGTGGACATTCATTCCCAAATTGGCATTTATACCACCTTGGTGCAATTGCGCAGTATCGGGTTGACCACCATGCAATTGTTGATTAGCAGATACGTTGCTGCCACCAAAAGTCGTGTCACCGGCCGATATAGGCGATCCTGGCGGCGGGTTAAGTCCTGCAGCTTGCCCTTGGGCGATTGCATTGTGACTTTGACTGCTTTGGCTATTGGACAAAGAGCTTGATTGAGCACCCGTGATTCCCGGCTGCTGAGAGCCTTGCCCACCTGTAGATCCAGGAGTACTGGCACCACCCTGACCAACAGCTCCGTGCGAACCACTTTGTCCGGCAGCTCCATGTCCACCGGCAGTTCCTACGCCACCAAATGCCGGCGGCATATTTTGAGTGCCACCAGCCGGCCCAACACCTCCAGGTCCTGCCCCTGAAAATTGTGACGAACCAGCCTGAGCAGTTCCCGGCGGCGGTGCCACGTGAGCACCAGCACCCTGCGGTCCAGCCGTGGCTTGCGATCCTGCCGGCGAGCCAAATGGTGAAGTTCCACCTGCTCCTCCGTGTCCGGCACCAATGCCACCACTACCACCAGCAGCACCTCCGTGACCTGTAGCGCCGCTTCCTAAAGGACCACCACCGAGCGTCAACCCTGCTGACTGTCCAGCAGCGGCCCCAGCCGGTGCTCCTGCGCCTGGCTGACCTCCAGGTGCGCCCGGTCCACCGGCAGCATGACCACCAGCTTCTTTATGAGCTGCTGTAATGGCAGCGCCTTGCGCGCCTACTCCAGCTTTAGCTCCCAGAGCGGCAGCATTACCTGCAGCATGTGAACCTGCTTCTTGCGCAGCGGATGCTGCTTCGCGTCCTGCTGCCGCGACAAGTCCCAAGAAGTTAAACGCGTGTTGCACTGAATAAATTGCCAGAACATTCAACGCCGTCATAATGACTGTTCCTGTTGTACAAACGTTGCGGAAACAAGCCATCAAAAGAATAGTTGTGTTCCAGAAAAGTGCCCAGAAACAAATAATCAGCACGCCTTCAATCCAACTTCCGAGTGCTTTCCTAAAGGTATCAATCGGCCATACCCAAAGTGCGGCCACAATCGGTCCCATCAAGAATAAATAGTGCAGATAGGCTAACTGAAATGCGCACATGACGTTCCATGTACCTGCAAGTCCGACGTTAGCTATGTTGACAGCGACACGCGAAATATTCATCAAGACAGGTGTTGTTTCATCAGCTAAATCATTGACATTGCTGCCACCCTTACATGGATCCGGCCCGTAAATGTCATAGGACTCTCTTTCATGATCAGTCCAAGCTTGCAAATCTCCTGCGCCCTTTCCGGATGGTTGGGTTTTACGGAAGATACCGTTATCGTTGGAATCTTTCGGTCTAATCGGGAAAGCGCGCTTCTCTGCACACTCTGCATCCTTGTACATATTACTGTGGAATATTCGCTGGTAATTGTCTCGAATAGTAAGCGCCATAGAGTTCGAAACATCGATTCCGTAGTTAACAACAAGATATGTTGCCGGAATAAAGAAAATCGCCACTATAGAGCGAATGATACCGTCAAAAGGATTGACGTCACCAAACAGCGGTGAACCTTGAGCAATAATTGCTTTTACTTGCGCAAGGACTGCACCAGGCAAAAGAAGCAGTACTGCCATCGGCACAAACAGCTTGTCGCGAATAGTATTCCAACGGTTGCCTGCTTGAGTCGTGAAGTTAGGCAAATATTTTTCAGCGTATTCAATTGCAGAAGCCGATTGGTTACGCGCAAGGTTGGCTGCGCTGTTTGCTGCCGATTGCGTCTGAATCATACCCATAGCATTTATAACCCAGATTACCTTTTCCGGGTCAAACAATTGTTCGAGCATGATGTTTTGATCGTATCTATGCAGAATCTGATACTGCGTATCAGAGATAGGCAAACCAAATGTTATTAATGGATTGCGTTGAATACCTTGGTCTCTCATTGTAGGAACAATGGAAACAGCTTCCTTGACGAAAACCGGCCAAACTTGTACGGGTCCTGTCAAATTGTGTTTGACTTTTCCTGGTCCTTTTGATTCTTCCTCAACTACAACATCTTCTCCGCCATATTTGGTAGGAGCGAAGCTCTTGGCGTTTTTCATACGCTTATAGAAGTCTTCTCTAATATCGCTGGCGGTTCCAGGATTAGAGTCATTTTTGTCGGAGCTGGCACCAGGTCCACCGGCCTCATTTTGCGCGAATGCCAAAGGCACCACTGACAAAAAGCAGAAGGCTAATGTGAACAATACTAGTAATTTTTTGACGTTCATTTGGCTAAACATTTGTAGTACTGGTACTCCTGTGTAAGGACATTAAATGCCCTTTCCTTTGTCTCCACCTTTGTCGCCTGGTGGTGGCGGTGCAGAAGGTGGCGGTGGTGCTGAAGGGGGTGAAGGTGGTGCCGAAGGTGGTGATGGCGGCGATGGTGGTGTCGGAGGTGATGGTGGCGCATCAGGACCACCTGAAGTCCCTCCGCCTGAGCTTGGCGGAGGTGATGACGGCGAGACAGTCCCAGAAACAGATCCACTAACACTTGCGGATCCGCCGGACCCTGCTGTTCCAGCGGATGGGATATTTGCCGAACCAGGAAACAATCCTTGCTGTTGACCGGCCCGTAAAGCATCCCCAGCCTGACCGAGTCCGGCTGCTGTGGGTTGAGACAAATTAGCAGAAAGACCGGCCGGCATTCCCGGGTGTGCATTAGCCGTTGCGGTGGATGTAGCAGCGCCGCCAGTGCCTGCGCCCGGCGGTGGTCCTGATACCGGTGGTCCATTTGGATTACTGTTTTGCGCAGAAAGCCCTGTCTGTTGTCCAACTCCTGATGCAAGTGGAGAGGCTCCTTGTGAAGATGGAGGTTGTGCTGTCGAGGGTTGTCCGACTGCCGCCGGGCTTATGCCTGTTAGCGGAGGTTGTCCGACAGTCGGAGTAGCGGCACTGCTTGCGGTGGCGGGTGAACCTTGCGGCATGAATTGCGGCGGCTGTGTCCCGCCGGCTCCGCCTGAACCGGTTCCACCACCCTGCATATTGAGTCCGCCGCCCACACCTGAGCCTTGCTGCAGACCAAGAGCCTGGTTGGGTATGTTGATACCACTGCCCATGGCACTGCCAACTTGCGACATTTGTTGACTGGCTTGCTGCATAGGCTGGCTAAGTGCTTGAATCTGCGCTTGCGGTACACCCATAGCTTGAGCTTGCTGTTGAAACTGCTGCGTTGCACCGGCGCCCATTTGACCGCCTTTACTAATGGCGGCAGAAGCGACACTTCCAGGATCAAACTGAAACGGGTTAAAAGGAACGACCAGCATAAGACCCAAGAAACAGGTCAATACCATCATTTCCCATTGATCGGCATAATTGATACCACCGGTATCTTGCAACCAGAGTAATCGCTGCGTCATCACAGCCATAATTACAATCCAGTAAAAACGCCAGAGAGAAACGTTAATTACAGCGTTTACCCAACTGCTGAACACTTGCCTGAAAAGCTGAGACGCCCCTTGCATAGATGGCCAAGCAAAAAAGCATGCGGACAAAGGCCCAAGCAGGAAAAGATAGCAAATAAATACCATTTGATAAGCAGTAAGAGCGATAAGCGCATAGGCCATTCCATACTCAACGGAGTTAAACCAGAGCTGCATCATTTGAGAAAGCCACTTCTGCTTTTCTTGTTTTGTTTTCTTTTCCAAGTCGTCGTTAGCCTTACCTTGGCCTTCCCCACCGCCGGCCGGTTGAGCGATGTTGCTTAAAACCTCGTTGAAGAAGCCGGCGTTGCCACCGCCGCCGCCGCCACCGCCACCACCACCTGAAGAGCCGCTGCTGCCGCCACCACCTGGTTCAATGACGTTCAAGTGATTATCTATTGGCGGGTTAAAGGACTGCTCCTTAGACCACATAAAAATGGTCTGAGTGTTGGCCCAAGGTTTTACTGATTCGGATAAGCTGTTGCCTATGTCTATCGAATAACTAACAATCAACTGTGTAGCCGGAATGAGGAAAATAGCTATAGTTGCACGCAAAATGCCCTCAAATGGCATTGTTACCTGGCTTTCGAAAAAGCCTTTATAAACAAAACTCTGAATTTGCGTGAGAACAGCACCAGGAAGAAGAAAGAGAAGTGCCATCGGCAGGAACACTTCATGGTACATCTTCATAACCATCCACACAGCTTGCGAATTGGTTTTAGGATCTTGGTCCGGCGTACAAGCTGACCCTGAACCTTCGTTGGCAACATTTATAAGCACATCATCGCGAATGCGATGGAGGGCATTGTTGAAGCTTGCTTCAGCAGCACCGGCTGAACTGTTGGCAGCTGACGCGCCCTGGATTTGCCCTGTATTCGTGGCCAACCAAGTCATGTGCTCAGGATCAAAGAGCAATTCTAAAAAGCGCTGGTTATTTTCTCTATCGATAATTTGAAACTGCGTATCAGTAAGAGGCAGTCCGTTAACAGGAGCTATATTTACTCCAAGAGAATGTTGCGGCATCTTATACGTGCCAAGTGCTGTATCAAATAATTCTTCGTCACGCTTTGTAGCAACTTCATCAAACGGCAAAGTCCACAATTTCGGCTGCGTGTAACATGCAGGCAATGGGCAAGGCGGTTGCGGTTGGTGATACCACTCTGCCGTAGGCAACCAATGTCCGACACCGTCACAATGCACGTGGCAAATATCGTAGGCTAAAACAACACGCTTACCTGGCCCAACTGATTCTCTTTTTTTCGGTCCACTGGAAGCGCCTCCGCCTCCACCGCCGCCTTCTCCACCTTCGGAGCCTTCAGCAGCACCGGCGCCACCACCACCAATTTCAACGACCAGGTCATGCCCGTCCGGATTATCAGGAATTTTCTTACCTGTCGGTCCGGCGTATTTAGCGTAAGGAAAGCGTTTGAAATACTTTTTGCGAATATCCCAGGCTGCTACATCGTTAGCATCTTCCGGCTTGACGGCGCCACCTGAACTTGGAACAGAGCTGCCGCCGCCACCTTGAGCAAAGGCTTCGCTAATTATGCCCAAAGCAAAAACAAAAGCTATCAGCGCCACAAGCGCCGACGACCATATTTTACGAGTTGCTTTGTTTCTCAACTGCATTAGCTATTAGCGCCTCAAGGGAATGTTTTTGCCACCTGCATCAGAGAGGTAGACGGAGATTCGATCATTCCAAGGATGACCGAAGATAGTAATGGTGCCCGACACTTCCTTGCTGGGAGCAACAAGCGTCGTTTCAAAATCAGCGCGTACCGCTGCATCTGAAAGCTTCCTGTTGTTTTCCATAATGGAAATCGCATCAGGATCAAAAGTAAGGTTTTCACTGCCGGTATTGCGAATAGCCACTTTCAAAATCGACTTACGCGGTGTGACATTTAAATTGCGCAATTCAAATGCAATGCAATCATTGCCGCCACTACTAAGTCTCAAATCCGGCACTTGAGCCACAGGCTTAACTGCTTGCGCGACGGGAGCCTGCACCAAGTCTCCAGGCAAAGGCTTGCCTGCAACTTTACCCTTTTTCGCATCCGGCTTTTTAGCTTCTGCTTTTTTCGGTTGTGCCGGCGGTAAGGCTTTAGGTTGTGCGTTCAATTCCTGCACTTCTTCATGCTTGCTGCTGCCAAATCCAAGCAGTCCCAAAATTCCACCACCACTGCTGGACGATGACATGTCATTTTTGGCTTGCGCCAAAGCTTGTCTTTCTGCTTGAGCCAGAGAATCAATTGAAGGAGCAACGCCTGAGACACGAGCAATCACAGTACGAGCTGCTGCTGCGCCGGCAGTTGCTGCCAATTCATTTTGCGCAACTTTTAGATCATCACGAGCAGATTCTGCTGCTTGTTGCGCTTGCGACATGTCTGCTGCAGCTCTTTGCTGCTCAGCGGCCGACTCGGCAACTTCTGTTTCTTGTTTGCGGGCAGCAACAGTTTGTTGAGCCAGAGCAAATTTGTTGTACGCATAGAGATACCGGTAATAATCCTGAGCAACATCAGACAAAATCTTGCGCACCGAGACTGCGACCTTTTTATCAAGTGCAACCGGCTTATACAGTTGCTCTATTTGGCGAGCCGACAGTGTTATGGACCCTCTGGATGATTCTGGAGGCATGCCGACATCAAGCTTACTCAAGCTCAGAGCGATATCCTTGTCCCTTGCTTCTGATTGCAATTGCGGAGACATGGACAAAGCACCTTTGAGCAGTGTCTTCAAATCATCGCGCTGCTTGGTGGCAGATCTAGCCTCCATGCCTGTCGGAGTAATCGGCGTAAAGTCCTGCAATTTCTTTTTCGGTTTTGCTTCTTCGTCCCCACCATTAGATTGATTAACCGCGCCCCCGGAGGCAAAAGGACTGCCGGCCGGTCGCGCATCTCCACCTTGCATAAAAGGGTTAGGTGCTGCATTACCATAAGGATTTGCATAGGGATTCATGTAAGGATTAGCATATGGGTTCATATATGCTTCCGGTGGCGCACCGTAAGGCACAGTCTGCGCTTGCGTTGACAGTGACACCGCAGGCGGTGGCGGAATCAAACCACCCGGAGCCGGGGGCGCCGGTGGCACCGAAGAGCCGTAACCACCATAAGAAGCAGCAGGCGACGGCGGCACACTACCAGGACTCGACGGCACACCAGATGACTGAGGAGTTGACTGCGGGGCCATGAAAGGGAAAAACGGCAAAGCCGGAGCGCTGGCTTGCTGGTTGCCGCTGACCACTTGATCGGCAGGCGGCGCAAAAGGAGCACTGGATACAACCGGCAGTCCACTTGACTGACCGCCTTGAGCGGCATCTTCAGCTGCTACCAAAGGTTGCGCAACCATGTTCTTCGCTTTTAACTTCTGCAAAATCTTCGGATCGACTTTGGGGCGCAAGCCGCCCAAGACCGAACCCGATTCAGATGAAGCGGATGATGACGGCGCCTCGTCACTTGAATGCGAGCACGCCGTAAGCAGAGCCGTCAAGCTGAGCGCAAAGACTGCATTAATGGTCAAAGCGTTGGCTTTTGGTTGCATTTTATCTTTCATCTACTCCAATCTTGGCGTTAATGGGCATTCAAGAGACGTCCGCGTACGCTGGCGTCTGTACGAGCACTACTGCCACTACTTCCGATACCACTACCGGAGCCATATCCACCGCTATAGCTTTGAGCTTGAGCAGGTTTTGCACCACCAAGCAGGCGTCCTCTGACATTGCCCGCACCGCTTCCCGGTCCGGCGCCGGAGCCAGGCTTAGGCGTCATCATTTTCCCTAAAACACCTTGCGTTACGCCCGGCAAAGGACCTTTCGGACCCATTCCACGCGCTGGAATATTACTTTCACGTCCGAAGCCTGACTTCGGCAATGCCATTGGATTGCCCATCATCGGACTATCCGTGCGATAGCCTTGATTAGGTCCACCCAATTGAACTGGAGCCGATGCGGCACCACCGGGATCACCCATAGCGCCGGCACCACCGCCACCATACCCACCACCAGCACCTTCCGGTCCGGGTGGTAAATCAACGTAGCCTGGAGCTTGCGGCGCTTCACGAAAATCTTTTACGATAGGCCTCTCATCAATTATTTGATATTCACGCGGCGCAGTATACCAACGACTCTTCTGAATCATGTTGTCTTTGACGCGCTGTTGTGCGTCCGCATCATTTACTGATGCCAACAAAGACAACCCTGCGCTCAAACTTAGTAAAACCAATTTCTTCATTACCTAACTCCTTAGTACCTTGGGCCAATGCGCCTCGTGCGGAAAAAACTAAAATCCCATCGGCATCATGTTCATCGGACCTTTCATTATTTTGCCGAGACCCTTGCCGAAATTAGAAGGCTTGCCGGCTGGACGATATTTGTAGTTAACGTCATCTTCCGGCAAAGAAAGATCTTGTGTAGAACTCTGTGTGACGACAACCGGCGATGGAGCATCAGGTGACTGCTGCCCATTCCGGTCGTTAAGCCTTGGTTCGTTACCCAATGCTCTCATGTCTTTGTCTCCGGCGCCGGAGTATCTTGGCCGGTCACCATATTGAGAATTACCCGATTGCTGGCGATATGAATCACCGCCAACCGGAATTTGCTGATATTGATTGGTCGTACCGCCACCGGCACCGACTGGAATACGCTGATAAGAATTCGTTGTGCCGCCGCCGGAGCCGACTGGAATACGCTGATAACTTCCACCACCGGCTGCGTCAGTACGCACCTTATATCCTTGTCCGCCACCGGAGCCACCGGCATTCATTGAAGAGGCGCCACTATCGGGATCCATGAATGATCCCGAAGGCATAGCTTCTCCGCCGCCTGGCATTAACCCAGGTACAGCCTGTCCACCAACCGGTATTTTCTGCGACATGCCGTAGATGCTGGCTGGACGTCCTTCCATTGGCACGTGTCCATAACTCTGGTGATAGGTGACTCCACCTGAGCCACCGCCGCCACCTTCTTTCTTGTCTTTCAACCAAGAGCCACCAGTACTGGAGCTAATCGGCAAATCCAATCTGTCAGGAAATGGCGGAAATAAAGCCGGTGGAATTGGTTCATCGCAAGATATAGGTTCTACGGAAACATCAATTTTTGGTCCTGCCGGAGCACGCATCAGTTGCATGCGTCCACCACCTTGCGGTTGCGGCGGTGGCTGATACACAGGATGTCTTTGGAGTTGTGTTTGATCTGAATATTGATTATCGCCTGGAGTGTGCACGAATTTGCCCATATTGGTTGGCGGCAACTGTGCGAAAACCGCACTGCAAGACGACATTGCTGCTAAGCAAGTTAATGCCTGAAAAAGAGGCGCTTTATAAATACGCGTACAAAATCTCACTTGTGCCCTCCTAGAGAGCGATTTTGGTGAATGAGAAGTGACAACGCCAGTTGTTTTTTAGGTGGTAAGAAATGCCCGGAAATAGGCGCCGACCGCTCAATCTCTTGTATTCCCAGTCTATCAGATGAGACCGCTCTAAACCTCCCTTTCGAGCAGTAGACTGGCTTTTGCAGCAAAGTGACTAATTTTTAATCGGTTATCCACAATTGTCAATAGGGCTCTTGAGGAATTCTTGAAAACGGTTAGCTGCATAACATTTTTGTGCCCAAAAAACTTTGGCGCGCTTCGTTATTTCAATACATGGAATATGAAAATCAACATACGTTTAGAATGTGGTTTATGAACCAAGTCCGATTGACCATCAGTTGTATCGTTGTCGCCTCATTGGCTCAGAGTCTGACTTTTGTCAGTCCGTTGCCTGCTGAATCAGCGCGCCGGCGCGGCGGCGGAGGTGGTGGTGGCGTTTATTTGCAAACACCAAATCCACAAACGCCTGACGAGCACAACAACAGAGGAGTCGAATTAGGCAACAAAGGACTCTGGCAAGACGCCATTCGTGAACATGAATTGGCATTGGGAGCTGAGCCGGACAACCAAACATTTCGTACCAATTTATCGGCAGCTCAACTTAGATATGGTGACACGCTCTTTAACAAAAAGGATTTTTATCACGCAGCTATTCAATATCGCGGCGCGCTGTATGTAGATCCAGGCAATGGTCCGGCCGATCAACACCTTGATGAAGCCTTGCGCCAAGCAAACATCAACGCTGACGATCCAAAAGTACGAGCAAGAATTGCAGATGAAGCGGAAATTTCAGGCAACTACGAAACAGCAATTGTCGAATATCGCAAATGTATAAAAATGGTCGACGACGGCTACAATCACTACCGCCTAGGACAAGTGCTTTCCAAAGCAGGCAAAGTTGTTGAAGGCTACAAAGAATTGCGAACATCCGTTAGTCGTGAATGGCCCGTCGATCAAAAAAATACTTTGTCTGATGCTCACCGCCAACTAGCTGATACATTGAAAGACCATGCTTTCCGAGCTAAAGAAGGCGGCGAAGGCACAGTCGGCATGAAACGTCTTTTGAATTCCGGTATTGAATATAGACGAGCGGTAACTATTAATCCGGCAAATGCATCCGCCATCCATGGCTTAATCGAAGTTGCCAGAGAAGCAGTGGCGATTAAGCCGAATTCTTTTGATAATCACTTGATGCTGGCTGGCGCCTATCAGTTAGGTGGCGATTTCGATCACGCCAAGCAAGAATACGAGACTTGCTATCGACTGGGTCCGAATAATCCGGCACTGGCTGCTGCGCGCAAGAGTTTTCATAGCGCACTTGTCAGTTCGCCATTAGCTACTCCGGCACTACTTGCCTCGACAATGGGATCGATTCAAACGCAATTGCAGCGCAATCCAAATGACCCTGAATTACTCTACATCTATGGACGCGGCAAAGAAGCTCAAGGCGACACGCGCACGGCACTTGCTGCTTACAATAGAGCAGCATCGATCAACATCCATGCGCATCCGGATTTAGCAAAAGGAATTAAGCGCCTGGGCGGCTTCGTAGCAGAAGGCGCCGGTGAGCCTGCTCCACAAGAGACAATTGCTCCTACAAAGACTCCAAAAGGACCTTCTGCCGAAGATTTGAAAAAGCAGCAGGCTAAAGAAGAAGAGGCTAAGAAGCAGAAAATCTACTCTGATCTGGAAGAAAAAATACGTTCAGGCAAACTAGACGAAGTACAAAAAGAATTGACGGCAATTACAGATGCCAACCCGGCCGATGCAAAAGCCTGGCGCCTCTTGGGCAATGTTTATGAAAAGAAAGGTGATCTGGATCAAGCAGCCGTTTGTTATCGCCAAGCGTCTATGATGAAAGATACAGAGGCAGAAGCCATGTATCGGCAAATCAACACTTCGCGCGTGCAACCGCTTCTGAAGGAAGCAGACAAAGCCGCATCGGAGAAGAACTGGGTACAGGCAGCCGCAACTTTGCGCGAAGCAGTAAGTATTGCGCCTAACTTGCCGCTGGTACACAGAAAACTTGGTGAAGCCCTGAAACAACTAGGTGACACCAAGGAAGCAGAAAGAGAATTCAAGAAAGCACAAGATTTGGAAAACGCCAAATGAGACAAAAAACCTGGCTAACACTAGTAGCGGTAACTGCCTTCATTGGGCAGTTTGCCTTCTGCTGGCACGCCATGGCGTTGACACTGCATGATGCCGACACTTTACTTATAAACAACAAATACAAGGAAGCTGAAGACGCCTATCGACAATTGGTAGAAAGCGATGCCAGCGGCGATGCTTATGCCGGCCTTGCCGTTTCGCTTGCCAAACAGTCTTGGCCGGCAAAAATTCTTGAGGCCGAAAAAGTATTGCGCCAAGCAAAAGGCAAGTACGAAGAAAATCCAAATATCTTAGCGGCTGCTGGTTATGTATCCTACATTCACTCTAAAAATGTCGCATCACCTGCTAAGCGAGATCTATATTTAGAAGCTGCCGAGACACTTTGCAAAAGAGCGGTCAAAGCCAATCCTAGCATTTTAATTGCGCAACAGACATTGGGACTGGCAAAAATTGCCTCTGATGATGTTGATGGAGCTATCGATCCTTTGCGTGCTGCATGCGGCATCGCGGAAACCCCAGTTACATTAACGCTTTTGGGCAAGGCTCTACTCATCTTAAATCCCAAGGATCAAGAAGCGTCAGACATGATTAACAAAGCTATTCAGCTAAATGCCAATTACCATCCAGCCAAGTTGCAGAAAGCGATTTGCTTAAGCCAACAAGGCAAACAAGAAGAAGCCTTCATGGAATTGCATAACATTCCGCAGCAGTATCGCACCCATGATTGGTATCAAGTAGAAGGAGATCTCTTTCGCAAACAAGGCGATGGTCCTGCCGCTTTAGCTTCTTGGCGCGAGGCTATTCGTGTTGAGCCGCATGATCCAATTCCATACAAAAGACTAGGTGAATACTATGCCATGCGTGGTGACGGCGAACTAGCGATTGCCGAATTGCACAACGCCCTGGAAATCCTACCCAATGACATGGTTTTGCGCACGCAATTAGCTGAACTTGCATTGCGCCAGGACAAACTAGACGTAGCAGAAACAGAATATCGCACTATCCTTGCCGCCACGCCCGATGATCCACAAGCACTTCTTGGACTTTCCCGTGTTTACTTCCGCAAAGCACGCAAAGAAGGACAGTATCCACCAGGCTATCAACAATTGATGGACCAATTGCAAAACATTGTCACTGAGCAAAGTGTGCAAGGAAGAGTGATAAAAGGCGGCGCCAAAAATGTACAAGAAAGCATTCAACTATCTGAAGCAGAGAAGGCGCTTGCTCAAAATCGCTTCAAAGAAGCACGGGATAAATTCTCACAGGTAATTATTGGACACAAAGACGATTCATATGACCTTCTCACCTTGGGCGAACAAGCCTTTAATGACGGCGACTTGCGCTCTGCTGAGCAAGCCTATACGCTGGCCAAGGAACTACCTGAAATTGCCCCACGAGCCGAGCAAGGGCTGAGCAAAATCAGCGGGCAGAGAGCTGAAGCGCAAAGACAAACAGGATTAGGAGATGCAACGCGCGGCATTCAGGAAGTAGCCCTTGATCATTACAAGCAAGCGCTCATCGCCGACCCACAATGCGCGGAGGCTTATTACGGACTCTTCTTGCTCTACAGCAGTAAATCCAAAAAGGTTGACCGCGAGAGATTGCAGCTAGCGATCAACTATGGGCAAACATTCTTAGAAGCTGCAGACGAATCAAATCCCCACAGAAAAGAAGTAGAGTCGGCAATTGGTCGTTTACAAACTCAAATGGATAAGCTTAAAAAGAAGTAGAATCGGATTAGAGTCTTTCAAAGACAAGGAGATGCTCAATGGTTTTTCCCAAGAAGCAGGGCAGTGACGACGACGTGATCGATGCCACACCAGGCAATTCACCGTCGCCCAATATCGGCAATAGACCACGAAATATTGCCGAAACCAAAGTCTGGAAAGAATCTACGGGCACGGCTAAGAAGGCCTGGTCCAACTATTTGGGCATGCTCAGCGACAGATTCCAGATGATGCCACGATTCGAGCAAGAGCAGTTCATTACCAGACTCTCCGTAATTTTTACGATGGGCGCAACAATCATTGTTATGGTTATGTTCTATTCTTTCTTACCAACAGCCGTACGCCTTTTAGCCTTGCCGGGGGCGCTCGTCGCCTCGTATCTAGCCGGGCTGAAGATAGTTACGCCAATCATGATTTCGCGCTACGAGCAGTACCTAAATAGAGAATACTGATGCAGGACAAGGTGCAAATCCTTAAGGTAATTGGCGCCGGTATAATAATTCTGGCGGCAGTCCTTATAATGTTGCCGGGGATTATGGACTATATAACGTCACTTTCCCGAATGCTTATCTATATAAGTATTGCCATTGTTTTTGCCGTAACTCTATCATTCGTCTTTCGTCAATTGAAGAAAAGCAAATCCAGCGAAAATGAAAGCAAATAGACAGTCTCAGATTATTCTTCTTAGCGCATTGCTGTGTTGCAGCTATGCGAATTCAGCTGTTGATGCGAAATCAATCATCAAACTAGCCCAAGGCAACGAAGAAAAATATGTGGTATTACCTGCCGGCACAACTTTTGAGGGTCGCATTGATTCGACAATTGGATCCGCCGCCAGCCATTCGGGTGAGCGCTTCACGATAACTATTGCCAATCCTGTTTTAGCCAACGGCATTGATGTTCTAATTCCAGCCGGCTCGCAAATAATTGGCGAAGTGGTTGAAGCAATTTCTTCAAGATCAATTCCTCACGAGAAAGAAGTGCCTCCGCTTCAAGGCAAATTGCGCATTCAAATAAATGCACTGCGCACAACTGAAGGCATTACTTACCCACTAGTAGCTTCTCTGGTTGCCGATGCAGGCAGAGACCAAAATTCCGAACAAACTGGTGGTGTCGGTTACGTAGGTGACGCCAATAATTTTGATGCAGTTAAGTTAGGCAAAATGAGCCGCCGCGATAACTATGGACGCAACATGGCAAGCCGCGATGAAGTTTTGCGCGATCCTATTTATGGCATTGATAAATCAGGCAACCGCCAAAGCGGATCTCATATTCGATCACTTGTTAGACGCGGCTTCGATCTATATATAGACAGCGGCGCTCCACTCACAATCAAGCTGAATGCGCCCTTTAGAGTTTCTCTCAACAGGGGAAATCTCAATGTGCCAATAAATGAATCTGCATCCGGTTCAGAATCTGTCACCGGGTCACATTCATCATCGATGCCACCAATGGATATGGGTTCATCAGGAGGCGGTGACATGCCATTAGATGTAATCCGCTCAAGCGGTGGCGTCCATCGTGAAAGAGAAGAAAGCGATAAGCAAACACACTCCGAAGAAAGCAAAGAAACCCGCACAACAGAAACAGCATTCTAGGCAAAATTCATGAGCACAGCAAAAGACAATTTACCTTTCGTACTGGCAATGACTGGAGCATCAGGCTCCGTGTATGGCCTACGCTTGCTGCAATATCTTTTAGAAATCGAGCAGCCGGTGGAAATGCTTTTGTCCAAAGCCGCCATTATGGTAATGCGCGAAGAAATGGATCTAAAAGTCGGAAGCGACGCAAAAGACTTTCTCATCAAGTATTTGTCGCTGCCGCAAAATTCACCGCTAACAATGCATGATTTAGGCAACTATGGAGCAACAGTATCCAGCGGCTCATATCGCACAAAGGGCATGGCCGTTGTACCGTGCAGTGTGGGCACATTAGGGGCGCTTGCTGCCGGACTTACTGAAAATCTCATTCAAAGAGCAGCAGCCGTCACACTCAAAGAAAAAAGAAAACTGCTTATCTTATTAAGAGAAATGCCTTTCGGACAAATTCAATTGAAAAACATGCTGACTCTTTCTGAAGCCGGCGCCATCGTCTCTGCTGCTTCGCCAGGCTTTTACCACAAGCCTCAATCAATATCCGATCAAGTTGATTTTGTTGTTGGTCGCGTACTCGACCAATTTGAATTTGATCACGCTTTGTTTAAGCGCTGGAAAGGCAATGCCAAACCACTTCCGAGTCTGACAGGCAGGGAAAGTCTCTAATGACCGATATGTTTCCTGTCGGTAAAATTGTCGGTTTTCACGGACTTGCCGGTGAAGTCAAAGTCAACGTGAAAAGCAGCGCTGATTTAGTCGGTGACATTCAAACTGTCACAGCTAAGCACGATAAGAAGCCTCCACTTACTTTGGAAGTCAGAAACGCACGCACAAAAGGCAATCTATTATTCTTGAGTTTCACAAACTATCCCGATAGAACTTCAGTCGAACCATTACTTGATTATCTGTTGCTGGTTGATCGGGCGGAATTACGCGATCTTACCGAAGACGAATGGTGGTTATCGGATCTAGTCGGCTTACCTGTCTACACCACTGATGGTCGCGCGGTAGGCACCATATCTAGTGTCATCGATGGAGCAACTCCCACGCTGGAAATAAAGGACGAGAAGGGCAATCCCGAAGATGAAGCAAAATCAATCTTGATTCCATTTGTCAAGGATCTAGTGCCTGTTGTGAACATCAAAGACAAACGCATTGAAGTGGTTGATTTGCCAGGCTTGCTAGAGTTTCAATAGTTGCCAACAGATCTTTTTCCGTTTTCAAATGCGACGTAGAAATAACTTGCCTACCGATTGCATATAGAATATCTTTATAGAAGCGGGGCAACCATATCGCTCCCAGTCATCGGACTCTCTCCTTCAAAAAGGAAAGAAATGGCCACCACGCAAGTGCATTTAAATGAGAGTCCGAATCCGCCGTTGCTGTCGCACATCAACGCGGCAGAGTTGAAGCCTTACCTTCCTGCACTCACTGTAATTTCCTTTCGTGGTCCTGGACAAGCAGGCGGCGTCTCCAAAGCGCTTGAGCCGTTGGTCAGACAACTGGAAACCAAAATAAATTGGTTGGCACTATCAGATATTCCTGGTCCGGCAAAAGCAGAAGCCCCGAGCCAAGCTGCAATTCCACGACAAGTCATCGCCAGTTTCAATGGCTTTTCCTACATCAAGCCTTCTGTGCCGACAAATTTATTTGAGCGTCACAACCAAGTCGTAAATTCGTATCTGTGGCCGCTTCTGCATGGACGCACAGATTTAGCTCAGTTCAACCGCGAAGCCTGGCAAGGTTTCCGTCAATTGAATGAAGCTGTAGCTAACGAAGCCTTAGCTGCATCCACACAAAGCTTTCCAACAATTGCCTGGATTCACGATTATCAGTTGGCACTGGTTGCTCCGCACCTATCTGCTGAAGCAGGAATTATTCCCTGTCAGTTCTGGCACGTGCCCTGGCCAAAACCAGAACAATTTGCCGACGCAATTGTGGCTGAAGAATTGGTGAGTGCACTGCTCTCCAATCATCTGTTGGGTTTCCACACGACAGAATACGCAACGAATTTCTTGAACACAGTGCAAATAGTAATTCCGGAAGCTGAAGTCGACTTATTGAAGATGCAAGTGAAGTATCACGGACGTCTGACTAATGTCGTCGCCATGCCGCTTGGACTAGACTTTGCTTACTGGGAGCGCTTGTCCATGGCCAACAGACCAAAAGCTGCTGCCATGAATAAGAAGTATCGCCTGGCCAATCAAGTATTACTTGGTGTCGACAGACTCGATTACGCCAAAGGACTTTTGGAAAAATTAGCCGGACTTGAATTATTCCTGCACAACAATTCCCAATGGCACAGACGCTTCCACTTCGTGCAAATTGTCCAGAATCCAAGCACCGCCGACAAAGCACTAATTGAATATCAACAACAAGTTGAAGCCAAAGTCAAAGAAATAAATGAGCGCTATCACTTAGATGATTGGGAGCCAATTGTCTGGCTGAACGAACATCTCGATCATTCTGAGCTTTCAGCCTGGTACTTAGCGGCTGACGCGCTGGTCACAACACCTGTACGCGACGGCTTGAATCTAATCGCCAAAGAATACGTCGCTTGCCGTACAGACGAACAAGGTGCTGTAATTCTAAGCAAAACAGCAGGTTGCGCCGCCGAACTTTCCCCAGGCGCATTACTTGTCGACGCCGACAATCCTTATCAAATTGCCGAAGCATTTGCTGAAGCCCTGTCCATGGCCGCCGAAGAAAAACGTCGCCGCATGATTGCCATGCGCCACATTATCGGTTGGAACCAACTCCATGATTGGGCACTAGCTTTCTTGCATCAAGCTGTTAACCTAAACAACAAAGCTTAGCTTGTTACCACTTCAACTCGGAGAATTTTTCCATGTTGACTGTCGCCATGTTGCGGTAGATAGCCAATACGATGGCTAGTCCAACAGCAGCTTCAGCGGCAGCTACGGTCAAGATGAAGATAGCAAAGAGCTGTCCTTTGACGTTTGCTGGGTCGATGTAACGGGCAAATGCGACTAAGTTGATATTGACGGCGTTGAGCATCAATTCAATGGACATAAGCACGCGAATAGCGTTGCGTGAGACAACCATGCCGTAGACGCCGATACAAAAGAGAATCGCAGCCAAAATCAAATAGCGTGTCAGAGGCTCTTGGTTGGTCGTTAAAACCACAAATCCGGCAGTTGTAGCTGTTGCTACTATTGCTTGGCGATTGGCGCCGAGAGCGCTGCAAACAAAGCCAAGGACAATTAGAGCTAAGCAAACAAATAAATAGCTGAAGTCAGCATCTTGACCAATGGCGGTCAACACTGGACCTACGCCACCGGTGAAATACGCAAGCGCCATGACGGCTGCTATTAAGGCATAAGAGATTGCCAGGCTATTAGACTTTGACGACATCATCAGTCCTCTCAACGTAAGTGGTGTGCGTTCCATTGCCTTCATCTGCGCTGGTAGCAGCCTTAATTGCTTTTGGTTCAGCTTTGGCTAGCATGACAGCGCCAATTAGAGCAGCCAACAGAAGTACTGAAGCAAACTCAAACGGCAGCGAATAGAAGGTCATCAACCAGCGACCCAAGACATAAGTAATATCTGGATGCACATTTAAGCCTTGAACAGGCCATGGTTCAACAATGACGGCTTGGAAAATAGTCAGGAATAAAAGAACAGAAGCAAATAGCGCAGGCAACTTGAGCTTAGGCTGCGCAACAGACATATCTTCTTCCATTTTTGGATTGGTCAACATCAAGGCGATAACAACAACCAGCGTTATGCCTACTGCGTAAATCATGATTTGCGCCAAAGCCAAGAATTGCGCTTGCAATAAGAGGAATAATCCGGAGATTACACCAAAAACGCCGATCAAAATAAAACCAGCGCGGATGATCATGCGGTCGAAAATTACGCCGAATGCCAGCGGTATTGCCAAAATGCCCAGTATCAAAAAGGTCACTGGTTCAACATTGGCTTGCGCCCATATTGCGAGATTCATAAACATTTGCAGATCAGGACTCATTTTTTCTACCTATTTGGTTTCTTCTGGTTTTGTTTCTGGCTTAGCTTCTTCAGCTTTAGGTTCAGCGGGCTTAGCAGCTTTTTCAGGAGCAGCTGGTTTAGCTTCAGCGGCAGGTTTTTCAGCAGCTGGTGTTGCAGCGGCAGCAGCCGGCTTCTCGGCAGTTGCAGTAGCAGCAGGTTTCTCAGCGGTTGCTGTAGCACCTGCAGCAGGCGCAGCCGGCTTAGCAGCAGCGGCGGCAGCCGGAGCAGCTTTAGCTGGTTTTGGTTTCGGCAATGGCATCTTCTTCTTGTCGAAGTAGAAGCCTGATTCTTCTTGCGTCAAAGTCAAACGCTTCAAGTCATATATCAATGAATCGCGGCTGTAATCGGCCATTTCAAAATCATTGGTATTGATAATACAAAGCGTTGGGCAAACTTCCGTGCACAAGCCGCAGAACATACAAAGACCGTGGTCGATTTTGAAGTCGATAAGCTCAAGCTTGTTGGTGTCTGTTGATTTCTGAGCAGTAATTTCAATGCACTTATCAGGGCACACGCGCTCGCACTGGCGGCAGGAAATACAAAGATGCTCGCCTGTCTCCGGGTTAACCGTCAGCGCCAATCGTCCGCGGAATGCGGCCGGCAAATCCGGCATCGTATCCGGGTATAGTTTGGTGATAGGCGGGCGGAAGGTATGTTTACCTACCGTCGTCAGTCCTCTAACGACTTGATACAAGCCACCTACAGCTCGACCAATAATATCGAACATTATTTACACAAGCTCCCTGAGGAAAGTAACGGCTAACAAAAGAAATAGAGACAGCGGAATGAGGCGCTTCCAACCAAAGTCCATTAGTTGGTCAATGCGGAATCGTGGCAAAGTGCCGCGAACAAGAATGGCAAAGATAACCAGTGAATAGACCTTAACTACTACCCAGAATGCACCGAAGAAAGTTTCCGCATTGATGAATGGCACAGTCGGCATTGTCCAGTTGTTGACGGATGCCAACCAATTCCACCACTGCGCATCCATGAAGCCCTGAATGGGCGACGAGCCACCGCCGAGGAAAAGTACCGTGGCAATGGACGAAACTACAAACAAGTTGGTGAATTCAGCCAAGAAGAAGATGGCGAATTTGATGCCGCTATATTCAGTGTTATAGCCGCTGACCAATTCTGATTCAGCTTCCGGCAAATCGAATGGAATACGGTTAATTTCAGCGCAAGCACATGTTGCATAAATACCAAACAGCAAGAACATGCAGCCGATGAATGCGAACGCAGCGACTATACCGCCCCATGCTTGGTTAACAGCGGCCCAGGCAGCTTGTCTTGTTGGCTCGGTTACATCCGTGCTCATGTTTTTCAAGTTGTCCAAAGCTGCTCCAAGGTGAGCACCAGCTTGTGGCAGAGCACCCCCGGCAAAGATATTCCAGTGGAGAATGCCGCCTGCTTGCCGCTCGGCAATGGATACAACATCCAATGTGCCTGAGATAAGGCAAACAGTAATGATGGACAAGACAAGCGGAATCTCGTAGCTGATTGCTTGAGCGGCGCTTCTCAGTCCACCTACTAATGAATACTTGTTATTGCTTGCCCAACCACCCATCACAATGCCCACTACAGGAATTGCTGAAACAGCAATCACGTAGAAGATTCCAGTTGGAATATTGACCATTGAGAAAAGTTGGTGGTTATTGGTGACAGCAGCCAGCAGTGGCACCATACCAATAATGGAAGGCGCAAAGAAAATAATCGGCGCCAGGGTAAACATCAATATGTCTGCACCACGTGGCGTGATGTCTTCCTTAAAGAGCAATTTGACAGCGTCTGCTGCTGTTTGCAAAAGACCATCCGGACCTACGCGGTTTGGACCCTTACGTACTGTAAAGAGAGCCAATGCGCGTCTTTCACAAAGCACCATGAACATGGCATTGATTGGAATGAATACTGCCACTGCAACAATTGGTGTCAAAGCACGGAAAGTATTCGACCAGATAAGGCTGGCATCTGATGGTGCTTCGTTGAATTTGGTAAATAGGTTGAGAGAACCATCAACCATAAAACCATTGTCGATCCAGAAAGGAATTGCTACTCCGACCAAGAAGCAGGCTGCCCAAACAGCGCCGAAGATAATCGACAGCCAGATGACAGTCAGTCTGGAGAATTTAAAAATCTCGCCTATATTGGCCGGCGTTTGATGTGGATACGTGTAAGTCACGCGAAGATTCTCCTCTTTACCTGTCTACGTCTGGCAGAATGACGTCGATTGATCCAAATACAGCCATGATGTCGGCAATTGGCGATCCAACCAGAAGTTCCGGCAGGACGGACAAATTGCTGAATGATGGATTACGCCATCTAAAACGTGCCGGTTTATCCGAACCGTTGGAGATGATGTAGCAACCTAATACACCGCGTGGCGATTCTACAGCGGCAAAACCTTCGCCGGCTTTGATACGCAGACCGGCCATTTGCTTTTTGCCACTCAATTTCAAGTCACCACCGCAGTTGGCGCAATCTTCTTTGCCGCAACTGTTGCAAGCCTTGCGCTTCTCTCTCAATTCATCAGCGGTACCGCCTGGAATTTGAGCCAAGCACTGCTTGATGATTTCATTGGACTGGCGCATTTCGGCAATACGGCACATATAACGCGCCCATGTATCGCCATCGCCTTCCATTACAGGCACTTCAAATTGCAATCTGTCATAGACGGAATACGGCTTGAATTTACGTAAGTCGTAATTTACACCCGATGCGCGCAAGCTTGGACCGGTAACACCGTAATCCATAGCTACGGATTTTTTCAGGCGACCAACACCTTTGGTACGCTTCAAGAAAATTGGGTTTTCTGTAACGATGGCTTCGTACTCATCGACACGGCTCGGAAAATCTTCGGTAAATTGCTTCAACTTAGCAAACCAACCGTCTGGTGCCTCATGTTGCACGCCGCCTATGCGGATGTAGTTAAACATCATGCGCTGTCCGGCAATTGCTTCAAACAAATCAAGCAATTTTTCGCGCTCACGGAATGGATAGAAAGGGAAACCGAACATGGCGCCTAAGTCGATTAGGTAAGTACCCAACCAGAGCAAGTGCGAAGTAATGCGGTTCATTTCCGAAACCATAACGCGATAGTACTCAGCGCGCAACGGTACCTTAATATCTTCAATATGCTCGGCTGATCTGGCAAGAGCCCAGGAAGTGAACATGCCTGAGAGATAGTCAACACGATCAATAAGAGCTTGGTATTGGAACCAAGTTCTATTTTGACCTTGCCATTCTTGCGCACGGTGCAAGTGCCCAATTACAGGTTCTACGTGTTTGACGAATTCACCATCAAGCGTCAACAGCAAACGCAACACGCCGTGTGTTGCCGGGTGCTGTGGACCCATGTTGATGATCATCTCATCGGTCTTAAGCCCAGTTGTTTTTAGTGTAATTAGTTCACTAGCCATTTTGTTTCTCTTGCAATTTACTGTCGGTAATTAGCGGAAGCTTACGGGATTTTTGTCGTTCAAAGCATCCACCGGTTGCTTATAGTCATGACGCAACGGGTAGCCTTCCCAATCCCAAGGGTTCAGAATTCTTCTCATATAAGGATGTCCGACATAACGGATACCCATGAGGTCATAACATTCGCGCTCGTGCCAGTTAGCAGCCGACCAGTAGCTAGCTGTCGTTGGCACAAGAGCTAATTGGTCTTCACCGAGAGTGGATTTTGGAACGCGAACTTTTATCACTAGTTCCCTTGTGTGTTCAAAGGACCAGAGGTGATAAACAGACTCAATATTTTCCGGAGATTCCACGCCGGAAACAGTGACCAAGAAATCCATTCTGGTTTCGGCACTGTTGCGCAGGCGCTTAAGAGCCTTTTCCAAATTGGCGGCAGTCACTTCAATTGTTTCCACGCCGGTTGAATCAGCCAGACGAGTTGATGGAATATCGTGTTCAGCCAAAAACTGACCAAATACGCCCGGTGTTAAATTCGGCGTTTCTTCTGGTTTTGCTTGCTCTGTACTCATTGTCCTTACAATTCCCTTTTGAAATTTCTAGGCTTTCAGATCTTCCTTGGTTAAAGCTTTCGCTTCTTCAATCAAATCTTCCATTGGACGTCCTGTGTCATAGTCGACATAACGCACCGGACGCATTTCGGAATTGCCTTTCTTGCGGCGGTCTTCTAATGACTGCGTACGAATTCTCTGTTGCAGTTTTAGCAACGCATCCAAAATACCTTCCGGACGCGGTGGGCAACCCGGCAAGTAGACATCAACCGGAATAATGCGGTCGACACCTTGCACAACAGAATATGAATCGTTGAACATGCCACCGGTCACAGTACAGGCACCCATAGCAATAACGTACTTAGGCTCAGGCAATTGCTCGTACAAAGTAATCAGAGCCGGTGCCATTTTGCGGGTAATTGTGCCGGCGGTGATAATCAAGTCGGCTTGTCTTGGTGTGGCACGAAATACTTCTGAACCGAATCGCGAAATATCAAATGCCGACATACCGACAGACATCATTTCGATTGCGCAACATGATGTTCCGAAGGTCAATGGCCAGACAGAATTTGATCTAGCCCAATTGGCTATCGGACTCACTAGCGGCGATACGACAGGCGAAAGCATTTCCGACAACTTCTCAACTACAAAGTCGACATTTGTTATCGTTACGGTTTCTTTTAGTTCATCAGGAACTTGAACAGACATTTGTTACTCCCACTCAAGCGCGCCTTTTTTCCAGGCGTAAATAAGACCGACAGCTAAGATGCCGAGAAACACAGCAATTTCAATTGGAGACAGCCATGGTGACTGATAGGCTTCCTTCAAGGCATTGCTGGTCATAGCCCAGGGCACCAAGAAAACAATTTCAATATCGAAGACGATAAACAACAGCGCATATAGGTAATAGCGGATATCGAATTGCATGTGCGCTTCTTGCAATGGCTTCATGCCGCACTCGTAAGGCTGATTTTTGACCACGTTTGGTCTGTGATAGCCGAACAAGAGTTGGATTACCCAGGCAAGAAGAATCATGCCGAGGGCAGGCAGAGCAAAACCAACTATTACAAACAAAAGAATTTGAGCAACTTGTAGGTCGTACATGTTATGTCCCAGATTTGATTTAAGACTGCCCCCTGTCTAACGGGCAGACTAGTAAACGTAACCACATATAAGATAGCAGTTTATGCTTAAAAGCCGCATAGCACTTAAATTATAGCCAGATAAGGAACGTAGTCATGCGGTATCCAAAACGACATCTGAAAGTATGATGTTTGTACAAAGAAAAAAGATATGGAAATGTCCAACTTATCCCAATTGCGCCTAACTGCGCTCAACGAATTGATGACCGAGCTCTCCCTGCCGGACAAGCGCGACGAAAAAACCCTGGGTCTAATCAATGAAGCCCTCACCCACAGCTCCTACAAGGCTGATCACAAGGGTTCGGTTGATTACGAAAGACTAGAGTTTTTCGGCGATTCGGTTTTGAAATTTGTTGTTAGTGAATATTTATTCAATCGATTTCCAAATTACAGCGAAGGCCGCTTAACAGAAATTCGCGCCGTACTTGTCAGTGGCCAAACGCTCAATCAAATCGGCACCCACTTACAACTAGGCAAGCACATCATTTTGGGCCGCGGCATTCATCTTAAGCAATCAATGATCGGCAGATCGCTGGAAGCGCTTTTTGGTGCCGTCTATCTCGCCTACGACATGCAGACTGCACGCCTACTCATCGAGTCATTGCTTTCTGAAAAAGCTGAAGCCATTCACGAAAACGCCAGCCAAGAAAACTTCAAAGCACAACTACAAGAACTCACTCAAGGACAAGCGAAAGGCGCACCAGTGTATGCCACCTCTGCCGTAGAGGGTCCCGCGCATGATCCCATCTTCAGCGTCACCGTCGCCGTCCAAGGCGAAGTAATTGCATCGGGATCAGGCCCCTCGAAGAAGCAAGCGGAACAACAAGCCGCTAAAGCAGCTCTGGAAATCCTGCTCAAGAGATCATCTTAGGGGCGCATTGCATGCGCCCGCTTTTGTCATGCTTTACGGCAAATCCAAATCGTCGATGGAGACTTCGTCGCTCGGCTTGTTCCAACCTGGTGCAGGAGCCAAAGTTGGCTTCGCAGGAGCTGGAGACGGCATCAAGTCGCCCATTCCCAAAGACGCCGGTGCTTCAATTCTTTCGTTAGTCGCAGATGTCTCAGTCGACTTATGGGCAATCTCGCTTTTGCTCGAAGAGTTCGCCATGGTGTTGGCCTGTTTTCTCAGCGAAATAGCGCCCAACTCAAATTTCGCAACACGATATTCAGCTTCAGCAGCTTTCAATTGAGCTTGAGCAACGGATACTTGCTTGCGCGCAGCTATGAGATTTTGCGCTGCCGCCTTCAGTCTCTCCGAGACAATCGGTTGGTCTTTTTGATCTTTAGCAGCCTCCGGAGCCTTCACCGTCTTCGCGATCGGTTTCACTTCAACTTTCGCCGTTGGCTTCGTATCGGTCTTCGCCGGTTTGTCCTTCTTCAACAGTCCCAGCCCGGGCAACGCACTGCCGACGTTGCTCTGCGTTAAGAGCAGCGTCAACGATGCCAGAACAACCAGGTTTTGCTTATGAGAATCAATCATGACAACAACCTCTGCGACAGACAAAATTCAAGCTACTAAGCCAAAATTACAATCTATGAACTAATTAGTAAAATTATAGGAATAATTAGTTTTATACCTAATAGCTATCTGCAAGCACCCGGAAGTACATGCACCGAGATCGCTAAAACCAATACAAACAGCGCCTCTAGCCCATCTTTTCGGCACAAGCCTCTGTCAAGCCACAAAGCCAGGCCGGCCCATAAACCACCCGATCCAACGGCTTTTTGAGCAGCCTCTCATTCCCGGGAATAGGCATGGGCATTGTATACTTACAGCCTGCCTAAGCTAGGTTGGTTTCCTGCAGGTTTCAGGAGATTGGCCGGGTCGGGATTCTGTCTCCGACGGATTCGCTGCCACTAGCAGAGGTAAATTTGAATCAAGGAGAAACCATATTCCAGTGTCAGCACAACAATCAGAGGGCAGCCCAAAGTCCGAGTTTGAGCTTCTTTTAGGAGAAAGCTTCAACTATAAGTTTGGTCAAGGTGACATCATCACCGGCGATGTCGTTCGCATCGAAAGAGACGGTGTTCTAGTAGATGTCGGCAGCAAATCAGAAGGGTTCGTTCCCTTCAAAGAGCTGTCCAACATCCCAGTAGGCTCCATCGAAGATGTGGTCAAAATTGGCGATCGTCTAGAGTTCTACATCCTGCGCGAAGAAAACGAAAACGGTCAATTGACCCTTTCCTTGAAGCGTGTAGCTCAAGCCCGCGGCTGGGTCCAATTGGAAGACCAGAAGCGCAAAGACCAAACAATACGTGCCAAAATTTCCGCCGTCGTCAAAGGTGGCGTAGTAGTAGATGTATACGGTCTACGTGGTTTCGTTCCAGCATCGCAATTGCGTGTTAAAGGAACAACTCCTGAAGAACTCATTGGTATGGAAATCCCAATGAAGATTTTGGAAACAGACATTAAGCGCAACAAGCTCATCTTGTCGCAAAGAATGGCTGTACAAGAAGAAAAAGCCGTACAGCGCGAGAAGATTCTGGCAACGCTGGAATCCGGTCAAGTTGTCTCCGGCGAAGTTGTCCGTATTGCCGATTTCGGTGCATTCATCGACTTGGGTGGTATCGACGGTCTTCTTCCAATTTCCGAAATCTCCTGGGAGCGCGTCTCACATCCTTCAGATGTCCTCAAAGTTGGCGATGTCGTCACTACCAAGGTTCTGAAAGTAGATCGCGAAAAAGGTCACATCAGTCTTTCATTGAAACAAATGCAAGCTGATCCATGGAAAGAAATCGAAGACAAGTTCCAAGACGGCCAAGTCATCAACGGCAAGGTTCGCAAGATCCAAGCTTTCGGCGCCTTCGTGCAAATCTATCCAGGTGTAGATGCCTTGTTGCCAACGACAGAAATGTCCGAGCAACCAAACATCAAGCCGGAAGAAGTTGTCCATGTTGGTCAAGAAATCAAAGCAATTATCAAAAAATTCGCTCCAAAAGACCATAAGATAAGCTTGTCCCTGCGCGGCGTCGATGTATCCGATCTAATCGGTACATAAACCAAGCGTTTCGGCCAAGAGAAACAACAGAAATAAGAATAAGAGCTGCCTCCGGGCAGCTCTTATTCTTTAAGCGCACTGATTAATTCAAGTCGCCAGACCAAGCGCGGTTTTGACAGATCTGTTATGTTGAACATACGTATGTATAAATAACCCCGGTGCGTCTTGTAGGACGCACCAAATTTTGTCCTTGAGGGACAACACGATTATGAACACAACATTAAGACAAGAAGAAAAACACAAAGAAAACTACATTGAAGAAAAGATTTTGCCGGAATTTGACACGGCAATAGCTCTCAACGACTACCTTCTGTCGGAAGACGAAGAAGACTTTGCTGTGGAAGCAGAAGATCTCGAGGCTGAGAAAAATCGTGCAAATCAGGATTCAACTGTTGCATATCTGCATGAAATTGGCAGATATAAGCTTTTGACAGGCGCTGAAGAAATTGAGCTTGGTCGCAAGATTAAAGACGGCGACAAAGCTGCTCGACAAAAACTCATCAACAGCAATTTGCGTTTGGTTGTGAGTATCGCCAAGCGTTATCGTGATCGCGGACTAGGCTTTCTCGACCTCATTCAAGAAGGTAGTTTCGGATTGATGCGTGCAGTAGAAAAATATGATCCGGAAAGAGGATTCAAATTTTCCACTTATGCCACCTGGTGGATTCGCCAAGCAATCACACGTGCCATTGCCGACAAATCACGTGCAGTTCGTGTGCCTGTGCACATGAATGAAAACTTGCAGAAATTGCGCAAGTCGATAAGCCAACTTTTACGGACGCTTGATAGAACTCCGACAATTGATGAAATTGCTCGCAACATGAAAGTGCCGAAGAGCAAAGTAATTGAATGTCTGAGGGCTGAGAAGCACCTTGTTTCTCTGGACGCTCCCATAGGCGATGACATGGAAAAGTCATTTTCGGAATTTCTGGAAGATGAACATTCCCTGACTCCGGAAGAAAGTGCTTCCAATGAACTTCTAGCCGACGGCGTTCGAGATGCGCTAGCGAAATTGAACGAAAATGAAAGAGCAGTTGTCTCTTTGCGTTTCGGTTTGAACAATGGCGCACCGGCGACACTTGAGCGCTGCAGTCAAGTACTCAACATGAGTCGCGAACGCGCGCGCCAAATTGAATTTCGGGCGATTAAGAAGTTGCAACAGAACGATCAATTGAGAGCGCTCAATAACTGAGGGCGCATGCAATGCTGCCCGACGGAGGCGTGTCATGCAGCTGCGGCAATTACTGCGGAAGGCGTTTTTCGACTCATTACGTACTTGATGCAGCCATTTTTCTTTCCGGCAAATTCATTATATGCTTCGGGCACTTCATCAAGCGTGATTCTGTGCGAGATGATAAAGCCTGGGTCAATATCGCCATTTTGAATTCGCTCAATAAGCGCGGGCATATATTTCTGCACACTGGAAGGGGCAAAAATTAAACAAGAAGAGCATTCAAACTCTAATCAGCACCAAAGCCAGCAAGAGATCCGAAACAGTTGGTGTCAAACGCGCAGCAGCTATGCTTAAAGCAAGCTAGTCCTAAAACTTCGCCGGAACTATTTGTTGCATGATAGACAAGATCAAGGCTTCGACACAGCGAGCATCCCAAAGACTGTTGGCACCCTTGGTCAACTCTTCTTGCGCTTGTGTTGGCGCAAGTCCCGGTCGATAGACAAGATCAGAGGTCATGGCGTGATAACTATCGGCGACAGCAATAATGCGCGCAGCAAGAGGAATCTCTTCTCCTTTAAGTCCTACTCCGTCGCGTCCCGGATAGCCGTTGCCATCGAATTCCTCGTGGTGGGCTCTGACAATTGGACCCAGATTGGACAATTCCGGGAAAGACTCGAGCAAATCAGCGCCGTCAATTGGGTGGCGCATCACCAAAAGCAATTCCTCATCACTTAATTGATCATCAGGTTTTTGCAGAATTTCTTGTGGAGCACCTAATTTGCCGACATCGTGCAATAAAGCAGCTAAGCGAATATGATCTATTTCAGCAGGCGACAGTCCCATCTGTTTAGCAATTGCCTGAGCGTATTCGGCAACCTGACGGGCGTGTCCATTCTTGTATTTGTCTTTTTGTTCAATCTGGGTAATCCAGCCGTCAATGCGGCCAAGCATACGCACATCAAGACCAGCAGTAGCGAATATGTAATCAGATGTTGGGTTTTTGGAAGCCAGCAATTCTTCTAATTTTGCTTGAGCTTGTTGTTCATCTATCTGAATTGGCGGACCTTCAACGAATTCCGGTGAGTCCGGATGGAATTTGCTCTTGTCCTTGTGCAGAGATGCCAGCAACGAGCTTCCCTGCGCGGCCCCTGTTGGTCCTTTTGGTTTACCAAACATCGCTGAACCAAGTCCGTGACTGGCAGGACCCGATGATGGGGTCGGAATAGAATCCAGATCCGCGCCCCATTTACTTTCATGCTCTTCTTCCAATGCCGCTTGTGGCGGTGGAGGTGGAGCCTGGCTGACATCCGCTACAGGCTGGAAAGTTTCGCTTGGAGCCTCAAGTGCAGGCGGCGGCGGTGGTGTCGGCTGAGCTTTAGGAGGAGGCGGCGGCATTTCCGGTTGCGACATTTCTTCCGGAGTAATTTCCACCAGCGGTGGTGGAGGCGCCTGTGCCTCTAAAGTCGGTTCAATAAATACAGGCTGTGGAGGCGTTGGTGCCGGAGCTTCACTGCCAAAATCTACAGCAGGCATTCCCGACTTGCCGGATCCACCTAGAATATCGCCGATAGAATGCGCGCCCAAAGTAGGTGCATTCACTTCGGCAGCAGCTTCATCAGAGCCCCAAGCAGACTGCATTTCATAAGCAGGAGTTCCTGACGTGTCCGCAGCCAAAGGCGGCGCTACGTTTTCTACCGGCTGCAGTCCCTTTGTAGGGGGTGCCGGCGCTGCCGCAGGAGGTTCAGGAGCAGTCTCAACAGCAGTGGGTACAACTTCTTGCTCAGGCGGCGGCGCTGCTTGAGCCGGAGCTTGAGCTGTAGCTGCCTGAGACTGTTGACCTATTGAAGGCACCGATGTTTTCTGCGCTTGCGGTATCGACTGTTGACCAAGCGCATCTTTCAAAGCGCGTCTAATTGCCCGGATGTCTTCCTTTTCTTCTTGTCCTTCCGGCTTGTCGACAACACGTTGATGCAATTGCATTATTGGTTCGCGTGCAAGTTTTTCAGCTGGCAATTTAGCCAAGGCTTCCGCAACTTTGTCAGCCACTGCCTGCACCATGTCGATTTCGTGGCGCGTCCAAGAACGACGCCAGTCACACTGTTGAAGAATTACACAGCCATGAGTATTGCTTTCATGACGTAAGGGAATGCCTAAATAACTTCTAGCGCCGATGAATTGCAATTCTTCCTGCATCGGTGTCACATAGGAATTTTCTTGTCCCTCAAAGACCAATAAAGGAGACTTGGCTAAAAGCGTGTGAGCAACAATTGCCGAGTCAGTTGTCGGCCAGCGAAAATCACGACAGCTCGGATACGTCCCTTGCTGGCTGTATTCATAACAACGCCAACCGGCTTGCGAATCATCGGTACAAATGAACAAACAACGCGTAGCATTTAAAACTTTACCGAGAATATTCACAACCATGAAAAGCGCATCGCCTATTCCCAGCGAATAGGTCATCACGTTGCCGATTTCCACCAGGAACGTATCGCGAAAAGTATCGCGTTGCACAACATCTGTAATTTGCGAGTGGCGAATTATCTCAGCTAATTCAGCCATAATCACGCGCAAGGTGTTTATATCTTCTTCGGTCAATAACTGTTGTCTGGAAAGAGCCACATAGCCTTGAGCATTTCCTTGAAGCGCAATCGGCAAACGCAAGCAACTTGTGTCTTCGCCATTATCGGTAACTTTGTATTCGCAAACAGTTGTGATATTGCGATCAAGGGGACTGGTCAGCACGATTTGGCAAGCATCGGCTGAGAAGCTTTCGGAAAGCTCTTTCACTGTGGTTTCCAGAATCTTTTTGAGATCCCGTACTCCAGTTAGCTTTGTAGCAAGAGCGCTGGTCATGAGTAGTTCCTTTTCAATTTATCTGCATAAAATGCAGGCCGTGGTAATTACTGTTTTTCCCAGTCCAGCATTACTTTAATACTCTTTATTAGTATGGCTGAATTTTATTAATCCAGCGACAACGAACTTACTCGATTAAGACTTGCCAAAGCCAGGCTGAGAGCCTCTTTGACGTTTTTTGCCAATTCCAACTGGTGAATATCATCAAGGTTCACCCAAGCGGCATTTTTTACTTCCTCACTTACCACAATGGCTGGTAATGTGCCACGCTCGACAGTGCGGCAAAGAAAAGCAAGGTCCAGGTGATGTACGTACTCACCTTTTTCAAAGGCTCTTACGTTGTGTATACATAGTGGTTTTGGTAAGAAAAAAGCCTCATTGCTGCCGGTTTCAGGCATCACTTCCGAAATTATCTCGACAGCAATCCCTGTCTCTTCAAAGACTTCACGCACGGCGGCTTCGTGCGGTAATTCAAATTCATCAATATGACCGCCTGGCGGCATCCAGGCCCCTATCCGCCGATGATGGACAAGCAGAACGTGTCCTTCTTCGACAACAACGGCCGAAGCTGTAAAGTGCTGTGGTAATGGTTCTCTTACGCTTGCCACCCAGGTATTTTCCCATAATGGGCTTAGCTCCATGTCGAACATGGCATATAGATCTTCAGTAATACCTTCAGAACTCTAGCCTTGATAATCAAACCAATTAATCAGGAGCTTTCGCCCGGGGACATTGTTGGTACCGCTTTCACAACTTTGCGCCGCAATATCGGCTTTACCTGCAAAGTCTTACTGGTGCCGACAATTTTCAGCACACTGGGCAGCATGGCTATGCAATGGCCGTTAAGTAAACCGGCATATTGGACGGACTCGCTGACAGGCATGGGATCGCTTTTTCTCATTGGCATTGTAGGACTAGCGGTCGGGCTAATTGCCAAGTGGGTGCTCACGTTACGCCAAATGTCTCTTATGCGCATGGAAGGTGGATTTTCGACCGATTGGCAGGAATCCTATGCAGCAGTTCTTCAACGTAAATGGCAGGTTATAGCACTCTGGATTCTGACAGCAATTGTCTCTGTGGGAATATTTCTTGCCTGGCTTATTCCGCTCGTACTTACTTATAAAAAAGATCAGTCTTCCGACGAACTTGTTCCTGTAATTTTGCTCAGTTTCGGGGCGCTGATAGTAGCGTTTTCAGCAATTTCCTTTGTTGTATTAATGGGTCTTTGCATAATTGCCTGCGAAAACCTATCTTTTAAAGAGAGCATTGACAAAGCAGTGAAGCTAACGTCAGGCAACATCATGCGTTGTTTGGGCTTTGCTCTCGCGTTTACTCTCACTATTGTCGTTCTTACCTATCCGCTAACCATGCCCATAATCATATTAAATCTTTGGGACACATATAAGTTAGGCGTCAGTCACAATGCCGGTGAAATACCCATGCACACAATGATTGTCACGCATGTATGGGAATCATTTATCACACTTCTAATAAGCCCGCTATTTAGTTTTGCCTTCGCCGCCTTTTATGTTGATTTACTCAATCGAAGAGAAGGACTCGATTTAAGAAGAAGACTTAACGCATTGGTTCCGTCCGAGGAAACAGACAATCATGGAACCTAAAGATTTAAGCGCGTACATCGCTGCGTTAAGCAAGGACTATCTCTATCCCAAAACACCAAAAGTGGTCAATCATTTCGAAGATCTTTTTCTGCGCTTACTGCGTTACATAATCGATTTTCTTGACTCGCTGCATATCAAAATACCTTATCCAACGCACGAAAACATGATGACCATGTACATGATGCTGGCGGTATTCATCGTCGCATTTATCGCTATCTCTTTGATGGTCATAGTACTCATTAGAAGTGTTCAGCAAAACACAGTTAGAATTTCTTCGCGCACACTTGTCGATGCCAACTTAGAGCCGATACTCGACTCTTCATCCTGGCTCAATATTGCCGAGGAATTGGCATCGGAAAAAAATTATCGATCTGCCTGCCGCGCAGTATTTCTCTCAACGCTGCTTGTACTTGATGAAATGACCATAGCTAAGTTTGTGACTGCCTTGAGTAATTATGAGTACCTTTACAGAATTGTCAGACACAAAGAGCTGCATGCCAAGGTAAGAGAATTGGCAAATATTGTTGACCTTATTTGGTTCGGCAATCACGAAGCAAATGCCTCCAGCTATCAATCTTGTCTTTCCCTGCACTCGGCAGTCAAAGCCGAAGCAGAGGACATTATTAGGCGGAGGCAATTCAATGGCAAGTAAAAGCCTTACCAATCAAATATGGTTGCAGATGGCTATCTTTATTCTCGTGAGTACTACCGCGGCGCTCGTCAGCGTACATTTCAAGGAAAAGGTTTCGCTGCTTGCACCGGAAGTGACAATCAACCCGTCCGTACTGAACAAAAAAGCAAGCGGCTCCAGTGCCATCTATGAGCTGACAAAAATCGCCGGACTCAATACCCACGTCTGGAAGTTGCCCTACAGAGATCTCAAAAGCATCAAAGGGCAACTTGTGATGATAAGTCCTAATCACTCGCTGGAAAAATTTGAAAGAGACCTCATTCTCGACTGGGTCTCCAAAGGAAACAGTCTTATCTATCTAGATCAATTCTCAAATCCCTACAGCAAAGAGGTTCTTGGAACATTTAATATTTGGACGCATTCAAACAAGAAACAAATAGATGTCGCGGCACTGCCCGAACCAAACTTGAGGGTGACTCGGTTTGTCGGTCCTACCAAAGTATCGTACTTAGAATCGTTTGATACAGGTAGGCATTTAGTGCCGGTGCTCCGCAACGATAAAGATATCTTGATGGTCGAACTCAGACACGGCAAAGGCAATATCCTCCTTGGTACAACAGCCAATCTAGTGGCAAATTCTCGACTTCTGGACAGCGGAGCCAATTTCCAGCTGATCGCTAATTGGCTGCGACTAAACAATTCAACCGTCTACTTTGATGAGCGCTGTCACGGGCTTATGCAAAGTCGCAACCTTATAACCAGCGTTTTAAGCGGTGTCAGCGGCATCTTGTTTTTGCAAATTGTCGTTATTCTCGCTATAGCAATAGCCGGTTCTGCCCAACGATTCGGACAGAAGCTGACACTTGCAAATGCTCGAAAAATATCCAATCTTGAATTTGTTAACGGCATTGCCAACTCATATCGTCGAGCACGTGCCACACACCTAGCAGCAGATGTATTGAGCCACAACCTGCGTCTTAAATTGGCCAAGGCTCTTGGTCAATCAACAGGTGATGATGAAACACTGGCAGCTGTGTATGCCAACAGCTTGAAAGAATCAACAGGTGATATTCGTGAAGCGGAAAGGACAAGACTGATAGAGATACTTGCCGCCTCAAAAACATCAGGCAACAAGACACATATCTCCAATCAGGAAATGACTGACATCGCAGCCTATTGCGATAAGATACAGGAAACTCTAGAGACAACTCAACAAGGAAATGTCCATGACACAACAATTAGTTAAGCTGACGACTATTAGCCGGAGTTTGAAAGACGCCCTCAATAATGTCATTGTTGGGCAGGAGTTAGTTGTCGACCAACTGCTGATATCTCTTTTAGCCGAAGGACATGTTCTCATGGAAGGCGTGCCGGGCACCGCCAAGACTCTTTTAGCCAAGACACTGGCAAGGCTAATTTCCGTGGACTTTGCCCGCGTGCAATTGACCCCGGACATGCTTCCCTCAGATATCATCGGCACAAGTGTTTATGATCTGAACAGCCGTACTTTTCACGTAAAGAAAGGGCCGATATTTACAGGGCTTCTTCTCGCTGATGAAATTAACCGCACCCCGCCAAAAACACAATCAGCACTTTTAGAGGCAATGGAAGAACATCAAGTAACTCTTGATGGACAAACACATCCACTGCCTGAACCTTTTATGGTTATCGCCACACAAAACCCCATTGAATTTGAGGGGACTTATCCGTTGCCGGAAGCGCAACTAGATCGCTTCATGCTCAAAATTATCGTCTCGTATCCAGGCAAGGAAGCCGAAACTAACATCTTGCGCAAATGGCAAAGCGGCGACTACAACCGCCACGCACCGGAGTTAGCACCGCTTGTCTCCAGAGAAGAAATCCTTGAATGCCGTGAACAGCTCAAGTTAGTGCAAGTCGAAGAAAGTATCTTTTCATACTTGTCGGAATTGATAGACAAGACAAGGCATATCTCTGATTTGTACTTAGGCGCCAGTCCAAGAGCAGCGATTAACTGGCTGGCGGCAGCCAAGGCACAAGCGGCGATTGCCGGCAAAGACTTTGTTACTCCAGATGAAATTAAAATGACTGCGCAACCAATTCTGCGCCATAGACTAATACTTACACCAGAAGCGGAGATGGAAGGAATTACCATCAACCAAGTAGTCGAGAATCTGCTCAATCAAGTAAAAGTACCGCGATAAGGACAATTTAGTTGGTAGCCGCATTCCGCCTATATTTGCTCCTTTCACTAGCAGCGTTGCTTCTGCTTGTCGGCTGCTTTCATTTTGCATTTGCCGTCCTCGGTATTGTGGTAAATGTGCTGGTAGTTTTGCTTTTAATAGCCGACTGGTGCCTAACAAGTCAAAGTAAATTCCTCACAGCAAAACGTGGTGTTGCCAAAAGACTATCAATTGGCAGGTTAAATGAAGTCACGTTGACCGTAATCAATCAAGGTCCTGATGAGCTGGCATGCAGAATCAAAGACGATGTGCCTGTAGGCTTTGAGGTTGATGCTGAGGAATTTCTGGTAACCGTACCACCGCTCAACAAATTGACCCTTAATTACAATGTCACTCCGCTCCGACGCGGCAATTACCAATTCAACAAAACTCACTTGCGTTATTTGAGTGCCTTGAAATTGTTCTGGCGGCAAATAGGTTTCAACAACCAGGAAGATGTTCGTGTATTCAATGATTTGAAGTTGCTCAATGAACTAGCAATAAAACTAAGCAGATCAAGCGAATTGGGTGAAATCAAAAAGCGCAAGCGCGGTGCTGGCACGGAATTTGCCAGCTTGAAAGAATATCAAGTCGGAGACGACAGTCGCTTTATAGATTGGAAAGCAACAGCCAGACGCAATCATCCGGTAGTGCGCAATTATGATGTAGAGCATGAGCAAAACATGCTCATCCTTGTTGATGCCGGACGCACGATGGTTTCTGATCTCAATGGACTAACGCGTTTTGATCACGCACTTAATTCTGCCCTCGCTTTAGCACTAACAGGTCTTTCACGCGGCGATCAAGTGGGAATAGGCGTTTTCAACCACAAACCAATTTGCTACCTGCCTCCTAAAAGAGGCAAGACACAGCTTAAGGAAATGCTGGAATTAGTTTTTGATGTTCAAGCCAAGCCTGTCGAACCGGATTATGCAAGCGTGCTTACCTACTTCGCCAATCAATTGAAAGGTCGAGCATTGCTTGTCGTCTTAACTGATGTCAGCGATACAACAGCCTCAGAAGCACTGCTTAAAGGTCTAACGAGCCTAAAACCAAGGCATTTGCCTTTTTGCGTCACACTGCGCGACAAACAAATTGACGATCTAGCACAAGAAAAGACAATAGCCGAAGAACATATTTACAAGCGTGTTGCTGCGCTTGATTTAATTAGCGCAAGAGATCTTGCCTTAGCCACGTTGAGCAGGCAAGGTTGCCTTACCTTGGATAGCCCGCCGGAGCTGCTCACCAGCAAGCTAATTGCTCAATACTTGGAAGTCAAAACTCGCAGCAGGCTTTAGACAAGGTGATTGTCGCATGCATATTTCACAAGTGCAGTACGGCTCTTGAGCTTCAACTTCTTACGGATACGAGAAGCGTGCAACTCCACAGTAGATTCGGTCAGGAAAAGCCGCTGTGCGATTTCCCGGTTTGCCAGACCCTGAGCAATTAAGCGCAAGACTTCCATTTCTCTTTGCGAAAGTCTAACGGCAGGAGCCAACTTATCCCCATCCTCGGTGTGCGGTCGGCCGCCCTGACCAACCAATTCAAGGGCCGTTGTTAATTGTTGCGTGAGTGTTGTAATCACATTCATTTTGTATAGTTGATCTTTCACTTGAGCGAGCATGTCGGCATGGTTAACGGCGATAGCTGCCTGCTGAGCCACTGTTTCTAAAACTACAATTTCCCTCTCGCTAAAAGCTCTCGAGCGTCGACAATCTAAAACAAGCAAAACTCCATGATGGATACCATGAAAGGTGATGGGCGTTCCCAGCATGGTTTTTATATCATTGCTGCGCACATATTCCATTTCTTGATGCCCCAGTTCACCAAAGGGCATTTGACCGCTCATGCTGCCTATTGCCGCTGTACGCTGCTTGAAGAAGGCAACGACATTGGGAGGAAGATGCTCAGTTCTACCAAGACCAAGCGGGCTGGAAGCAGCATCGGCATACTCGTGAGTAACAAGAGCATGACCTGGCATATCAGTGCGAACAACCAAACAGAATGTAGCGGAAAGCGCTCGTCCCAAACAATCAACAGCGGTTTGCGAAACAACATCCTTGTCCAAAGACAGATGCAGCTTGCTTATGATGTGACGCATCATCCGCTCATCACTCAATTGCCTGGTTAATTCATCGATACTGTAGGTGGGTTTGGAAGCATCCGCCGGCGGCAAGTTTTGCTGATTCAAGAGCAAAAGCATTTCTTCGGCAATTATTTGGGCGACAGCCTTAATCTCTTCGCACGATTCTGCGTCTTCCTTTTGGTGTAAGCAAAGAAGGCCGCTCAATTCATTCTTGTTCAATAAAGGATATATGGTGCCCAGTTGGTTAGCCCGCGATTTTAAAAAGCCGGCAAAACCCTCGTCGCTACGAATCTCACTTAGAAGTAAGCATTGTCCTTGTGACAGTAACCGATAAAGTTCGGCTTCCTTATCTAAAATGAACGATCGGCCGATAAAACTTTGCCCTTCATTAAGCCAATAATCGGCCAGGATTGTCGCCTTGTTGTCCGGGGCAATTTGTAAGAGAGTGGCCCCATTTAGGGACATCGATTGGCAAACCTGAGCCAAAGCTTCGTTTAAACCATCGCCAAAGTCAGTCGCATCCAAGATGGCGCGCCTCACCCTAGCCATTAGGCTACCTACCCGATTAAGGGTCTGGATATCAGACATACCTTGGTCCTGCCCGTGAAATTGGTCGATTGCTTGCTGGGGTTTTCCCTATGTATCCAATATAGGGTTTCCGTAATGACTCATGCAGGGGTTGTCAAAAAATTTAATCCGGCTCAAGACTTGCCAACCGCTTGGGTTCCGAGCCAAACCCATCCCAGCTTGACTCTTGGCAGCCTTTTGTTCGTCGCTAGTTTATTATAGAATTAATATATCTTCACACCGAAGCAGGTCGATTCTCAGTCCCAAAATTGGAAGTTAGTTAGTGAAAAATCTGCGCCGACAATTTGGAAAAAAGCTGGTTGAGACAGCTCAAAAATCGCCCAGCTTGGTGCGCGATATTGAACGCATTCGTGCCGAAGGAGTGAAGATCCGCTTGGTCGACGGCCCATGTCGGGCCTATTACGATCGCAAAAGAAAGACCATTTACATTGGTCGCTGGTGCCCGCGCAATTACAAGCTAATAAGTATTGCCCATGAATTCGTTCATGCCCTGGTCAAGCCGACCTCGGATCCAATTCCCGGCAAGACTGGCAAAAAAGAATTCGTCAAACGCTGTTTAGATGAGGAAGCGGCAGCCATTATTCACGAGATTTCCATCATTCAAGAATTGATGCAAGCAGGCGTGAAAGTCGACAGCAAAGAACTTGAATGGCTCAGACGCTACCAGCGCGGCGGCAAGAGAGCCGTGCGCAAAGCATTGGAAAAAACCGTCACTTCAACGACTGGCGAAGAGTATCCGGAGTATTACGGAAGCTGGTACGACGAAATTGTGCCGCCAAAAAAGCGACTGCCTTAGTCTCTAGACTTCAGCCCAACTCAGACGTGAGTGTTCATCGTCTTCCGGATTGTACGGCTCGGCTGACAGCGGGCTGGCATTCGGCATCAGTGCACGAATTTGTTCGGCCACCATTTTTGCTTTAGGAATAGCCGGGTGCAAGTGGATGCTCTGGAAATCAATGCGCACGGTTGAACCATCAATAGCTTGCAATGTCTTGTTGCGAATTAAAGACGTCGCTTGCTTGATGATCTCTTGCGGCTCGTGAATGATTGCACGCGGATGACTGTGTGCCAATAAATTACCGTTGGCGTCATAGCCTCTGTCGACCCAAACTTCGCCGGCAACTCTGATACCAGCTTTTTCTCCGGCAGCTAATAGGTTGTGTCCAGCTGGTCCAATCAAGACAATCCAGCGATCAAACTCGGCAATGGCACGGGCGACCGTAGTCGCTGTGCGCACGTCATGGAACATCTGGCGATACATAAAACCGTGCGGACGAACTTGGCTTATTTCAAAACCGAATGTGCGGGCAAGCCCGGACAAAGCCCCCAACTGATAAAGAACCGAAGCTCTTAACTCAGCTGCCGGCAGATGAATTTCACGGCGACCAAAGCCTGCCAAATCAGGATAACCGATATGCGCACCCAGGGCTAACCCGTAATAACGAGCTTCCTCAAGCGCAGCTTCCATAATTGCCGGGTCACCGGCATGCGCTCCGCAAGCAATATTGGCCGATGTAACAAACGGCAAAATATCAGACTCGCCTTCAACACGGTAATGACCAAATCCTTCGCCAAGGTTGGTGTTAATGTCCATACCGCCTGATAAAAGAATGCGGGCTGACTGTGTTCTGGACGAATTGTAGCCGCGATTGTCCGAGCGAGAATCTCTGGAATCGCGGGAATCACGTGAGTTACGGGAGCGTGGGCGCTGTTGTCTTCGCATACTGAACCATACCGGGTTAACAAGGTGATTTTACCAGTAACTGCCCCCAAGCTTAGATCATTGATTTAATGAGTGTTACAACATTACAACTAGGCTAGAATGGAAAATACTTGCAAGGAAATATCTATGTCCCTCAAGTCCGTTCGACCCTGTATTTCAGGCTTACTGTCCTGTCTCATGGCGTTTGCCCTCTGGCAGAGCCCAGCGCTTGCCGGAGACGTCGAGGACAGCATTAAGGCTATTCAGAAAGAGGCCCTGGCTAAGCAGATGGACGGCGACCTCGATGGGGCAATCGACTCCTATGAGTCAGCTTGCAATTTAGCTAAAAACGAGTACGGCGAAAACTCCAAAATAGTTGGAGCCATGTATTTGGATATGGGCATTCTTGCTCTAGATTCGGCAAAACAGTTTGACAGAGCAGAAAACTTTTTGAACAAAGCCGCGCGGCTCAATGACAATTCCGTAACCGCGCATTTAAAACTTGCAGAGTTATTAACGCTTCGCGGCACCAATGAAAAGAACTTGCAGGCACGACGCGAAATTGAAAAAGTCTTGATGAAAAATCCTCGCTCGCAACCAGCTCGCCAGGCATTGGCCATGTTTTACCAACAGCAAGGGCAACCAATGCTGTCGTTTCACCAATATTCATATCTGAATCAAGTGATGAACGGCAAATCTATTCCGCGCGATAAATTTGGTCGTGGCAGATCAATTCCCGTAGAGCCAAAAGCCGAGTTAGTTGCACCTGCCGTCTTTAAAATGCCGTCAGCACCAGCCGGTTATGTAAAACCATTACCTGTGCCAGTCAAACCAATCGCAAAACCAAGACCGAAACCAAGTGTTGTACCAAAGCCGAAACCAAAACCAAGGGCAATTACTCAACCTGTAATGCGAGAGCTGCCGCCACCTGCGGAGCCAAAACCAGCTAGAACAAAACCAGCCAAGGGACGCAACGGACTTGTGCCACCACCTCCTCCTGTTATGCCTATGTTCGGCAGCGGCTTTGCGCCACCACCTCCGGCACCAGGAACAAGCTCGCCTGCATTCAACTTAAAAACTGAAGCTCAAATTAAGAAAAAGAACAAACCAGCTCCTGAACCAGCAGAAGAGAAGGCTGAGAAACCAGCTGAAAAACCACGCGCTACTTCTGGCGATAGTCCGGACTTCTTACTTGACTGGGCATCTGAACGTAAAAAGAAATAGACTCAAATTTCAGTGGAATTGTCTCTGCCCTGCGGTTGAAATCCTGGTCTATAACCAGGACCGCCCTGCTGACGCTGCCTTTGCATCCGCGGATTGAATCCTTCGCCGCCATTGCCAAAACCGGCTCTGCTTCTAGGTTGTGGCTTAGCCTCCTGCAAGTGGCTTAACTGCTCTTTGGTCAAGACTCCGCGCATTTTGAGAAAGTCATTTACCAGAAGTTCGTCCATTTTGTCTTGCAGAGCACGGACTTCTTGGCGCTTATTTCTAATTTGCGAATCACTTGCCTTGGGATCAAACATCATGTCTTTTAGTTCACCACGCACCGTTTTTAAATTCGTGCGGACTTGTCTGACGCTTTCAGCAGTTGCTTGACGCGTGGTTTGAATTTTTTGCTTTTGTTCTTCGGTAAGATTCAGCGGGCGCAAATCGAGTGGTCCCATACCACCACTCATGCCGCCTCCCATGTTACCTCTCGGCCCGTCTCCCATTTGTCCAGCACCACGTCCACGCATCGTCTCGCGCCTACCGCCGGGACCTTCAAATCCGTCTCCGCGAGGAGGCTCGTTAAGACTTTCTTGCCCACGGCCAAATCCCCTTTGGTTCCACGAACCCGGCTGCTTTTCTCGACCCTGTCCGCGTGGCGGCGGTGGTGGCATATCGGCACCGTCAAAATCCGGTTGATTACCAGGCGGCCCGGAACCAGGCTCTGCCGATACCGGCGGCACAGTCAACAAAGCAGCCAATGCCACAAACAATATTGATTTACATCTTAAGCGCATAAAGACCATCCTCATCCGTTGCCATACCCATACCTTCCATAAGATTCGGCTGATAGCCGTCGTCAAAAGCCAGCACTTCATCGTGTGCAGAACTGGCAATTAGTGTTTTTTGTTTTTGCAGCTGATTTATCTTAGCCTCTGGTTTTTGTGTCACCTCATTGGACTGAGGGGCAGCCGCCAATTTTCGTTGCATTAGCTTTCGCACACTCGGTGTGCGAGCCACTTTTACAGGCTGAGTCGGCGCAACTTTGGTCGGTTCAACTCCGGAAGAACTGCCCACCTTAACCACCGGCTTGTTCAAAAGCTGAAAACTCAAACCGAGAATAAGACAAGCTGCCGCCGCCCAAATTACCTGGCGTTTGAAAGTCAGTACTTTTCCTTTACTTTGCGGCTTTGCTTGTGCTTTAAGCAATATCGCCTGTGAAAGGTCCTTGCCGAGACTGACTTTCGGCATTGATGAAAGTCCTTTGCTGACCATGACTATCTCAGCGAGTTCGCCGGAGCAATCGTCGCACTTACTAAGATGAGATTGCACGGAAGCTAATTCGTTGGGTGACAGTTCATTATCAAAATAGCCGTCTAATAATGGTTCGATTGTCTGGCATTTTGTATTGTCCATGTGATTACCTCGAGGCAGGGGTAGAGTCGGGAGAAAAAATGTGTGGGCGCAGAAGATCGCGTAGCTTCAAGCGGCCGTAATGAATACGTGAGCGCACAGTTCCTTGACTGGCACCAACAATTTCTGCAATGTCGTCGTAAGTAAGTCCTTCTATGTCACGCAAGACAATGACTATTCTTTGCTCATCAGGCAACTGGCTAAGAGAGTGTTCAATAACTTGAGCTTGCTCGCGCAATCTAAACTGCTCTTCCGGACCGGCTTTGCTGTCAGCTATTTGACCCAAAACAGCAGAGCGTGCTTCTTCAGCAGGCGAGATGGTGGCAGTTTGGTCAAATGACATATTTGCAATTTCCTTTTGACGCACACGCAAAATATCAAGACAAGCATTGTGCGCAATACGAAATAGCCATCCGGCAAAGACTTTGCTCTGGCGGAAATTATTCGCTCCTTCGTGTATTCTCAAGAATGTGTCCTGTACCACTTCTTCCGCTTCCTCTTGGTTGGCCAAAACTCGATAAGCCAAGTTGTATAGGCGGTCCTGATACCGCCTAACCAGGGTTGTGAAACTGTCCGAGTTACCTGTTTTCCGGAAACTCTCTAATAGTGCTTCGTCTGTTAACTCCACATCTATCTCCAAGCCGAGAAGTTGGCGGTCACCATATAAACGGTTTAGGGGGTCAAAAAGTTCAAAATTTGCGCATTAAAAAAGATAAATAATCTATAATTCAAGTCTACAAATCACCGAGAACCGAGTATCCATGAACCTATTCACCATTTTGCTGCTTTGCGCAATTTTCTGCCTGCCGGCTGTCGCCACTCCTCTTGACCTCAAGTCTTATTCCATAACCATCGACGGGCATACCTATAAGGACCAGGCCGGCAATTTGCCCAATTTCCATCAAGTACACCCTTATCTCTATCGAGGCGGCGAACCGACCGCCAAGGGACTCAAGCAATTGTCCAAAATGGGCGTTAAGACTATTATCGACTTACGCAATCCCGGTGAGAAGAAAATACCGGAAGAAAACCTCGCCTCAAAGTTGGGGATGACCTACATAAGCATTCCTATGGGTCCGCAAGCACCGACGGAATCACAAGTTAAGACCTTCGTTTCCGCTGTGGAAAACGCCAAAGACAATCCCAAGGCCGGATCCGTTTTTCTACATTGCGCGCACGGCTCCGACAGGACTGGTTGTCTTGTCGGCATCTGGCGAGTTACTCACGACAAGTTCAGCTACGACGAAGCCTATAAAGAAATGCGTAAGTACTACTTTGGACCGAAATACACACTCTTATCCGGTGCAGTCCAATCGGCAGCCGGAAAAGCCGACTAGCAGATAATCTGCATCGACGGGGCACTATCCTGGGTACATTGCGGATGTACAGAGAGCCAATTCCGCTATGCGCCTTCATTTAACCCTCACCCAAAAGGGACTAATATTGGTTGCCGTGCCACTCATTTTCCAGGTGGCATTTCTTGTTGTCTTGAGCAGCCTGAAAAACCAAATAGATTATGACGACGCGCTGGCTATAAAGGGCAAAGCTGTCCTTGCCAGCATTTATAAATTACACGGATTGCTGGTTGATGGTGAAACGGGCATCCGCGGATATTTGCTGACAAACGACCCATCATTTCGCGAACCATTTGACACGGCTAAGAGAGAGATTCGCGAACAAGGAAAGGACCTGCAAAATCTAGTTCAAGACAATTCCAAAGAGTATTTACTGGCCTCAGCAATGAATTCATTGGCAAAACAAAAACTTGCACTCTTGGACGAAATGAATTTCCTAATTGAACAAGGCGCAATTGAAGAGGCCATTCAGATAGATCTTTATCAGCGTGGTAGCGGCAAAGCAATCATGGATGAATTTCGCGCAAAGATGCGAGCCTTACTGAAAGAAGAAGAACAACTGGCTCTCATCAGACAGACAAAAGGCAGCGATTTACGACAATCGCTCAAAGTATTTCTCTACATTGGCATGTTTGTCGACTTCTTAATTGCTCTGTTATTGCTTATCTTTTTCGTCAAAGGCATTACTTCCCGCCTGCAAATCATGATGGACAACACGCAGCGCCTGGCGCGCGACGAGCCGTTAAATCCACCACTCAAGCAAATTGACGAGATATCACAACTGGATTCCGTCTTTCACGAAATGGCTGATGAACTAAGTGCGGCGACAGCCAAACAAAAGGCCATTATTGAGAGCATGCTCGTCGGCGTGATCATCACTGACGACAAAGGACACATCGAGTCGGCCAACCAGGCTGTCGAGGCCACCTTCGGCTACAGTCGAGAAGAATTACTCGGCGAACCGCTCTTGCATTTATTTCCTGTGCTGCCCGGGCAAGACCCGGAAAGTTTTATTGCAGGGCTGCGCATGAAAGCGGAAGGTCATATCTACGAGTTGAAAGCCCGAAGGCGCGACGGCGCTCTCTTTCCACTTGAGGTTTCCATGACAGAAATTGAAACGGAGCGCGGACCAAGACTTTTGGCCAATGTTCGTGACATATCGGAACGACGTGAAGTGGACAGGATGAAAAAAGAATTCGTCTCCATTGTCAGTCATGAACTACGCACACCCTTAACTTCAATTCGCGGTTCGCTCACTTTGCTTGCTTCCGGTGCCGTCGGACAAATGCCTGACGAGGCCCTGGAAATGTTGGCTATTGCTGAGCGCAATGCCGTGCGCTTGATTGCCTTGATAAACGACATTCTCGATCTGGAAAGACTGGAATCAGGCAAACTGGATATGCACTTTGCTCCGGTGCCTCTAAAAAACATTATTGCTTCGGCAACCGAAGCAGTAGCGGCCCTGGCTGCAACACAAAATGTAAAAATCGCCCAAAAAGATTCACAAGCCATTGTTATTGCCGATCAAGAGCGCCTTATTCAAGTCGTCGTCAATTTTCTCTCCAACGCCATCAAATTCTCCCCGGAGGGTTCAACTGTCGAAGTTATAGTGAGTGAGATTCCGGGCTGGACGGAAGTCTCAGTGACGGACGCCGGGCGCGGCATTCCCAAGGCATCGCGTGAAGCTATTTTTGAACGCTTCCATCAAGTGGAAGCAGGCGACGCCCGTGACAAAGGCGGCAGCGGACTTGGCTTAGCTATTTGCAAGACGATAGTTGAAAAACACAGCGGCACAATAGGCGTTTCGTCCAAAGAGGGCGAGGGATCGACCTTCTGGTTTCGCATTCCCACAGCCTATTCCGCTGTTGACTGGCTTGATAAGCTTAATTTAGATCGATCGGCAAATGTCCTATTAGTAGATGATGATCTCGAGCTTTTAGCGGTAATGCAAACCGAGTTATCCAACGGCGGCATCAACGTCACCGTGGCATCGTCCGTTGTCGAAGCAATTAAGCAAGCAAATTTGCATAGGCCGCAATTGATGGTCCTCGATATTGGACTGGGTGATGGCGAGGGTTTTGAAATTGTCGAGTCTTTCAAGAACAATCCGCACCTAAAAGACATCTCAATGCTGGTATACACGGGACGCAACCTAACAAGCGAACAGTGCGCCCGTCTGCATCTAGGACCGACCTATTTTTTGACCAAAGCCAAAGCAACAGACCAAGAATTTCGGTCTCTAGTATTGGGACTTTTGCAGCATGCACTTCAAGGTTCATCAGATCAAGTAACATCGTTATTAAGCGACGAGAGTGAATCAGATGGCTAAAATTCTTATAGTTGAAGATGATACAGATATCGCCACTATTGTTTCGCGTTGGCTTCAGCATGAAAATCACCTCGTCGAAATCAGCAAGGACGGCGAAGATGCTTCCGTCAAGTTGAAATTGAATCAATATGATCTGGTTATTCTCGATTGGATGCTACCCAAAATAACTGGTGTTGAATTGTGCCAAAAATTTCGCACTAGCGGAGGCACTACGCCTATTTTGCTTCTGACGGCTAAAAGCACAATAGAAAACAAAGAAGCCGGATTGGACTCAGGCGCTGATGATTATCTAACCAAGCCATTTGATTTAAAGGAATTATCCGCGCGTGTAAGAGCGCTTTTGCGGCGTGCAGGCGCCATATCCACCAAGACATTAAAGATAGGCGACTTGAGTTTGGATGCTGAAATGCATCAAGTCTTTGTCGGCGATACTCCCATCAGCCTAAATCCCAAGGAATTTGCTCTTTTAGAATTCCTCATGCGCCATCCCAACAAGATATTTTCCGGGGAAGCATTATTGAGCCGGGTCTGGCAATCGGATGCGATGGCATCGACAGATACCGTACGCGCACACATCAAAAACTTACGCAAAAAGATTGACCAACCCGGCAAAACCTCGCCTATTTCTACCGTTCACGGCTTGGGCTACAAAATCGAACCTTAAATCTCGCCGGCAGCTTTCTCAGTTCACACAATTTTCACGACTGGTCTTTAAGCTCATTAATGTAAGACCAAACGGTCTGCATGGGGTGTTCTAAATAGGAGGGTCTTCTATTTAATTTAATACAACATGGTTTTCCGCTTCCGTGTGATTTTGGGGCTCTCGTACTTGCCAAAAATAGCTAGCCCGCCCGCCAAGCTGTAAAGTTCTGTACTAATCTGCGACGAGTCCCTAAGTGTCAATCAAACCTCCCATCTCTGCCAAGCCAGCGCAGTAGATTCAAGAGGTTTGATTGTTTTTTGGGCTTTTTTTGATGCTAAACTCTTGGGGTGCAAGAGAAGAAAAAGAACAACTTCGGCAAACAAGTAGTCGGCATAGCTTTTGCCCTCATTCTTTTGTGGGCCGCTTTTTCCGGCAGCGACCCGAAACACTTGTGGCACTATATCCAAGGCATTCAAGCGATTTACCTTTTGCCAATAACCATAATTGCCCTTGTCGGTCATTTATTGAGAGCCTGGCGCTGGCGCATTTTGCTGGCACCCCTAACCGACAGAAAACTCGGTCTATTTAATATCTTCCTAGCGCTGATGGTTGGCTATGCAGTCAACATCATTATTCCAAGAGGCGGCGAGATTGCCCGCATCGTGTCGCTGGCACGTAGTGAACAATTACCTTGGGCCGGCATTTTGCCCACCATGCTAATTGACCGCATCCTCGATGTCGCTGCCCTGGTAATCCTGCTGGCAGTCAGCCTCGCTTATTTGCCTGAAAATATTGTCGGCAACTTACCCTGGCTCAAATCAGCCGGCGTTGGCATGGCGGTTGTTACCGTGCTTGGTCTAATTGGTCTGCCTTACTTAGGCAAGTTGCTCGAGCGCATTTTCAATTTGAGCTTTGTGAAAGAAAAGGCACCGGAAAAATTTGTCGAATTAGCAAGCAAGCTAACAGGCGATTTTGAACAAGGCACACGCTGTTTGAAAAATCCGCTCGCCTACCCGGAGATTGCTGTTCTCTCTATCATTATTTGGTTTACTTACTGGGCATGCTTCTACTTAATGCTCATGGCTTTTGGTTTGACCAATCAAGTAAGTATGCTCAACTCTTTCCTTGTATTTACAGTTGGTTCAGTCGGCATGCTTGTGCCAACGCCAGGATCAGTCGGCAGCTATCATTTCCTTGTTAGTCAGGCGCTTGTTATGTTGTGCGGCGTAGATCGCGATCAAGCGCTTGCTTTTGTAAGCCTCCTGCATCTGTTCACAATCATGCTGATACCGCCGGTAACAGCATTTGTGCTTGTAACATTCACATCATTGCGCAAAGGCAAGACCGCCGAAGGCGAAGTTCAAGGCTGAACACTTGCTCCATCGGCAGCAGCGCAAGTAACAATTTTTACGCCTTGCGTGACTGTCGCCTTGGTGCCTACTTGAGAGACATATTCCAGTTTGACTGCTGAAGGCAACTGTTCAATTTTTACTTTGTTCGGCTTGCCGTTTTTAATCACCTGCCCACAACTTACAAATACAGTCGGTGCAGTCAGACGAGCAGGAGCCACATTACCGCGCACGGGAGCCGGCAACGGAAACATCTTAAACTGCAAATCGCTGTCGGCATCAGGCAAGCGCGCATCAATGTTTGAAACATAGAGGTTGCTTGATTCCTGAATGAAATCATGATCTTTGTCGTACTGGATCAATGCAGGATTACCGGCTGAAACTTCCACATTGGATTGCACACCTTTGATATAACCAAGATCCATATTGGTCAACTTAGGAGCTTGCGCTGTCATGCCGGGCAAGCTGAATTCCTTTTGCCCCTTAATACCGAGTTCAGCTGATTCAGCCTCTTTAAGCGCGCTTTTGATATTTGCTTGCAGCAAGAGCTCACGTTGATCATCAAGCATTTGCGCGTTATTGCGTGCCTCATTGAGCAATTGTCTGGACAATGGTTCAAGATGTTTATAGCCAAGCGAGTTAACGCGGTTGTAAGTCTCACGAGACGTGAATACTAATTCGCGGCAACGAGCAACGATGTTGTTCATTCTGCCGCTTTGATCTTGAGCATTTAGCGTCTTGGCTGTTTTCAATGCCAGAGCTTCAGCGGAGTTCTGCATCATTCCTTTCATCATTTGCGGAAAAAGGAAAATGAACATAACGAAGATGGTGCCCACCATTACAAGACCGGAAATCATGGTCAAAAGAAGCATGTTGCCGGAGCTCTTACGAGGTGCTGATATTGCTTTATTCATCATCAATGCCATTCCCGAAATATCCACTTGAGACATTCTACTACCTTGCTAGCACATGTTATTATGGGCGCAAGATTAGGCTTTAAAGTAGGCAAGATGATTCGCTCTCGTGAAAAAGGACAGCAAATGGCCGACTTCACGGTGGCATTTGGCTTCTTGGTAATCTTTGTCATTCTGCCTTTGATTGACTTGGGCGTCGTGCCCGTTCGTTATTTGATGGCGCAAACGTCCGTGCGTAACTACATCAAGCAATTGTCTCTTTGCGAGACGATGAGCCAGGCTTATACCAAGGTAAAGTCGAACAATAATGAATTCGACAAGTTGCTAACAAGCGTTGGCGGCACCCATGTCAAGTCCACCAAGCTGCTTATTGTTATCAGCAGTCAGAAAAAACTAGGCAATCAAATTGAAGTAGACAAACCAAAAGCAATCCAAAAAATGTGGCAGCCGGATGGTACCAATTGTCCTTGCCAATACATGATCAAGTTGAGCGTAGACTTGGAAATCGATCCGCTAATTACTTTGCCCAAAATGCTGGGAGGAATTCCCGGACTAAGCGCGCCATTTGTTTTGACTCTTACGGAAATTGCGCCGTGGGAAAACTTAGGTATCAATCCGGCCACGCAAGAATATTTCATCAACGAATAAAGTGGAAATAAATGCCATGAAAAAACATCTGATTATTCTCACCACAATCCTTATCGTGATGTCCGGAGTTTTTCTCAGCTGGTCACAGAAACAATGCCAAGCCAGCGCGCGCGATTTTGACTGGACAATTACCGCAACAACAGAAGAGATGAAAGACTATTTTACGTTTCCGGGCAACAATCTCAACCCAATTGTCAAAGTAAGAGTAGTCTACAAAGACAAAAAAACAACCAAGGGCGAAGATGTCCCCTATGAAGACTTGTTCTTTCGCGGTTGCGAAGCAGTCGGGCTAAGACGCTATAGTGTTCTTAACATCACGAATACTGGTCTCGGCTCAATTCGTATTCAGCACAAGACTGATGACGCCGGCTCCGGAGAAACCTGTGCCGCCGCCAATACCATAACCAGACTCTTGCTTGACACTTATATTCTTGGTGATGCACCGTCTGTAGTAGTCGTGCCGCGCACATCGTTTTCGGCAGTCGCTCAGGATCTACGTCGGCAAAACTTCTTCCCGTTTGATAGTAACGCCAATGACGCAATTCCAGCTTCTGTCATTTTGTCTCTAGCTTCCGAACCCGATGGCAATCGGCAAAGTATGTATTACAACGGCGGCAATTAGCGCCTCTGGCAACGCGAACAAAAGTGCGCCGAGCGTCCCGCCAACTTAACTCTTTCAATCTTACTCCCGCATTTGGTACAGGAAAGACCAACGCGACCATAGACCAAAGCTTCGTTCTGATAATTGCCGTTGACACCGAAACTGTCTTTGTAGTCTCGTATACTTGAGCCGCCGGCAACAATAGCCTGCGTTAAAACCAAGCGGATATTTTCCACCAATTTCTTTAGCTTTGCCGCGCTTAAATCAGATGCTCTAGTCTGCGGGTGGACGCCTGTGAGAAACAAAACCTCATCAGCATAAATATTGCCTATTCCGGCAATCAACCCCTGATCAAGTAATGCCGCTTTTATAGATTGACTGCGCGTGGCCAATTTTTCCTGCAAGTAATTGTGCGTTAAGTCAGTAAGTGGTTCGGGCCCCATTTTGCTCAGTGCCGGTATTACTTCCTCAAACTTTGCGTTGGATTTTACGAACCAGAGCCGTCCAAATACACGCATGTCTTCAAAATGCAATTCCTTTCCGGATTGCATTTTGAACAAGACTCGCAAATGCTTGTCGTTTTTGTCTTTGTTGCTTTTCTTGGTTTTCACTACAAGCGCACCGGACATGCGCAAATGACATGCTAATCCACTGCCGTCATCAAAACTCATAAGCAAATATTTGCCGCGCCGCACAAAATCAGAAAAAACACGCCCAGGCACTAATTTGGCAAAGCTTTTCGCTGAAGGACACGCAATCGATTGCTCACGCAACACTTTTACCGATTCAATGCGCTCGCCGGCAAGGCTCTTTTCCAGCCCACGCAATACACACTCTACTTCCGGCAACTCTGGCACGCAAGTCCTTTAGATGAAGAAGAAGCCTATAGACAGAATAATATAAACAGCGAGCAATTGCAGACCTTCCAGCCAGTTGCACTCACCATCCAAAACAACAAGCGGCAAGATTAACACCGACAAACCGACAGCGACAATTTCACCAGCCGTGAAATTGAGATTCATCGGTTGCCCAAGCAAGAAACTGGCAAAAACAAGCACAGGGGCGACAAACAAGGCTATTTGCGCTCCCGAGCCTAAGGCTATTTGCATAGCCAAATCCATGCGGTTTTTCATAGCCATGAGCACAGCTGTTGAGTGTTCGGCGGCATTACCAATAATTGCCACCAATACGACACCAACAAACAACTTTGTCATGCCTAAAGTCTGCGCTGCCGCTTCCACAGCGTGGACAAGCATCTCAGATAAAGCCGCAACTAATATCGTTGAGACTAGCAGTACTACAAGCGAGCGCCTCACAGACCAGCCTTTAGTCCCGAGTGCTTCCTCAGCCTCATCATTCTCTTCAGCGGATCGAGTAAATAAATGTCTGTGCGTCTTTAATGAGAACCAAAGGCTGGCAAAATAAATGACGAACAATACAATGGCAATAGTAAGTGCAATATTGGACTGCCTCACCGCATGTCCTGCGCCTGTTGAAGCACCATAAACAGCAGGTACTATTAGACTTATGGCACCCAGACCCAAAAGCGTCGCCAGAGTGGTCGCAGCCGTTTTGTTGAATGTCTGAGTCTCGTAACGCAAGCCACCAACAAAAATGGACAACCCCAACACAAGCAAAACGTTTCCAACAATAGAGCCGGTAATTGATGCTTTCACAACCTCCGGCAAATTGGCGCGTAAGGCTGCCAAAGCAATAATCAGTTCGCAAGCATTGCCGAAAGTGGCATTGAGCAGTCCGCCTGGTCCTTCACCTAATCTTTCGCCAAGATATTCCGTGGCACGCCCCATTAAGCCGGCAAGCGGAATAATGGAAAGAGCGCAGAAGGCAAAAATAGTCACCGGCCCCCAATGAAGAAAATGGGACAGGACGGCCAGAGGTAAAAAAATTAGTAACCAGTTGAGCATTGCTATATTTTAGCGCCTTGCCCGACGTGTACTCCTCCGGACTCTAGAGGTTGTCGGCTGAGTCCCACATGTCAAGGACCATAGGAAGCGACGCAAGAGCGGCGAGGAGCCGGTCGTTAGCGGCGCGATGGTGTAAAGCCGGACGGCAAGCGAAGGTGAAGGCGGTGTGTTATTTCAAACACGCCGCCGGAACCGGAGCGATATAAAAAGACTTAATGGGGGATTCTACGATAGCTTTTACCTGGTAAACATCAGGGTTTCATGGCATACTACCCCCACTAATTCGACAATTGAATCTGTGTGACCCGAAACGGTCAGGAGGGTATCTGAATGGCTACAGTGAAGCCGGTTGAAATTCCAGGAATGGAATGCGAAACGCCTCACTTCCTGATGGCTCAACGACAGCTCGATGAGATAGCTCTCGAGATGGGTCTTGATCCGGAGCTTCACGAGCGTTTGCGTTATCCCAAGCGTGCTCTAATAGTCACAGTGCCAGTACGCATGGACGACGGCACAGTAAAAACATTTACCGGCTACCGTGTGCAGCACGATGTTAGCTTAGGACCAGGTAAGGGCGGCATCCGCTTCCATCCCGAAGTCAACCTCGGCGAAGTTTCCGCATTAGCCATGCTCATGACCTGGAAATGCGCCTTGATGGGTTTACCTTATGGTGGTGCCAAAGGCGGCATTCGCTGCGAACCATGGAATCTTTCTTTGGGTGAGCAAGAAAGACTAACCAGACGGTACACTTCTGAAATTATCAACTTGATTGGACCGGACAAAGACATTCCGGCTCCGGATATGTACACCAATGAACAGACAATGGCCTGGATCATGGATACATACTCCATCAACGTCGGTCACACAGTGCCTTCGGTAGTTACCGGTAAGCCTGTTTCCATCGGCGGATCACTGGGCAGAATGGAAGCCACCGGTCGCGGTGTTGCCTACTGCGTACGCCGCGCCTGCCAGGAATCTGGTATCACTGATAAATCACCATCTGTTGTTGTGCAAGGTTTCGGTAATGTCGGCGGAGTAGCTGCCAGACAATTATTCGATGCCGGCTTCAAGGTTGTCGCCGTATCTGACGTGCATGGTGGCATTTATTGCTCCGACGGCATAGACATTCCACGCTTGCAAGCCTACGTTTCCGAAATGGGTCGCGTAGAAGGCTTCAGCAACTGCAAGGCCGTATCCAATACCGAATTGTTGACACTGCCATGTGATGTGCTGGTGCCGGCTGCTCTGGGCAACCAAATCCACGAAAGAAACATGATGGACATCAACGCCAAGATAATTGTCGAAGGTGCTAATGGTCCTGTAGGTCCGGAAGCCGACAGATACTTGCACGAAAAGGGCGTACTCATTGTGCCGGATATTCTGGCTAATGCCGGCGGCGTAACCGTCAGCTACTTTGAGTGGGTTCAAGGCCTAATGCACTTGTTCTGGTCGGAAGACGAAGTGAATAAGCGCCTGGAAGAGATTATGGGAAGAGCTTGCGATCAAGTTTTTGCTATGGTCAAAAAGACAGGTCTTCGCCCCAGAATGGCTGCGCTTCGTTTGGCCGTCAGCCGCCTGGCAGAAGCTAAAAAGCTCAGAGGTCTCTACCCATAATTGTGGGTTAGTTCATCAACCAAAAGCCGCCTTTCGGGGCGGCTTTTTTGTGTCCCGCCCCGAAAGGCGGCTTTTGCTGTAGCATGAAGATAGGCACGGAAACTCACCAATTAGAGGACTACGCCAATGAGAGCCAAATTGCCAGCCGGTGAAGTCCGAGAAGCAGGGCACTACTTGTGCCAAGCTTGTCAGACCGTTTTCATTTATGAAACAGGAACACTTTCCTGCCCCAACTGTTATAAATTAGATCCACAAGAACTAATTCCCGTGTACATGGAAGATGACGAAGAAGAAAATCAAATGTACTCGGATGATGATTGGGGTTCCGGCGACTAGCCAATGCCTGATAATCAATTACAGATAGGCAAGGCCACTCTAAGCCTTGCAATAGGAGACATCACGCGGCAAGAGGTCGATGCCATAGTGAATGCCGCCAACACAACGCTCATGGGAGGCGGTGGCGTAGACGGCGCCATTCACCGGGCAGGCGGTCCAGCAATTTTGCAAGAATGCAAACAGATAAGAGAAACAAGCGGACGCTGCCAGATAGGATGTGCTGTCATCACCGGTGGTGGCAACCTAAAAGCTCGCTATGTCATTCACGCAGTTGGCCCTATTTGGCACGGGGGTAACGCTAATGAAGCGACACTTTTAGCCGGCGCTTACTCACATAGCCTGAAACTTGCCGCCGAGGCCAAGGTTAGTTCTGTTGCCTTCCCATCTATCTCAACAGGAGCTTACGGATTTCCTGTCGTTCTTGCCTCAGCAGTTGCACTTACTACCGTCAAAGAATTTTTGCGCACGGAAAGTACAGTAAATGATGTGCGTTTTCTGCTTTTCGATAGTCAGACCTATGATGCGTACGTAAGTGCGCTCAAGAAAGTAGGCACATAGTTCCAACCCTAATTATCAGCCGGTTCCAAGCTGTCAAAAGAAAATATTTAGAACTTATTAAGAGTACATCGAGACCGTATCGATTTAGACCAGTAACATATATCAATTGCATATCCAAATCATCCATTAATACCCCATTCTATATATTTTTGACAACTTGACAGCAAATGCAATCAACAACATCCTATACACAAACTGGGTGTGTGTGGGGTTATGACTGAGCAATTCGACTTAATCGAATATCAACAGAAGGCAAGGGAGATGACTTGCCCCAAAAAGCTTTTCGCGCTTTGGGAAGATGTTTGTCTCCGCTATGATCGCCGAGAAATTGGTCGCTATGAAGTGGAAGAGATGAAGGTGGTAATCTGGCCCAATTTGAAAGCGTTGTCCGCGCTGAGAAACATCGTCAACGGCACTGCTACAGGAAGCAGAGTCGCACGAAAGCAAAGCGCCGGTTAATTACTTGCCGACTATCATTTTCCATTGCTTGTCCGTCACAGGCATCACGGACAAACGCGACATTTTCACCAAGAGAAAATCAGCGAAAGCCGGATTTGCTTTTATCTCAGCAAGACTGACAGCTTTTGCCAGGCGTTTTTTCGGTTTTACATCAACGACAGCCAGTTTGGCGTCGCTTTCTTTAGGATCAACATAAGGCTCTGATGTTACTTCAGCAATACCAATTGCCGATCTCTCGTCGCCTGTGTGATAGATAATGGCGAGATCGCCTTTTTTCACTTGCCGCAGATATTTCAAAGCTAAGTTATTGGCGACACCATCCCAACAAGTCTTTTTGTCTTTTTCCAATTCATCATAGCTATAACAGCTTGGTTCTGTTTTGAACAACCAATAAGACATTTGTCTACTCCTTATTTTGTTCAAAAAAGTTTTTTTCGTAGGTGGTTGGTTTTACTGTGGTCATATAGTTTCATTCAATTTAGCTCTTAGCTTTCTAGCAAGTTTAGTTGCTCTTATTACACGAGGAAGGACTCATCTCCATTTAGACCAGCCAACTTTGTCGCTTCGCGTAAGCTCTATCTTACGTTACTCCTTAATGCTATGGTTATATCCTGAGATTGATCTAGGATTAGCCTCGGATTACTTTAGATTTGCTATTGGTTTTAAAAAGGAATTCCTGGTTCGTTCTCAATCAAATGTCTCTGCGTCCCAGCTTGTGTATAAATTGTCTAAGCATTTGGGCTGCCGGATTTAAGTCACGCTGATCGAACAAAACCGCATTTTTGCCGCCAGTTTTGTCTTGTACCTTAATGCCAAAACCGCCCATCTAATTATTGTAAAACTCCAAGTCATATTTTTTATCCAATCCCAGTCGTTGCATTTCAAGATGAATAGGCTCATTTATCATGTGCTGAAATCTTCCAGGGTGTTCCGTATACCGTTGCACAACTTTCTCAGCCTGGTCAAAGTTTCCACTTTCTAGGGCCTTAGTGAAGTCACCGATATCCTTCAACTCGTTGGGCTGTAGACTCTTTAAATAGTCTCGCTCCCTCTGGTTGTGACTGTCTAGAGCAGGCTGTCCAACCTTGAACATCTCTGCCATTTGTTTATCGTCTTTTGCTAATTCCTGTTGTTCCTGTTTTTCTTGTTGCACATTCCTATCGAACTGTTGCAATAATCGATCGACAGAGGGAAAACTGCTCATATCGGCATTGCTTCCGGTCGCCTGCAACACATTTTGAGCTTCCTTTGTTTTCATAGCATCAAGCGACTGACGGCTTGCGTTAGTGCTGTCCTTTTCTATGTTTTTCGTGACAGGGTGATCTCCCTTTTCTGATGAATTGCCCATTGTGACTTCTCCAATCGAGCCAGTAAAAACTAAACTGCGGTGTTGACACCCAACTCGTATATACCCAGCAGGATAAATTCGTGGAAAAACGAAAATGGATCCAGCCCAAAAACGCCAGTCTTGACAATCTGATTGCTCCCAAACCTGAAACCTTCTCAGGGTTTGCGTTTTCGGCTTGCTTAAGCCCCTAGCAATTTGGAGCAATTACTGCATTGAGCGTAGTAATTGCTCCACCCCTACCACCGATCCCAGCCAGGGACTCTTTAACAAATCGCAATTATTTACCACGCAGTAAATGATTGCATTTTATTAAATTCGGAAATCGAGGAATTCTATTAGTTTTTTCGTTTATATAGGAGTATGCCATACAGGGTTAAATTAGTTATGAATAGCATGTTTACTCTTTTGAATCATTTTACTGTGTGGTAAAATAAAAGGAATGAGTAAAATAGGTCGTATAAATGGAAAAGTCACGCCAGGGACTCGAAATAGAAAAAGAAGCTGCTCAGCGACTATACGACTTGCTGAAGGAAATACCGTTTTTGGACGTTGAAATACCTGTTTTGGAGCGGTGGCAAGGCGACACCGGGAGCGAAGTCGACGGCAAGATTGACATTTGGCATGGAAAAACGAAGCGGACTATTGTCATAGAAATAAAGCAAAACGCACAAATGCGTGATGCTAGAGCGGCAGTTGAGCAGCTAAAAAACTTTCAGCGCCAATCTATTTCTAATATCCATCCTGTACTTGTAGCACCGTATTTAAACAATTCAATCAGGCAATATTGCCGAGACCAGGGCGTTGGTTACTTTGATTTTTCTGGCAGTTGCCGCTTGGTCTTCGACGATGTTTTTATTGAAAAGGAAATGCCTGGCACAGAGTTTCGCGAGAAGAAAAGACTTCGGTCGCTATTTTCGCAGAAAGCAAGTCATGTAATTAGGCGGTTGATTGAGGAGCCTATACGTCGGTGGCGAGTAGAACAACTGGCAGAATTTGCCGTGGTCAGTGCTGCAACGGTTTCACTCTTAAAGAAGAAACTCATTGGAGAAGAGTACGCGGCCCAGGATGGTGAGTTTTTCTACGTAACAAAGCCGGAAAAACTTTTGCGCGAGTGGTCCAAGTATTATCATTCAAGAGAGCATGTGCAGATTGATTGTTTCAGTCATTTAGATTTGGATGAACTAGAAGAGCATTTTGCTGTGACTTGCGCAAACAATCAAATTGAGTATGCTTTCACGATGTTTTCCGGGGCCCGTCGAATTTCGCCATATACTCGGGGAGTAAATAGGGCCTACGCATACATTTCGACAGACAAGGAGTTATCTAAGCTTCCTGAAATCTTTGGCATGGCGCCAGTGGATAGCGGCGGCAACTTTCGTCTAATAAAGCCAAATGATGCTGATGTGTTTTTTGGCAAGCGCCAGATTGGAGACGCGACTGTAGTTAGCGATATTCAATTGTATTTGGATTTAGCTGGGCACCCTGGGCGCGGCGAAGAAAATGCAGAATATCTCTTAGAGCAGGTGATTAGACCGAAATGGTAAAGAAGCGCACGCAAGACGACTATATACACAAAGAGATTGACGCCTGCAAGAGGGTATTGATTGAAATCGTCAGATTACTTTCTGAATTTCAAGATCACATTGCTCTTGTTGGTGGTTGGGTACCTTATTACATAATTCCAGTAGGTCGCGACAAACATATCGGCAGCTTAGATGTGGATGTCTTTTTCGATTCAACAGAGATCACCAATGACACTTACGAAACCATTCTCAATATCCTGAAAGAAAACGGCTACTACCAGAAAGATAACGGTAAGTTATTTCAATGGTGGAAAGATGTCGACATGGGCGATGGTTCAGAGATTTCAGTTGAAGTAGATCTTCTAGCACCGGAATATGGTGGTCGGAGCAAAAAGCATGAACACCAACGTATACAAGATACAAAAGCACGTAAAGCTCGTGGCGGTGATCTGATATTTGGCAAGTTCAATCACTACGAAGAAATTATTATCGAAGGACAACTACCGGGCGGCGCTAAAGCCAGTACCAAATGTAAAATTGCTGGTGTCGTTCCATTTCTAGTCATGAAAGGGATGGCCCTTGGTAGAGGCAAGGAAAAGGACAGTTACGACATCGAATATGTTATTAGAAACTATCCAGGTGGACTAAAAGCACTTAGCGAAGCATTTGGGTCAGACAAAAACAACGAGCTTGTCAAAGAAGGGCTCGGGAAAATGAGGGCAGCATTTGAAACAGTGGACCATGTAGGACCTGCTGATATTGTGACATTTGAAAATGAAAACCTGGACGAAGACGACAGAGCAATTCGCAGACAAAAAGCATTCCAAACGGTCAAGACATTTCTCGATGCTCTGGATATTGAAAAAGTTGTTTAGCAATAAACCCAACGACAAATAATAAGTTGAACAAAGGCGGAGGCTGTGCCGCACTTGTTTGGTGGCAACCAATGAGCGGCCCTTTCAGCATGCAAAAAAGTTTCAGATCTGCCTTCATTTTCTTCGGCTGTCGGCTTTTTTAGCGTCAGCATCGTTGAGAGCCCAATCATATGGCTTGTAAATCACCTGAATATCCGGCTTTGTTTCGTGCGGCTTTTTCTGTGCATCGAGCAATTGCAAGACATAATGCAAGACAACGGCGTTGTCGTTAGGCGGCAATTGGCGTTTTTTGCCAAAACCTACAGGCGCCATAAAATCCAGAGGGAACCAGGCAAAGATTTTGCTCAGGCGAACTTCATTTTTCTCTTCGTCAAACTGGACAAACTGGGGGTCAGTTACAACTTTGTTTGCCAGCGCATTCAGATCATCGTCAATTGTTTCTCCCACGTAGGCAGCATAACGCAAGGGCAAGGCTCCGCGCGAAGCCGGCACAATGGCAAAGTGCATGCGTGGATCATGAAAGTCTTTGCGAATACGCCCATGCACAATTGTGTACAGTGTGTAGTCTTGTCCGGCAACACGAAAGTGATCCTCATCCCAGAAGCCGACCACTTGCCTGATGCTATTGGGAGGGAACCATGTCAGCGTGCCTTTTATAGGGTAATGGTTCAAGACATTTTTTATAGTGAGAGCATTGTAGGCATTTATCCAAAAAGCTTTCTGTTGGTTTTCGGAGAAGCCTTTGTATTCGTCTTCAGTCAGATTGGCCAGTGACGCCAAGTATTGATCAAGCCCTTCCGGGTGTTCTTTCAATTTCTTGTAGTGTATGAGCCCACGGCTCAGGTACTTACTTAGTTGATCTGTAAACAACTGATGCGACTGATCAAATGCTCTAACTTGCTGAATCTGCATCAGCATCAAAAAGCAAATAACTTTGGCTATTAGTCGCACCGCATCCACCTAGTTGCTGAGCTGGTCGATGATGGCGGCCAGCGCCTCGGGGTCATAGGCCGGCGCCGAGCAACGGTTATTGGCGCAGCCGAAGGCAGCCGCTTTCTTTAGTTGCGGATATTCCACATCCGTATTTGGCAGTTTACCTTCAGTGGCATCAGCCCATTCGGTGCGCTTATAGTTGCTTGGATAGCGCAGCGCTGCTGCAAATAATTCTCTTGCTTTTGGATCTTGCTTCGCACCGACAACAGTTATGTGAGTCGGTATAGTTGTAATTTCTCTATCGGCAAGAAGTATTCCAGCTACTAACACGCGCCTTTTGCGGGCGATTTCAGGCATGGACAAATAGCGCATGGATGAATCGGCCATTTGTTTGAACTCGTTGTTGCCTGTGTAATGGAAAAGCAGGTTGGCAAAGCGGACAACCGAAATATTTTCATCGAGATTGGCTTGTGGCACAAGTTTTGCCTGCGGGTCTTTGTTGACATTGCTGACAAAGCCATTTTTTCCGGCAAAGGTTTTGGCAATAAATTTTGCCGCGTCTTCTGAGTACTTAAGCCAGCTTCTATCGGCAGTCACTGCATATAGATTGAGAAAAGCGCGCCCCATTGATAGCGTATCGCCAAGATACGGGCCACTTGGATCAGTTTTATCGTGGCTGAAGCCGCCATTAGGAATTGATCTATTGGCAATAATCCACTTAGCGGCTTTCTCTGCTTCACCTAAATAAGTTTGATCGGCAGTGGCAGCATAGAGTTGCGTAAGAGCACTTATGACCCAGCCATTTTCGCGCGAGTAAATATGCTTATCGATGTGCGGTATGCCCATCTCGCGGCGGCGCTCATCGGACAATTGGAAAAATCCTTGTCCTGACTCACCAGGTACTAAGTCCGCATCCTGGCTTACGTAAAAGGCGCCTTCCGGGCTCATCAAAAACTCTTTCATGTACCGATGAATATCTTGAGCTGCTTTTAAATGCTCCGGATCTTGCCAGTACTCATAAGCAAGAGCATAAATGCGCATGTTTTCAGCTTGAAATTGCACAAGCTTTTCAAAGTGCGGGTGATTCCAATCTCCTTGAGTGGAGTATTGATAAACTCCTCCCCAAACAGGGTCCATCAGTTGCAATTCATTAGCTAGAGTTGCTCTTGCCCGTTCTTCCGGGTGATAGTCACGCTCTTTTGACTGAGCGAGGCTATATTCAACGCTGTCCCAATCGAGAAACTTTTGCTCGGTTTTCCAGCCGCCGGCCTTTGTGTCGTAACCGGCAACATGCTTGTCGTTCAATTCCTTTCTCAAGTCGGCTGGCAAGCCGGAATCTGTTGTTGATGTGGCAGCTGCGTCCGACTTCTTTTCTTCTATGGGTTTGGGATTGCTTACGACTTCATTGAGCAAAGCAAGCATCTCTTCAGGATTTATGTAGCCTGATTTCTTAACAAGTTCTCTACCTTGGGCATCGAAAATAATTGTTGCGGGCCAACCATAGTCTTCATAGCGAGTGGATAAGTCCGGTCTTGCGTCTTGATCGACACGCACGGTGATAAAACGATTTTTCAAAACCTTGAGGACTTCAGGGTTTTTGTAAGTTTTGTCGTCCATTACATGACACCAGTGACACCAGCCTGCTTCCAAATCCAATATGACTAGACGGTTTTCCTTTTTTGCTCTATCGAAAACGGAATCCGACCAGGTCTCCCAATTACTTCCAGAGACAAGTAGAGTCTGTTTAGCTTGTCCATGCGTAATAAGTCCGGCAAACAAAACCACCATTTGCAACGCCAGGGCAACCAACCAGAATCTACGAATCATCTCCAAATATCCTTTGCACAGAAAAACGGCCCGCTCTCGAGCCGTTTTTCACAGTATCCCAATTTTCTTAGCCGATGGACTTTTTCACAGTCGCGACGATTTGCTTAGCGCTAATTCCAGCAGCATCAAGCAATTCCATTGGCTTGCCGGAACCCGGCATGGAGCCAACTGCCAACTTAATTACCTTCGGCAGGTTATTGCCGCCGGCAAAAGCTTCCAATACTGCATCGCCAAGTCCACCTTCCGGCCAGTGGTCTTCAACAACTATCAAGAGTCCAGTTTCTTTAGCTGCAGTTGAAAGTGTTGCTTTATCGATAGGCTTAACAGAGTAAGCATCGATTACGCGGACATTAATGCCGGCTTTCTTCAACTCTTCGTATGCCTTCAACGCTTCGTGCAAGGTAATACCAGCGGCAACGATAGTTGCTTTGTCTTCCTTGGATTGCTTGAGTACTTTGCTGCCGCCGATTGGGAACTTCTCGTTGGCATCGTAAAGCAAAGGTGTCTTCTCACGTGTCGAACGCATGTAAGAAATACCTGGCTGCTTGGACATGGACTCAACTAATTGAAACGCTGAAATAGCGTCCGACGGATAAAGAACTGTCGAGCCATAGACAGCGCGCATCATAGCTAAGTCTTCCAAAGCCATTTGTGAAGGACCATCTTCACCAATGGAAACACCGGCGTGTGATCCGCACAAGCGCAAGTTAGATCGCGAAATTGCCGCCATACGAATTTGGTCGTAAGCACGACTCAAGAAGGCAGCAAACGTAGAGGCAAAAGCAATCTTGCCACGACTTGCCAGACCAACAGCGGCACCTAACATTTGCTGTTCGGCAATGTAGATTTCAAAGAAACGATCTGAGTGAGCCTTACCGAAACGTTCAGAGAATGTGGAATTGCCAACTTCAGCATCCAGTGCCACTACATCAGCATTCACATCACCAAGAACTTTCAGTGCATCACCATAAGCTTCACGAGTTGCAACTAGACCCTCATATTTCGGCAAAGCGAATTTGCCGGCAACTGCATCAACATGCGGCTTAATATCTTCAGGCTTAGCCACCCTAATGGTGATATTTACTTCGCCGCCCAGTTCAGCAATGGCTTCTTTTGCTTCTTCCGGCTTAAGAGCTTTACCGTGCCAACCGTCTTTGTTGGCTGTCAGTTTAATGCCATGACCTTTTTCAGTCTTAGCAATGATAAGTGTCGGCTGACCTTTTACTTTCAATGCTTTGTCGTAAGCAGCATCAATTTGATCGAGGTTATGTCCATCGATTTCAATTGTTTGCCAACCGAAAGCACGAGCACGCTCGGCATAGACATTACCCTGCCAGGCAAGCATTGTTTCGCCGCGCTGACCAAGTCTATTCATATCGAGAATAGCAATCAGGTTATCGAGCTTGTAATGGCTGGCTAATTCCATTGCTTCCCAGCATGAGCCTTCAGCCATTTCACTATCGCCACAAAGGACGTAGACTTTGTAAGGAAGCTTATCCAAATACTTACCATTGAGTGCCATACCGACACCAATCGGCAGACCTTGACCAAGTGAACCTGTAGCAACATCTACCCAAGGAAGAATTACAGGAACCGGATGACCTTCCAAACGGCTGCCCATTTTACGCAAGCTCATCAACTCTTTATCATCGATAGCGCCTGCTGCTTTGTACAAGGAGTAGAGCAACGGTGCAGCGTGTCCCTTGGAAAAAATTAGACGATCGTTATTCGGCATTTGCGGCTTAGCAAAGTCATAGTGCAAGTACTTACTCCAGAGCACAGCCATCAAGTCGGCTGCCGACATAGAAGATGTCGGGTGTCCGGAACCAGCTTCTGTTGTGCAACGAATACTATCGATACGTAATTGGCGAGCCAACTCCGTCCAGGTTTTTACTTGTTCCGCTTGCATCTGAATCATTGCTACTATCCTTTGTGAGTACGCTAATTACCCTTTAGATCAAAACGTGATTGACCGGCAAACTTGCCACGGTCACGAACGGGTCCGAATAAGGTACATATTGTACTAATTCAGTCTAGTTTTGCCATGATCGAATCGGCATTTCTTGATAAGCGGAAACTGTCGGTTTCCGCCGAGAAGTTCAGATGACAACTTGATATTGAGGAGGCATTGGCGAGCTCGCCGACGCCGCAGAGCTTATTCAACCCGAAAACCGGGGTGGGGGCTCCTTTTGCGTGTTCCATAGACGTATATTACCGGGTAAACAGAGGCAGACAGTGCTATGATGTCATTAGAGAGATTGTAAAAGCGCGCCCTTTTGTTGGGCTTGAGAACCTAGAGAAATGCCGCTATTTGCACTCGGTCTTGTAATTGCCACGACTTGAGGTGATTGATATGGCGGTTCAGTTTGACACACGCCCATGTTGCAAGGATGGCGACAACACATTGTGGTCGAGAGACATAAGCCGAAATGTTTGTAGGATGGCTGCATGAATAACCTATCGAGTCAAAAAACATGCAGATCCCGGCAAACATAAGGTGAGAAGATGAATAATCCACAAGAACAGCCAGATAAAGGAGCAGCAAATGATCTATCTTATTTGTACAACTTCATTTGCGAGTGTCCGAACCCGCGAATTACGCAAGCAATCAAAAAGCTGGTAGATCACTGGCTAAAAAAAACGACTATAGTTCCAGAACTCGCATCAGCAATACGAGACCAACTTCAAGCAACGAACGAAGAAGTAGTTGAGATCTGTTGGTTATTGGCAATAAATCCGAACACACCGCCTTCAGTGCTCAATGACCTGTCGATAGACGCGGACAGTAGCATGCTTGAACGGATAGCCGAAAACAGTAACACAGGTGCCGAAACTTTAGCTCAGCTATCCTATCAGGCAGTTGCCGAAATTCGAATTGCTACTGCTAGCAATCCAACAACACCACTTGCCTCGATAATGATGTTGGTCACAGACGAAAACCCGGACGTCAGATTCAGCATTGCTGAAAATCCAAAAGTTCCACAAGAAGCGCTACAGGCGTTGGCAAACGACGACAATCCCTACGTGAAAATGCGTGCAACAACTACTCTAAGTCGATTGGAAGTAGAGCGTAATGTTTTTCGGCAACCATCCGTACTACAATAGCGCTAGGCTTTTGCGTTTGCCAGAGGTCACAATAGCTTCTGCCGGTGCAGACATCGAACGAAGTTAGCGGGCATGATACAAGGAACCTTGTATTGCAACCGAATAGGTCCAGTTAGATCCTAATAAGTAAGAGTACATACAAATAATGAAATCAAAACCAGGTAGACCAGCTCAATTGCCGCCGGACACGCCAACCAGATATGGTCCACTGAGCATCCACCAAAACGGCATTGCTGTTAAACACCTCACGGCGACGCCAACACCGTTGATTGGAAGAGAAAGTCATCTTGCGCATGCGCTCGAGAATGTACGCTTATCGCTACACGTTGAGCGTTTCGATGCCACCGATCGACTGTCTTCGGACATAGTTTGCATTACCCGTTTCCCTGAATACGGCTACGAAAGCAAGCACCTAACCCCATGCGAAATGCGCGTCGGGCAAACTCATGGAACCGCCGTAGTTCAAACAACTTGCATGTGCATGGACTTTGAAAACGCGCACGACACTGTTTTGGAAGTGGAATATTCGCTTGGCGAAGAATCAATCTCGCTGGTATCAATCCCAATAAAGTTCCCCATTGTCTCTACGGACGACGATGGTCGAGAATAAATCACAAAGACGCATCAAACTAGAGTGAAAGAGTAGGTTGCCATTGCATCCCTACTCTTTCACTTTAGTTTTTATAGAACAGCTGAGTCAACAGCTATTTCTTACCAGCTGTTACCGTACGAAGTGCCCGACTTGCGATCGCGGGACTCGGAAATCGCAACGTAGAGCGTACGACCGTTGTGCTGGCTGTTATCCAAAGTGCGAATGGCATTATTTGCCTCTTCTGGTGTGTTCATTTGGACAAAGCCGAAACCGCGCGATCTGCCGGTGTCACGATCTGTAGCTATTCTCGCTGAAACCACCTCGCCGTAGCCGGCGAAAATTCCACTAAGCTCACTATCTGTAGTGCTGTAAGCAAGGTTTCTGACGAATAGTTTATTGTTTTGCATTGAGAGTAGACCTTATAGAAGTAGTGTTTCGACCGCAATGCGGACGAAGAAAAAGTCACAGGGAGATGAATATACAATGCAACAATGCGGTGACATCTCGTAATAAAGAGCGCCAATTTGATGCGGCACTCCAAGTACGGTGGATGAAATCGGTATCCGGAAAGTGGCTTTGCACCTGAACCTTCGGCAATAGAACTCAAAGGTAGAGCAAGACAGCCTGACAATTTCAGTGACACTATAGCACGATTCACCAGCGAATTACTATCTTTGAGCATGCGATTCAACATAAATCATATGCCTTAGCGTGACAATGAATCATTCGAATGCTGGACTCCTCTTTAGATACTCGCCGAATTCCGCTTTGGAAACACAGAGAAATTCTGTCAAGTCACTGTCAACGACAAGTTCAACTTGTGATAATCTTTGCTCCATTGCTTTGGAGAGGATTTGCAGATGTCAAAAGATTCAACAGCACTTGCTGAAAAGGATATTCAAGCCTACCGCTTACCGAGAACAGCTATTCCGTCCAAGTACGAGATAAGCCTGACGCCCGACTTGGCTAAATTCACCTTCGCCGGCGAAGAGACAATTCATCTCGACATCAAGGAGCCGGTCAAAGAAATTACTCTCAACGCAATCGAAATTGATATACAAAAGGCAACAGTAATATCTTCATCCGGCAAAGAATTGACTGGAAAGATATCGCTTGACGAAAAGCTTGAGCGTGCAACTTTCAGTTTCGACGAAGCAATTCCTAAAGGACAAGCCAAGTTGTCTATAGAATTCACCGGGATTTTGAACGACAAGTTACATGGGTTTTATCGCAGCACTTACAAAGATGAAAAGGGCAACGAGAAAGTCTTGGCGACAACACAGTTTGAAGCAGCAGACGCTCGCCGCGCATTTCCTTGTTTTGACGAGCCGGATTTCAAAGCGATCTTTGCCGTCACCCTCATTGTCGATGACAAGCTAACCGCTATTTCCAACGGCGCAGTTAAATCAGAAAACAAGCTAGCCAACGGCAAGAAAGCAGTTGCATTTGCCGACACGGTAATCATGTCTACCTACCTAGTAGCATTTATCGTCGGTGAATTCATCGGCACAAAAGAAGTAATGGCAGGCAATGTGCCAATCCGCGTCTGGGCAGTGCCCGGCAAAGAGCGTTTGTCTATATTCGCTCTGGATATTGCACAATTCTCGGTTAATTACTTTGCCAATTATTACGGCATTCCATATCCGGGCACCAAAATGGATCTAATTGCCATTCCGGACTTTGCTTTCGGCGCTATGGAAAATTTAGGAGCAATTACATTCCGCGAAACAGCGTTGCTCGTCGATGAGAAGACAGCATCTCACGCTGAGATGGAAAGAATTGCCGATGTGGTGGCACATGAAATTGCCCACATGTGGTTTGGTGATTTGGTAACAATGAAATGGTGGAACGGTATATGGCTAAACGAAGCATTCGCTACATTTGCCGAAATGCGCGCAGTAGATGCCTGGAAACCAAACTGGAAACGCTGGGATTCTTTCGGAGTCTCTCGCAGTTCTGCCTTTGGTGTTGACGGACTGAAGAGCACTCGCCCAATTGAATTCCCTGTGCTCAGTCCGCAAGATGCTAACGGCATGTTTGATGTTTTGACCTATGAAAAAGGCGCATCTGTCTTGAGAATGCTTGAGCAGTATTTGGGCGCTGAAGTATTCCAAAAAGGCGTCAGCCTCTATTTGAACAAGCACCAATTCGACAATGCTGAAACAACAGATCTCTGGGACGGCATTGAAGAATCCTGCAAGCAGCCTGTAAGACAAATAATGGATTCCTGGATATTCCAACAGGGATTTCCTGTAATCACTGCTTCAGTTGATGAGTCGGGCACAAAGCTCAAGCTCAGCCAAGAGCGCTTCTTCTACCTGAAAGAAGCCGGCAACAAGCAGTTGTTCCATGTGCCTATTATGTTGAGAGCACAAACAGACAAAGGTGCATTCAACAAGAAATTCATTCTGTCCGAGAAGGAAACAGAAATTGAATTGCCCGGCAAAATTGAATGGGTTGTGATAAATGAAGGCGGTCACGGCTTCTATCGTGTTGCTTATTCGGATCAATTGATGAGCGCGCTGACAAGCAACCTAAAAGCTGATTCGCCAATTCGCCTGGCACCAATTGAACGCTTCAATTTAGTCAATGACACATGGGCTTTGACTGTGGCTGGACATATTTCAGTTAAGCAATACTTGAAGATGGTGAACATGTTCAAGGACGAAAATGATAAGAATGTCTGGGCCGTCATCATTGGCTCGCTTGGATATTTGAACCGAACAATTGCTGATGCCGATAGAGCAAAACTCGAGGCATTCAGTCGTCAATTACTGTCGACCATTGTCGGCAAACTTGGTTTCCAACCGAAATCAGGGGAAGATGAATTGACTAAGCAATTGCGCGGAATGGCCATTGGCGCTGCCGGGACTCTCGGTAACGACAAAGACATTCAAAAGCAAGCGCTTGAATGGTACGGCAAATATCAAAAAGACAAACAAGCCGTTGATCCAAACGTAGTGCCTGCGCTTGTTTCCATTCTTGCTTTTGCCGGTGACGAAAAGCGTTACGAAGAATTCTTCAATGAATTCAAGAACGCAAAAACACCACAAGATGAACAGCGCTACTTGTTTGCTCTTGTTACTTTCCAGAACAAGGACTTGCTTGTTAAGACTCTGCAAAAGACTCTCGGCAATGACATCAAGTCGCAAAACGCACCATACTTGGTGCAGTCAGCACTCGGTAATGTTGTCGGTCGCGGCGCAGCTTGGGATTTCGTCAAGTCCAACTGGAAAGACATCCTCAAGCGCTTCCCGGACAATGCAATTCCACGCATGGTCGAAGGAATAACCAGCCTTGTCTCTCATGAATGGGCCAAGGACACCCGCAAATTCTTCATTGATAATCCGGTGAAGCAGGGCGGCAAATCCATCGACCAGCACCTGGAAAAGCAAGATATTGCTGTTGCATTTAAAGACAGAGCCGACAAGTCCATAGCGGCTGATTTGTCTTAAACCACAGACAAGAAACTTAACTGAGGAAATGAACCAATATACCCAGGCAAAAGCCTGGGTATATTGCTGACGGCTACTCCATTCAATTAATCTCCTGTTCAAGGAAAGTAACAATGAACAAGATCCAGCGCAGATCTGTCACTTGGTTGGTGTTTGTTGCATTGGTCTGCGAGATAGCTGCACCTGCTAATAGCCAATCGTCGGCTAACACCGAAACGAAATTGTTGGGTCTTTGGCACAATGGAGACGGGTTCGAAATGGAATTCCGTCACGCCGGGCCAAATATTGTCGGGGTTCTAGTCAAAATACCCAGCGGCTTTACCGGGCGTCAAACGGTCGGCGCCAACCTCTTTTCCGGAGGAGTCGTTTCAGGACAACAGATTAAGGGACTCTGGCAACATTTCCCTTCACGTGAATACGGAAAATTGGCTACGTTACACGTACCTGCCACTATTTCATTCAAAGACGCAAAGACTCTCAACCTAGCTACATTTCGTGCTTACGTGGGCGCTCAGACACATGCGATAACAGGAGAACATAGAAATGTCCGGTGGCTACCGGATAGGGATCCCGTCACCTACAACTGGTTTCGGCTAGGTCCATCATCTGTTGGAGACGAATCGCTCGTTACCGCTGACGATTTCAAAAATCACGTACTCAGCGAAAAAAACGGCAAGAAGTCAGTCTTTGATCGCATCGACAAGGACGGCAATGGTTGTTTGAGTCAGTCCGAAGTTGCAGCTGCCGTCTCCAATCCGGAATTCAAAGGCAAAGATGCTGAAGCTGTGACGCTCATATACAACCATCCCGATATTTCCACCCTCTCACCAGCAAATGATGGCGTTAGGTGCACAGGAATTTCCAAAGATGACATTTCCTTGATCACAAAAAACGATGCTAACAAGAAAATGGTAATGGACAACCTGGAAACCATTCGGAAGTTTCAAGACAAATCAAAAGGAAATCTCTTTGGTCCGGGTGATTCGGTAAACGCCAATGGCGTCAAACAAGGTGAAGTTGGCGATTGTAATTTTCTCTCTCCTCTTTCTTCATGGGCCGACACTCCGGAGGGCAAGAAATCCATTCGCGAAATGATTAAGCCAGCAGGCAAAGACAAAGACGGCAACGATCAATACACAGTAACATTTCACGATCCTAAAAATCCCAGCAAAACATTTGATGTTACCGTCACCAAGCCATCGGAAAGCGAACTAATCAATTACGCCAAGGGCACGGAAAATGGCACATGGGCAGCAACAATTGAAAAGGCCTACGGTAAATATAGAGCAGATCATGATGAAAACGGCAATGTAATTAGCAGAACCATTGGCAGTGGCGAACCTATACAACTAGGAGCAGGCGGACACACAAGTGCCAAAAATGCCATCACCATACTCACAGGAAAGAAAGCTGAGAACATCGATATCAATTCCTTTGGACAATCACTAAGTGACCTCGATAAGGATCTAACAAAAGCATTTACCGGCAACAAACCAGTGATGACTGCCGCTATAGAAGGGCCCGGCGAAGGAGCGATGAAGAAACCCTGGTATGCAAAATGGCTCATGCAGCCAGCCGGTGGTCTCGATGGCGATAAATCCGCCACATCCGGACTAACAGCCGGTCACGAATACAGTGTGCTTGGTTACGATCCAAAATCACAACAAGTAACCATTCGTAATCCTTACGGCTCCAACGACGCCAAGGATCCGAATATGGTTAGCAAAAACGGCACATTCAAAATGTCTCTAACTGACTTCCAAAAGAACTTTAGCCACTATACCCTGGCTAAATAGTGATCCTAAGTATGAAGCGTCGCTTAGGTATTTCTTACGATTTGCTTGGCATAGCTTCATAGTCAGCCGGTAGCGCTTAGAATTGACTCCTAGGCTCAATAGCTGAGGAGATGAATGTGCTAAAGGCAGGTATTGTTGGACTTCCCAACGTAGGTAAATCAACGCTTTTCAATGCTTTGACGGCGTCGTATCAGGCGGAGAGCGCCAATTACCCATTTTGCACAATTGAACCAAACTCCGGGATAGTAAAGGTTCCAGATAAGCGTCTTTGGGAGCTGGAGAAGCTAGTTAAGCCGCAAAATGTCTTGCCGGCAGCTTTTGAATTTGTCGACATTGCCGGTCTTGTACGTGGCGCCAGCAAGGGCGAAGGTCTAGGCAATCAGTTTTTGGCGCACATTCGCGAAGTAGATGCCATTGTTCACGTAGTACGCTGCTTTGATGACGACAACATTACACACGTTGATGGTCCAGTTGATCCAATTCGTGACGTGGAGACAATTCACATTGAATTGGCCATGGCTGATGCCGGTTCCATTGATAAGCGCGTCGATCGTTTGCAAAAGCAAGTTAAGCAGGGCGATAAACGCGCGCAATTAGAAGTGCAAATGTTCAACAAGATTCGTCCATGTTTGGACAATGTTGAACCAATTGATTTGAAAATGTTCAATGACGAAGAACTCAAAGTTTTGCCGCAATTGCAAATGCTATCAAGCAAGCCAATGCTCTATGCAGCCAACGTCAAAGAAGAAGAGCTAGCAAATCCAGATGGCAACAGACACGTGCAAGCATTACGCGAGTTAGCCAAAAAAGAAAATCGCCCTGTCGTTATTATCTCCGCTCAGATTGAAGCAGAACTTGCCGCACTTACTCCTGAAGAGCGAGAAGGCTATTTGCAAAGTCTTGGTGTAAAAGATTCCGGTGTAAACAACTTGATTCGTGCAGCATTTGATCTTTTGGGACTGAAAACATATTTCACTGCCGGTGAAAAAGAAGTACGCGCCTGGCCTTTTCCTAGTGGCTTCACATCACCGCAGTGCGCAGGGATTATTCATACCGATTTCGAAAAAGGATTCATCCGCGCTGAAGTAATTGGTTATGACGATTACATTACATCCGGCTCTGAAAAGGGCGCCAAGGATAAGGGACTAATGCGCTTAGAAGGTAAGGAATACCTGATGAAAGACGGCGATATAGTCCACTTCCGATTTAACGTCTAAAGCCAAAATACAAGCCACTTGTTTCAGACTAGCTAAACATAAGGGTCTTGTCGTCTCCATATTCCAGAAAGACTGCATATAGACAGCATTTTCTACCTTATTTCAGGGCAGCTAAATATGCTGTCAAAATCTTTCCATATTTCACTTAGGTTAAATATGGGCTGGGTTCTTATTTTAATAATGAGCCGTATGTTAAAATAAGAGTAATTACAATTAAAGGTACAGAGGGAATGAGCGGAGAACGCGCTGGCAGACTGATAAAACAACCTACCGGTTACAGTGCATTCGTCCCTGCACCCTTGCCGCCAACTCCACCCATTGCGCTTACCGGCAGACTGATGCAAATGCTATCGGCAGCCGATATGGCGCTCGGCAGACTTGATGGAGCTGGAGCCATACTTCCCAATCCAGATCTCTTTGTGGCAATGTATGTTCGCCAAGAAGCTGTTTACAGTTCCCAAATCGAGGGAACTCAAAGCAGCTTAGAGGACATTCTCAAATTTGAAAGTGGTACCCAAAAGGAGCAGCCAAAAGACATTGAAGAAGTGGTCAATTATGTTAGGGCTATGAATTATGGATTGCAGAGGCTGCAGGAATTCCCACTTTCGCTCCGTTTAATTCGTGAGATTCACGAACGCCTCATGCAAGGTGTCCGTGGTGGCAATAAACAGCCTGGAGAATTTCGCACAAGTCAAAATTGGATTGGCAGCAGAGGTGCAACTCTAGCAAATGCCAGCTATGTTCCGCCGCCAGCGCATGAAATGAAAGTGGCACTCGCCAATTTAGAGGAGTTCATTCACTCAAATTCAGATCTGCCACCACTTATTCATTGCGGAGTCGTGCATGCACAATTTGAAACAATACATCCATTCCTGGATGGAAATGGAAGGGTCGGAAGACTACTCATAACATTCTTGCTTTGCCAGAAAGAAATTCTGCATCTACCCTTGCTATATCTCAGCCATTTTTTCAAACGCCATCGGGAACTATATTACGAGAAACTGATGAATGTGCGCCTAAATGGTGATTGGGAAGGATGGCTGGAATTCTTTCTGGAAGGAGTAAGTGAAGTTAGCAAAGAAGCCGCAGCAACGGCAAAACAAATCTTAGAGCTGCAGGAAGAACACCGAAGAAAAATTCGTAGTGAAATAAGTGGTGCCACTAATGGGATGGTGCTACTCGATTTCCTTTTCAAAAATCCAATAATTACAGTACGGATGGCCGAACAACATCTAAATTGTGCATACGTCACTGCAGGAAAGATTATCGAAAAATTCGTCGAGTTAGGTTTACTTAGGGAAACCACTGGCACACGGCGCAACCGAATCTTCCGGTACGAACCCTATCTCCAAATATTTGCAGAAGACTAAAAAAACGGGCGCAATGTGCGCCCGTTTTTTTGAAAATCTACCCCCAGGGGAATTCGAATCCCCGTTACCTCCGTGAAAGGGAGGTGTCCTAGGCCTCTAGACGATGAGGGCATCGAGAGTTAAGGTCAGAAATACTAACAAACAGGCTCTGAGTATGTCAATTGAGCTCATGGCAACAAGGGCAACCTGTAGTAAAATCAAAGCCTTCACACAAGCCCAAATAGGTACATGCAGCGCATGAGCCAGCTCTACAGGTCGTTCAATAATTACTTAAAAGAAATCTTTGGTACCCGCGTTTACCGGGTGCCGTTGGATGCCGGCTTCACTTGCCCAAACAGAGATGGGGTCCGAGCCTTCGGCGGGTGCACGTTTTGCGACGATCGCGGGTCGGGAGCTCCGACCATTAAGACTGACTTAGCTATGAAAGAACAATTGCTAAGCGGCATAGAAAGAATAAGACGTCGTTACAAAGCTGAGAAGTTTCTCGCCTATTTCCAGGCATTTTCCAACACTTACGCGCCTGAGGCAGTGTTGCAGAACCTTTACGAAAATTCCCTGGACCACCCGGATGTGGTCGGTCTGATGATTGGCACACGCCCGGATTGCGTCGCCGACAATGTGCTCGATATGATCGCCGATTTTGCCAAACAAACAACTGTCTGGCTGGAATTAGGACTGCAGTCGGCTAATAACAAGACTCTGGAAAACATCAATCGCGGTCACAGCGCAGAAGAATTTTTTGATGCTGTAAAACGCGCCAAAGCACGCGGTCTCAACGTGGCAACACACTTGATCTTCGGACTGCCTGGTGACGATGAAGAAGAAATGATGTCGACAGTGAAGCAAGTCGCAGTGTGTGGAGTCGATGCGATAAAGATTCACCAACTTGTAGTCTACAAAGGCACACCAATGGAAGCAGATTTAAAAGCTGGACGCTTGCCGTTGCTTGATGAAGATGTTTACGCCAGATTAGTAGCCAACTCGTTAGAGATGTTGCCACCGGAAATGATCGTCATGCGCCTTGTTGCAGAGGGCAGCCAGGACGAAGTGTTGGCACCGACATGGTCTTTCAACAAACATCAGACAATGGAAAAAATTGAAGCAATACTTACTGAGCGCGGTACGCGTCAGGGAAGTAAATTCAATGACCTAATTCTCGCGCACTAATAACGCCGAACCAATTACGCCTGCGTAATCGCCCAATTCCGCTTTGACTATTTCTATTTTCTTAGCCGGATGACGCAAAGCATGAGCTTTTGCTTTCTTCGCCGCCAATTGGAAATACAGATCGCAAGCTTCTATCAAACCGCCGCCCATTATGATGCGTTGTGGATTATAAAAGTTAATTACCGATGCAAGTCCTAAGCCCATAAATTCCGCGGCTTGCTTGATGCAAGCAATAGTCAAATCATCGCCTTCGGCAACCGCTTCTGCAATTGCTTTAGAACGCAAAATCCCTTTGTTCATATTGATTTTGTCGCGCACTGTGGAGTCCGCTCCGCGCGAAAGTTCAGCCACGATTGTTTTTGCTACAGCCGTGCGTGAAGCATACGCTTCCAAACAACCCAAAGCACCACAACCACAAAGGCGACCATACGGTTCAAATACCATATGACCAATTTCACCGGCTGTCCCTGTGTGCCCCCGGTAAAGCTTGCCATCGTTGACTATGCCGGAGCCAATTCCTGTTCCGACGAAAATGCAGACAAAGCTATCACTTTTGCGACCGGCACCAAATTTCAATTCACCCATGGTGGCAGCTTCAACATCATTGCCGATCACGCAATCTACATTGTATTGATTGCTCAACGGCTGGCAAATTGGCAAATCGGTCACGCCAATGTTGGCGGCATTTACCAAGACGCCTTTTTGTCTGTTTACCTGACCGGCTGCACCGACGCCAATCCCCTGCACTTGTTTGGCTTCCAACCTGGCTTCAACTAGAGCCAAATCAATTGCCGAGGTAATTCTTTTAATTACTTCGCCATTTTCAGCGCCGCCTGTTCTAGCCTTACTGGCTGAAACAAGCCTGCCGGTGTCCAGATTGACCACCCCGGCCAAAATTTTGGTACCACCGAAATCCACTCCAACGGCAAAACGCTCAGGCATATATACTCCCCGGGGAACGGCCATCATTGTACTAGCCGGACAGGTAAAACCAAAGATCCTCTTGTCAACCCTTAAGTTACTATAATCAGAGGATCTTTTATCGGCAATTAGATCTAAAATGACATCCGCTCTAAAGGAGGGCTGCATGTTCTTTGCCTCCTATTTTATGAATTCGCCCCTATCCGGTATCCAACTCGATCTCGGATTGGAGTTTTTGCCTAATCTCTTACTAGCTGTCATTTTGGGCGCCGCTTTGGGCTACGAGCGCAGACGCCGCCAAAAGGTTGCCGGCCTTCGTACCTTGATGGTAATAAGCTTGGCTTCATGCGTGCTGACGCTTTGCGGCGTCAAGGCCTCTGTCGGAGTCACTCATGCCGACCCAACTCGCGTGGCAGGACAAATTCTTTCCGGCATTGGATTTCTTGGAGCGGGCGTAATTCTACGCCAGGGCTTCATCACTTCAGGCGTAACAACTGCCGCCACTATTTTGTTAGTTACTGGCGTTGGCATGGCCTGCGGTTTCGGACAATATTCTTTGGCAATATCTGTAACGCTCGTTGATCTTTTGGCTCTGCTTATCACAACCAAATACATCAAGGGTTCCGGACAGCGCAGTGAATTGAGCAACGACAATTCGCCAATTAAGTTCTCCTGCCGACCCGAAGAATTTGCTGGGATTAGAGCATTGCTTGGTGACGATTACAAACTTATTTCAGTGATGCGCAAAGACGATTTGTTGAAAGTGACAGTCGGCACATCTCTTTCGCCAGAGCAAAGAGAAAAGGTGCTCGATCGTATTGTCAGCACACCAGAATTGCTTGCCCTAGAAACAACTATTCGAGACTAAGGTACAGCGATACCGTTGTAGTCAGTATTTTCAATTACGCGTCCGCTGGCAACAACGGGCAATTCGTTGTTGGACACTTGCTGGGCGGCAGCCGTCCATTTTTGTGTCGGGTCTTTGAATAAAGGCGAGCGGAAGTCTGTTAAATCCGATGTCGGCGAATAGGTATAGCCTGTGTAGCCGCCACTAAGTCTTGGTGCTTCGGAGAACATAACAGCCAATGAACTTGCTACATGTCTCTGGCTGGATGTGGCATTTCTAGTTACGGTAGCGCCATTTACGACCATTGTCGTTGAACCACCGCCATCAAGATTCATTGCTTCGACAGCACCCATCTGTTGCAAGAATTTAGCAACATCCCAAAGTGTATGTGGCCCTTCCACAGTCAACAACAAAAGATGATTGTCGTTGGTGACACCAACTGCGGTGCGCGCACGAATACTAGCGCCCGTCCAATTTCCACGGAAACGCTCGTCAGCAACATCCAAATATATTTGTCCGTTCTTTATTAAGGTTGGTCCGCCGCTAACTGCATAGACTACATCTTGCCAATCATTAGGAGTTGTCTTCCAAGAAATGTGTACATAATCGCCAAATTTCAATTTCGCGATATCGCCTGATTTGGTGTCAGTCAAAACATAACCACCCAAAGGAATGGTCAGCGAGCGCACGCCTTTACCGACAACTTCGCCGCGATTGTTGACGGCAACAAGACAACCGTCATAGGCCATCTGCACATAATTGCCCCAACGGCGAGTATAAACAATAAGATGAGCGCCTTTACGTCTTGGTTGATTTATGTTGTTCACCCATGCGCTCGGCACATTGGGATTGGATGACACCATGCGACCAAACAAATCAACTCTGTCGATACGTACATATCCGGCAGAATTGATTCCCAGCGAAACTCGATTATAAATTGGTCCGGCCACCCATTCGCCATCTACTATTAATGTGCCTAACGGTGTGCCGTCCTTTTTAAAATAATTTGCGTTGACCGCAGCAAGTGCTCGCGCGCGACGAGCATGGTGCTCGACACCTGCTAATTGATTGAACGAATCACCGGCCAAAACAGGACGCACCTTAACAGGAGCATGCGCCGTGTCCACATCAACCAGGTTGATGTTCAACGCACCACTATAAGATTTGTACAAAACACCCGGGGCTAACTCGCGAGTCGATAGCCTACCAATAAATGCTTGCGGCTGAATTGCCTGAACAGGAGCTGGTGCTTTTGCCTTCGCTACCTTATGTAATTTCTTTCGATAGATAGGATGCTTGTGAGCCGACACACCGCGTCCGGATCGCACAACCATGCGAGCCTTAAATGAGGAGTTCGGAATTGGAGTCATAACTGGTCCAATTGCCTGGGCTTGCGATACAACTCCCAGACCTGCCACTGAACCAACAAGCATCACGAGCGATAAACTCAAACAAGAAAAAAATACCCGCGGTGCCACCCTCATTTACAGTCTCCTAGCTAATTAAAATCCCGCCTGTCCGCCATATACCCAAATATTAGCGGCGGATAACAAATATGCAAGGGAAATCTTTTGGATACACTGCGAGAGATCCGGTTTCCAAGAGCTTTTCGGCAGTTTTTTGGTTTTACACCGGGGAATAACCAACTTATGTCAAAGGTTACTTTGGGCATGATTGGGCTTGGAACGGTCGGGCAAGGAGTTGTTCGGCTGCTTTGTGGCAACAAGAATTTGGTCTTGAAGAAAGTGGCTGTGGCCAATCTCGCAAAAGCCAGGCAAGTCGAGTTGCCTGGTTCGTGCGAACTAACAAGTGATGTTTCAGCGCTTTTGAACGACCCGGAAATTGAAATTCTTATCGAGGTGATGGGTGGTGAAACACCAGCTTTGGACTTCATGCTGCAAGCCATTGAAAAACGCAAACACATTATCACCGCTAACAAAGAAGTCTTAGCCAAACACGGTCCGACACTCTTTGAAAAAGCTCGCGCTAAAGGAGTGGACATTTTTTTTGAAGCAGCAGTTGCCGGCGGCTTGCCTTTGATTTCCACTATTCATAAGGGACTTGAAGCCAACGAAATATCTTCCGTTGTCGGAATAATGAACGGCACGACCAATTACATTCTGTCGCAGATGACAGAAAAAGGAATTGATTTTGATGTTGCTTTGGCCGATGCTCAGAAGCAAGGTTTTGCCGAGGCAGATCCAACTGCCGACGTCGACGGACACGATGTGTCCTATAAACTTTCAATTTTATCAGCATTAGCATATGGCCGCTTTGCAAAGCCATCTGAGATCTACAAAGAAAGCATTCGCAAAATCAATTTCGACGACATTAAAATTGCCGGCGATCTAGGTTATGCAATCAAACTAATCGGCATCACCAAAGAAATAGACGGACAGTTGAATGTGCTCGTCGCGCCGATGCTTGTTCCGGCAAGTCATGTTTTGGCAGCAGTCTCCTCAGCGAATAACGGCATTCTCGTTAACGGTTCAGCCGTCGGTGAAATCGTCATGGTTGGACCGGGTGCCGGACAAATGCCCACTGCTTCAGCAATTGTCGGAGACACAATAAATTTAGCCAATGCTCTTCAGTTGCCCGATTTCTCTAGCTATTTCCAACCGGAGATTGAAACGGATTGGGCTGCAGTAAAAGAAGCTTCAACCTGGCGATCGCCCTATTACTTGCGTTTGATTGTTGCTGACACACCAGGTGTCATCGGCCATCTCGGCACTATTTTCGGCGAGCACAACATAAGCATTCGCAGCTTGATTCAAAAGGACACCAAGAAAAACGAAGCATCAGTCGTTGTAATCACGCACGAAGCAAGCAAAGCCGACATGGACAAAGCCATCAAGAAATTGCAAGCGTCCGCATTTCTCAAAGAAGCAGCAGCAATCCTGCATATTTTCCAACCAGAGACTAATCATGCACAATAGCGCAGCACTAATTGACACATATCGCGATTACCTGCCGATGTCGGATACAACTCCGATAATAACTCTCGGCGAAGGCAACACGCCGCTTGTAAAAGCTGTAAATCTGCCACAACAATTGGGATTTCCCAATCTCAATCTCCACTTCAAACTTGAGGGACTTAACCCTACAGGCAGCTTCAAAGATCGCGGCATGACTCTGGCTATTTCAAAAGCAGTGGAAGAGGGTTGCCGTGGAGTGATTTGTGCTTCGACTGGAAACACAAGCGCTTCAGCAGCAGCTTTCGCTACCAAAGCAGGAATACCTTGCTTTGTTTTGCTGCCGGCAGGACATGTTGCCTTAGGCAAATTAGCGCAAGCAATTCTTTACGGAGCGAAACTCATATCAATTGACGGCAATTTTGATCAAGCGCTCAATCTTGTTCGCGAAGTAGCAGACGACTGCCACCTCACTATCGTCAATTCAATCAATAAGTACAGACTGGAAGGACAAAAGACAGCAGCCTTTGAAGTAATCGAGCAATTAGGCAAACCTCCTGATTATCTATTTATTCCAGTCGGCAATGCCGGCAATATTTCCGCATACTGGCGCGGTTTTAAACTCTGGAAGAATATGGGCAAAATTTCCTCGGCACCGCGAATGTGCGGCTTTGAAGCAGCAGGAGCGGCAGCCATTGTTTTAAAACGTTCAATTGCCGAGCCGGAAACAAAAGCTACGGCCATTCGCATAGGCAATCCAGCAAGCTGGAAAGAAGCGGAGAAAGCTGCAATTGAATCTGATGGCTGGATCGATTCTGTAACAGATGACGAGATTATGGATGCTTATAAGCTAATTGCTCGCTCAGAAGGTATTTTCTGCGAACCATCAAGTGCTGCCGGACTGGCAGGACTTATCAAACACCTCAAAGCCGGTGCCGTAATGACTAATGCGACTGTTGTTTCGGTACTGACCGGCAATGGCTTGAAAGATCCAAATGCAGCAATGAGCGCTATCAAAATTGATCTCAATCCAATTGAGGCGACCATGGAAAAAGTGAAACAAGCCATAGGCATATGAAGACAAAAGTGACAGTCAAAGTACCTGCCTCCACGGCCAATCTTGGTCCGGGCTTTGATTCACTTGCGCTTGCGCTTAGTCTGTACACGACAGTGTCAATTGAAATTCGAAATGACGCAACACAATCACATCCGATGCTGAAGCTCGTTGGACCAATTGCTCAGCAATTGCCTACAGGCTCGGACAATCTAGTCACTAAAGTTGTAAAACAAATGTGGCCGGTGGATGCCGAATTGCTCAATCGAGCCTTTATTACGATATCTTCGGAGATTCCACTTGCGCGTGGACTAGGATCAAGCGCAGCGGCAACAATCGCAGCAGCTTGGGCAGCTGCATCTTTTACCGACAAAAGACCTGTTCCACATATGATCTTAAAAGCAGCTTTGGAATACGAAGCACATCCGGACAACTTAGCAGCAAGCCTCATGGGAGGCTTTGTCGTCTCATCTACAGACGACGGCAATTGCCGCTATGAAAAACTTGCCTGGCCGGACAAATGGAAAATAATCAGTATCATTCCTCAACAATCTCTTTCAACAAACGAAGCTCGCGCAGTTTTACCAAAAGAAGTGAGCCTGCAAGATGCTGTCTTCAATTTGCAAAAGACAGCAATTTTAGTTGCCGCTGTTGCGCGCACTGATGATTTAGGATTGAAGCATGCCCTCACTGATAGACTGCATGAGCCTTACAGACAAGGACTAATTCCGCTTCTTGCCGAGACAAAGACTGCGCTCGGTGAACTACCCTACCTCGGTTGCGTGATTAGTGGCGCCGGTCCATCAGTTACAGTAATCGTGCATGCAAACGATTTTGAACCCGTGTTGGACACTCTCAAAAAATGGGCGGCAACCAACAAGGCTGTGTCAAAAGTGATGCCTTTGGCAGTCTGTCCAAAGGGGGTGCAAGCCACCTTTGAGTAATACGAATATCACTGTATTGAAATTCGGCGGCTCCTCTGTGAAAAGCATTGGGCGAATTCAACACGTTGGCGAAATAGTTCAGGAAAGATGCAAATCCGGCAAAGTACTGGTTGTCGTTTCAGCCATGGGTGACACGACTGATTACTTGATTAAACTGGCAAAGCAAGCAACAGAAAATCCCGATGCTCGCGAAATGGATCAGCTACTGGCAGTCGGTGAACAAATTTCAATTACTCTTCTGACAATGAGCCTGCACAGCTTGGGCATCAAGGCACGCTCCTTGACCGCTGCTCAGGTGGGAATTTTCACCGAGACTGTCCACAACAAGGCACGAATTGTTGATGTTAAGTCAGAAAGTCTTATGAACGCTTTGAAGACCAATGATGTTCTAGTTGTAGCCGGCTTCCAGGGAATCACCGAAACAGGTGACGTGACGACACTAGGTAGAGGCGGATCAGATACAACTGCCGTCGCATTGGCTGCGGCCGTGAATGCCGTTTGCTGCGACATTTACACAGATGTAGATGGCATTTACACAGCTGATCCAAATGTAATTACAGGTGCACGCCTGCTAAATCAAATCTCACACGAAGAAGTTTTGGAAATGTCCCGGATGGGTGCTCAGGTTATTCACCCTCGCGCAGTCGAGTTAGCTCGCCGGTATAAGGTCCCCCTGCGCGTGCGCAACACCTTTAAGCCGGACCATGGTGGTACATTAATTGATGGAGGAGACAATATGGAAATCTACCGCACGGTAAGCGGTGTGGCTATCGATAAAGACCAAGCCAGCGTAGCCATCCTTAATGTCCCAGATAAGCCGGGAATCGCCGGCACAATAATGCAAACACTGGCAGCACAAAACATCGTTATCGACATGATTATGCAAGCCTTTCATCCCACAATGGGCAAGAACAGCATCACATTTACCGTGCATCAAAATGACCTTGATCAAACAATCGCAGCGCTGAACCAAATTAAGTCAGACCTAGGCGCCAGTGAAGTCTTATCCGACCCCGACATCGCCAAAGTTAGCCTTATCGGCGCTGGACTGGCAGGACAACCCGGAGTTGCAGCCAGAGTCTTCAATACACTTGGGAAAAACAGCATAAATATAAAAATGATAGCTACAAGCGAGATGAAACTAACTTGCGTCGTAAGTCAAGCAGACACAGAAAAGGCAGCCCAGCTAATACATGATGCTTTTGAATTGAAACGAGCAGTGCAACATGAGCAAGCGTAATACAGACCCAATAGAATCTGAAAAAATATATCAAGCAATGCACGAGCTTGAGGCATTAACACGCAACTACATAGATGGCGTCCTCAAATCTCGCGATGCCGCTGCTGCTCATGCTCGTTTTTTGATGGCAATCTTAGATTCAATCGGCGATGGCTTGATTGTCGTGGACGCCAGCAAAAACATACTCTTGGCCAATCAAGCGGCAATTGCCATAGCCGGCTGGGAAATAGCCAATCTTTCCATGTCGGAATTACGCAGCCGCTACAAGCGCTTCAAGGAAGATGGACAGACACCACTTTTAGAGGATGAAGAACCCCTTTTTATAGCTCTTAATGAAGGCAGAGCTGTCGAGTCAATTGGTTTTGTTACCAGTCCACACTTACCGCCGGAAGGAATTTGGATACGAACAATTGCCTCACCTGTCAAAAATGAAAATGGTGAAGTTATTGGCGGCGTCACACTATTTCAGGACATAACAAAATCGGTAAAACTAAAAAAGCAAAGAGATGCGCTAGCAACGCTTATCACACACGATTTAAAAAACCATCTTATTGCCGAATCCGGCGTCTTGGAAGTTCTAGCAGACGAATTGTCCGATGAGGTCGATCCGGAAATCAAAGATATGCTGACAGAGCAAGTCGCCGGCAATTTCAAATATCTTGAACTTGCTTCAACACTTGTGGAATTATGTCGAACAGAAATGCTATCGACAAAAGATCACATGAGTTTAGTAGCTATACCTGACTTGCTAAATTCTGCAATTGATTTAAACAAGCAACATTTGACTAATACCGGCGTAGAAGTAATTCTAAATATGGAACCCAATTTGCCTTTCGTCAGAGGCATTTTCCCTGCATTGCAACAAGTTTTTCACAATCTCGTACAAAACGCCATTTTCGTAAGTGATGAAGGCGAAACAGTAACCATCAATGCTAAGAGAAAAGACGGCTTCATTGAAATTGAAATAGCAGATATGGGCCCAGGAATTCCAGAAGAGAAAATGAAAACTCTTTTCGATCCATCAACAGCTGCAACACATGTGCGCACCAGCAGCTCAACAGGAGTTGGACTACATCTTTGCCGACTATTACTTGATCTGCACGGCGGCAAACTAACTTGCGCCAGCGAAGTCGATCACGGCACCAGCTTCTTTGTTGACTTGCCGATCTAATTAGTTCTTTATCGTTAGATAACGTTCTTTATAGGTCTCAACAGCCTGTGCGCGTTCTGATTCCGGCATGAGCGGGAAGCCCAACTCAATACGTTGTTCTAAATAGAGTCTAGCAATTTTTTCTGACAGACGACGTATGCGCAAAATGTTTGCCATGCGCTCATCACGTCCTAAAACACCGCGGGCATCAAGCAGATTGAAAGTGTGTGAGCACTTAAGCACTTGCTCGTAAGCAGGCATAACAAGTTTCTTTTCAATGAGGCGTCTCGCTTCTTCTTCGTGCTTGGCAAAAAGCGTCGAGAGCATTTCCGGATTGCTTTCTTCAAAATTGAAAGTAGATTGCTCAACTTCGTTGCGGTGGTAGATTTCACCGTAAGTTACTTTATCATTCCACTTCAGTTCATAAACGCTTTCGACATTTTGCAAGTAGGTGCAAATGCGCTCAAGACCGTAAGTAATTTCAGCAGCAACCGGTTTTACTTCCAGACCGCCTGCTTGTTGGAAATAAGTGAATTGCGTTATTTCCATACCGTCTAGCCAAACTTCCCAACCTACGCCCCAGGCACCAAGTGTCGGTGACTCCCAATTGTCTTCAACAAAACGTACGTCATGTTTAAGCGGATCAATGCCTAGGACTTTGAGACTTTCCAGATACTTCTCTTGGACGTCATCTGGAGATGGCTTCAAGATGACCTGATACTGGAAATAATGTTGCATGCGGTTAGGATTTTCGCCGTAGCGCCCGTCTGTCGGTCTGCGGCAAGGGTCTGTAACGGCCATATTCCAAGGTTCAGGGCCCAGGACGCGCAGGAAGGTGCCGGGGCTCATTGTCGACGCCCCCTTTTCCAGGTCATAAGCCTGCATTATTACGCAACCCTGCTTGTCCCAGAACTCGTTAAGTTTGTGAATTACTTGCTGAAATGTAAGCGCCATCGCCCGTTCCCGTCTTTTAACAATCCGAGCCAACAGTCTAACACGACCTTAGATTGTAGCTATTTCATCTTTGTCTTATTTTGAGATTAATGACTATATAAACGGGCATAACCGCAATAGGGGTAGAGGCAGTTGCCATGGCGGCTATGACGGCTTTCTATCCAGGAGTGGCATGGTCACAGTGGAAACCTTACCTAAAAATCTCGATGCCAAACTGGCAGAGCTTGTGGCGAGCATCAATAGGGTTCTTGTCGGGCAGTCGCGTTCCATTCACCTTGCCGTCACAGCATTTCTAGCAGGGGGACACGTCCTTTTGGAGGACGTCCCGGGGGTTGGAAAGACCCTTTTGGCAAAGACTTTAGCCCGGTCTGTGGCAGCCAACTTTACCCGCGTACAGTGTACGCCAGACCTATTACCTTCGGACATTTCCGGCGTGAGCATCTATAGCCAGAAGGAAGGCACATTTAATTTCGTGCCTGGACCAATTTTTACGAACATTCTGCTGGCAGATGAAATCAACCGCGCCACTCCACGCACACAGTCAAGCTTGCTGGAAGCGATGGAAGAAAGGCAAGTGACGATAGACGGAGAAACGCGAGAATTACCTGAGTTGTTTTTCGTGATTGCCACGCAAAACCCGATTGAATATCACGGCACATTCCCGTTGCCTGAAGCGCAGATCGATAGATTCATGCTTTGCCTGTCGTTGGGATATCCTAAGCCCGATGAAGAAGTAACAATGCTTGAGAAGACATTGCAACCGGATGCTTTCTCAGCAACACCGGTATTAACACAAGAAGAAGTATTACAAGCCAGACGGTTAGTCAACAAAGTGTTTGTTGACGAGTCAATTCAACGCTATATCGTCGATCTTGTTAATGCCACCAGACACAATTCACACATCGTCCTTGGCGTAAGTCCTCGCGGCAGCCAATTGATGATGCGTGCGGCACAGGCAACGGCGCTGCTTAGCGGGCGCAACTTCGTCAAACCGGACGACGTCAAACTCTTAGCCCCATCAGTGTTAGGTCACCGCATCATTCCTCGGCAAAAAGACAACAAGGTTAGCCATGCTGAAATCATTGATCAAATCATTGAACAGGTTGCGGTCCCTATCTAGTCAGCCTTCAACCAAACCCGGCGATCGTTTAAGCTATCGTACTTCCGCACGTTTCTTCGTAATGATTATTCTGGCTTCCGCTCTGTTTTTCATAGCAGGAAACGTAGGTTGCGGCTGGATTTACCTGATGAGCGCATCAGTGCTTGCCTCAGTAATTCTCTCGTGCATATTGCCTTTGCTGATACTGACAGTTATATCTGTACACCAAACAGCCGGCAACAAAGCAACTGCCGGCCAAAATCTAGTAGTTACCATTCACCTAGGACTACATTCGGCAATTGCGCGGCGCATGCCTGTACAATGGTTGCGAGTTAAGTACTTATTTCCTGGTGGCAAGCTGATCAACAAGCCGCTCTTTATCGAGTCTTTGCTTAACAACGCCAACATTCCCTGGGTCATTCGAGATTTGAAACGGGGCGTGTTCAATTTGGGCACCGTGGAAATTGAGACTAGTTTCCCACTGGGATTTGTCTGGTTTAAACGTCTGGTGACACCGGCAAGCATACAAACCATTACTGTTTATCCACGCGTCGTGCCAATCGAGGGATTTTTCCTTTACAGATTGCCTCACTCGGCCGCCGGCGCTGCCGGCTCCTCACGTTCTAACAGATCAACAAGGGCATCAACTTTCACTCGCGGCATAAGAGAATATGTTCGCGGAGACAGCCCAAGACATGTTCACTGGCGCTCAAGCGCCAAACTCGGCCAATTGATGGTGCGCGAATACGAAACCGAAGGACTGCCAATATTCGATGTAGCAATCGACTTACAAGCACCGTGGCAATCAGAAGAGCAATTCGAGCTGGCAGTCACTGCCTGCGCGTCACTTTTGACGCTAGGAATGCAGTTAGGCACATCGCCACAACTAACGATACTACCCGAGCGTGCATACGAAGAATTGAATCTTCCGGCATTACCTGCAGGATTGAGCACACAAATGGAGGTTTTGGCACGGATAACGTCGATGAAACCAGCTACTCGTTCACAAGGACGTCATCCATTTGAAAGAACGGCCTTTGACAGCGAACGTACGCTAGTCTTAGTTAGTCCATCAGGCTTCGAAGAACAGCCACGCAACAATTTATATCTCATTGAAGTCGGTTCTATAACAACAGAAAACGGTCCTCACAAACCGGACCTCAGCACAACAATTTCAACTACAGTACTGCACCGCGCCAGTCGATCTTTGATATTCAACGCGGACGATCTCTCCAACCTATAGAGACAACATGAGCCAGCCACGATCACCAATTGAAGACTCCCTTAGTTTCAGAACTATTACTGCAGCTATGGCTATGGTTGGTATTTTGGCGGCCAGCCAATTGGCCAATACGCCACCGGGTCTGACCCTTTTTGGCATAGCAGGCACAATCATTGGCAGTTTTGTCAGCTATACAAGACGACACAAGCGCAACACCTGGATAAAGTGGGCAATTATTTTGGGCATTCTCATTGTCTTTGCCTCATTCATAGAAGAGATTCTCTATCGAATCAAACTAAACGTAGCCGATGCCAGAGAACCTCTGACAAACATGCTCATCGCCCTACAGGCACTGCACTGCTTCGACTTGCCAACAAGGCGAAGCTTGAATGTTTCGGCTCTTGTCGGACTGACACTGGTAACATCGGCTGCCACCTTAAGTCGAGATCTCACATTCGCCTTGTATGTGGTGGCATTTATGGCCTTCGGCACCTATATGTTTTATCTCGACTGCCTGTCCCGTTCGACAGAACACGCCATTCAAAGTCAATCGGTGAGTATGCTCGGCAAAGATACACTCTTTGGATTGTCGCTGCCAAACAAATACTCCAAAATCGCTATGCTCTCCACCATTCCGCTTTTGAGCATAGGGCTTTTCCTATGTATTCCTAAATTCAACCTCGGACTGATGCACAACATTCGATTGTCGTTGCCTTTTACACTCCGCTTACCAAGCGCAGACAGAATCTACAATCCACTGCTTACACACCATCGCCGAGCCGATGGCAGTCTCGAAGTAAATCCGCTTGCCTACTATGGCTTTTCACAGCAGCTCGATCTGAATTATCGCGGACTCCTCTCTGATCAGGTCGTCGTGCGCGTAGGCAGCCGTGCGGGACATTACTGGAGAGGAATGGCGTTTGACAGGTACGATGGTCACCGTTGGACCATGAGCAGACCAAATGCCACCATTACCAGAGTCGCGGGCGAAAGCTCGGCAATTGTGCTCTCGTCTCTGCCTTTCTTGTCTTTTCCGTCACGAACTCGTTCACAAGACACAGGACAAGTTTTCTATCTCGAATCAGATCAACCTAATCTAATTCTGGCTGCAGCCGTACCATATCAACTGTATTTCCCATCCGGCAACATAGCGGTTGACGAATACGGTTCATTGCGCAGTCCGTCGGTGATGGAACATGACACAATGTACACGGTATTTTCACTGGTGCCCAATTTCAACATAAGCCAATTGCGAAAAATGAGCGAGCTCAACGAAGAAGCCGCTCAGCGCATCAACAAAAGGTACTCAAACTATTTAAGACTGCCTGTCAATCTGCCGGACAAAGTCAGAGCACTAGCAGCAGAAGTAGTGGGCGAGTCAGGCAACAGCTTCGTCAAAGCGGAACGCATTAACTATTTCCTCCAGCGAACCTACAAATACAATCTGAAAATACCACCAACCGACGAGCAGAAAGACGTGGTCACCGACTTTTTATTCGACCAGAAAGAAGGTTACTGTGAACACTTTGCCTCCGCATTTGTTGTCCTTTGTCGCACTCAAGGAATTCCGGCCAGACTGGTAACGGGCTTTACACCAGGTGAGTACAATCCATTTACCGGACTATGGGAAGTGAAAATGTTGGATGCCCATGCTTGGGCGGAAGTCTTTATTCCTACTGTCGGCTGGATGCCCTTTGATCCTACACCAGGCGGTCCGTTGCCAGGCTTGCCGGAGGTAAAAAGCTCATCGCCAGGCAACTATTTATTGGATCAACTCGCATCGTTCACACAAAAGTTGATTGATTTACCACAGGTAAAAGCACTCCTCAACTCGATAGGTACGGCGTTATCGAAACTACTGGTACCAGTAGCAATTGCTTTCGGTCCTATCATTCACTGGTTGGCGAAGACTCTGTGGCCGGTTGCTTCGGCACTTTCGGTTGCCCTTATGGCTTCGCTTTTCTACCAAATGTATAAGCGTGGTCAGACGAACAAGCAGCTCAAGTCGGCAGCCAAATCTTCAGACTACCGTCTTGCCACTCGCGATTACCTGCAAGTATTGGGCGATCTGGAGAAATTAAAAGTTCGCCGCTCACCTTCCGACACAGCCGACGAACTATCAGATAAAGTTCGTGCGGCGCAACCTTTTGTTGCCGCTGAAGATCTACCGAAATTAATAGATGACTTTGCAAATGACTACTCAGAAAGCCGTTTCGGGACGCCTGATAACATGAAGGATTTAGCACCTCTGGCAGGCGAGATTCATCAACAAGTCGTGCAAAACCTAGCCCAACGGCGGTTCCTGGCATTATCAGCCAAAGGGAAAACGCCCTCAAAGCCAACAAATATGTCCAAAAATGATTAATACCTGCCATTTTCAGGTAAATAGAAAGCATGAGTACTCTCAGCTTCTAAACCAGGGACAAGGTTATGGTTCAACAGATAAGAACACAGCAACAGGAATTCGTTCCACCCTATCCAAATACTATTGAGGATACAGGGCTCAAACAAGGCTTTTTGGAAGAACTGCTGCTCAAGGACATTTACCTGGTCAACTACGCACTCGGGCGCGAAATTGCTGCCCGTACGATGTTGCCTTTCAAGCTCATCGAGGAGCTTTTGGAGTCACTCAAGAAGCAAATGCTCATTGAAGTACGCACCGCCGGTGGTTTGGCTGACTATGAATACACACCCACCGAAAAGGGACGCGACAGAGCACGTACTGCTTTTGACTACAACTCCTATGTTGGTGCTTGCCCTGTACCATGGAGCACCTACATCGAGTCAGTTAAAGCGCAAACAATTAGAAGAGAAGCGGTTACACCACGTGACTTGGAAGTAGCTTTCTCCGATATCATGATCAGCCGCAAGACAATTAACGCCATCGGTCCGGCCATCAACGCCGGTCGTGGTATGTTCCTCTTCGGTGAAGCCGGCAATGGAAAAACATCAATTGCTGAACGTATTGTACGCAGCTTTAAAGGTCACATCTTCATTCCACACGCTGTGGAAATTGATGGACAAATCATTCGTGTTTATGATGATCACAGCCACCAGGAAGTCTCACCGGGCAACTACCCGGCAGACTACGATCACCGCTGGGTAAGAATTCAACGTCCATGCGTAGTCGTCGGTGGTGAACTTACAATCGACATGCTTGAGTTACAGTACGACTACACAACCAAACTCTACGAAGCGCCAATTCAGCTCAAGTCCAATTGCGGCTTGCTCCTAATAGACGACTTTGGTCGACAGAGAATTGACCACAAATCACTACTCAACCGTTGGATTGTACCTCTGGAAAAACGCGTCGACTACTTGACCATGCACACAGGCAAGAAATTGGAAATTCCATTCGAGCAGTTGATTGTATTTTCAACAAACTTGAATCCGTCGGATCTCGTTGACGAGGCATTTCTAAGACGTATTCCGTACAAGATTCACATTACGAACCCTACAGAAGACGAATTCAAATGGATCTTCTTGCAGTACTGCCAGAAGACCGGCGTGCCATACAATGAAGAAGCCGTCAACTACTTAATCGAGACACAGTACAGAAGCGGCAAGCGCCAGATGCGCTGCTGTCACCCACGCGACGTGATCGACCAGGTAATCAACCTCTGCTCCTTCCTGCAAGCACCACCACGTCTTTCACGTGAATACCTAGACCACGCCTGCGCCGTCTACTTCGCGGCGATGGGCAAATAGCCAGCTTACAACGACAACGCAGAAAGAAGACTTGCCGCCGGCAGCGCGCCTGCACGTAGCACTCTAGGCTCTGTCCCGCTTACATCGATAATGGTCGATTCCGTGCCAGCCGGAGGCTCGCCGCAATCCGGCATCAGGTAATCTACCTTATCCGAAAGCGAAGCAATTACCTCAGCCATTACCTTCGGAGTGGGTGCACCCGACAAGTTGGCGCTTGTGCTGGCAACAGCGCCATTGGGCAGCAATGCCAACAACGCGCGCAAGGCGCCATGCTCAGGTACTCGCACGCCAACAGTAGTCCCGCCACTCATAATTTCCTTAGGCACGCCAACAGTAGTCCCGCCACTCATAATTTCCTTAGGCACGCGCGCAGACGCCTTTGCTACGATAGTCAGTGCCCCCGGCCAAAACTTCTCGCCAAGTGTCTGTACAACTTCTTGCGCTCCGTCAATAAACGGCAGTATCGACTTCGTATCACTAGCAAGAATAATCAGCGGCTTCGAGCGGTCGCGACCTTTCAATTCATAGATACGCTCAATACCATTGAGTCTGTCCAAGCGACAGACAAGTCCGTAAGTCGTATCCGTCGGAACGACAATAACGCCATTGTCTCGCGACAGACATTCAACTGCCATTGCTTCTTCAATTTCGTATTTGGATGGACCCATTTAAAGCCTCAAAAACCAAACTCTCGCCAGCGCGTTTGGCTATTTTAACGCAACTTGGCAGCTTTCTTGCCATTGCCAACTCTGCCTTTTTGCTAATGCCACGATCTAAAACGAGCCAAACCGTCTTGCAACGCTCAAGGCACCTACCAAATTGCTCATTTGCCAAAAGTCCATTTACAAGATAACTAAATCGCGCACCCTTGAGACAAACTATTAGCGAGTCAATTCCCTCATCTGTGAACTTTGCCTCTCCAACGTTATGTTCATCGATTCTTACAACAGTTGTTTTGCCCTGCGGAATAAATATCGATTCGCCTTTATCCGCGCAAAAAATTCGACAACCATGATAGAGCAGAAATCTTTTCAAGGACGGCAACTCTGTGTCTCCCAGCACATGCGCATTATGATCAGGCTCAAGTACAGCCACTGCATTTTTGAAAAGCACAATTACTACGCTGGAAGAAGCCGGGTGCCAGCCAAGCAGACCGATTGCCAGAATTACCATACACGTAGATTGTATACGCCAACGACCGATTTTAAGAGTGCAAAGAAAAAGCCCAAAAGCGAAATAGTAAAAGATGAGGCACGAAATGCTTGGCGCTCCCAAGACGAGCTTGGCTTGTTCAAACGACGCCATGTACTTGACACAAATCAGAATGGCCGTCAACGGAAACCAAATAATTTTGTCCATAATCCAAATAACACCACCAAGCCAACCTACTAGTTGATTGACTAAAACAAGCAACGACGAGGCAAATCCGCATAGCGTGACTAAATGCACCAGCGGAGCCACAAGGAGATTTGCCGGCAAGAAGAACAATCCCAAGCACCAAAAATAATACAGCTGCAAGGGCAGCACACCCATCTGAGCAATGATAATTACCGAGACAGCTTCAGCAATACCAAAATAATTTCTCGTCTGAAATAATGCACGTCGCAACGGCTCAACACCGCAAATAATTGCCGTCGTTGCAATATACGATAGTTGAAAACCCACGTCGGCAATACACATCGGATCAAGAACTATCGCAGCCACAATTGCCACCGACAAAGCAATCGGCATAGACGCCTGGCGACAGCATGAGCGATACAAAAGCAAAACACACAACATAAGCGCCGAACGCAAAACTGACGGTGACGGTCCAGCCATGACCACAAAAGACAGCATAGTAGCAAAGCAAGCAATATTTCCGAGCCATGTCGAATTTACCGCCAGTCGCACAAGAAACAACGTACAGCCTGTGACAATTGTCAGATTGAATCCGGAAGCAGCCAACACATGCGAAAGACCAACATCACGAAATTGTCTGGTCAATTCATTAGGCAAATTGACTGCCCGATCGCCAATGACCATTGAAGTAAGCAGCGCGCCTTCCGTATCGCCCAGATATTTACGATGAGTGGCAACCAAATTCTTGCGCGAATTCTCGACGGACTCTTTCAACTGATCCCACCAACTATGCTCAGAATTAACCACGCGCAAATCGTTAGCAAGCCAGCCACTTTGCTGAGCACCGTACTTACGCAAATATGTCGTTCGATTAAAATCCCAAGGCTGGCAAGATTGCGGCCTGTCCAAAAGCACCTTTGCTTCAATACTGTCGCCGACATGCAAATTGAATTTACCGGAAAAACGTATCAAATATCGCCCAGTCGAACTGCTAACCACAATCTGCGAACAATTGGCTGACTCTGCAGGCGGCTCTTCTACAACTCCTCGAACGAATACGCAACTACTGTCCACGTGAGGCTTTACTTGTCGCACATTTGCATACGACCAAAACAGCAGAGGAATTGATCCAAGAATAATCGCCGCCTTCCAACTGCGACACAAAAGCCCCAGGGCAGCACCTGTCAAGATAGCAATCGCCACAAAGAAAAATGGCGCTGCCAAACTAGAAAGTGCGGCTCCGGCGACCGCCAGAAGCGCCATGAGCACGACTAGTTGCCTATAGACTAATTGTCTAACGTCAGGCATAAAAACCCCCCACTATAAATACGTAAAAGTGGGAAATTAGTTCAATTCAGAAGTTGTCAGTGTCAGCTACCAACTATTGCTGGTCAGGTGTGCCCTGGTGAATTACCGGCACAGGTTCCTGTGGAGCAAGCTGTGGATGGGGCTGACTCGGATTTACACCTGGACGGTTATACATTTTGAAATTGGTGGACGATAAGCCTTGCGCTAGATCTCTCATTTCAGCAACAGACGGACGTCTACCGTTGGCTGAGATGAACTGCCGTACTCGCGCGTCCATTTCCGCTCTAGGGTCAAGCATTGTTTGGCTTGCTTGCGGTTGACTGTATTGTGGTTGAGCTTGTTGAACCGGCGCAGCAGCTGTCGGCTGCTGAGCTGGAGCTTGACTGGAAGTATTTGGATCAACTGCATCAAGTTTCAATTGTCCAGTTTTCACCAAATAGTCAAATTGATCAACTAAAGAGTCATATATGCCATCTATTTCTGCAGCAGTCGGAACTCTGCCTGTAGTTTTGAATTTGGCAATCTCTTCTTGAATGTGTGAACGAGCATAAGCATCTCTGCGGTTTGCGTAGTCAATTTCTGCTTGCTGCATCTGATTGTTCTGGTCGCCTAGTTGCGAAGCTTGTTGATCAGCAGCCTGTTGTTCGCGCTGAGTCTCAGCAGCAGCAGCCTGGTCTCTTTGTCTATCGGCATCTGTTTGTTGCGGTGGATTTTCGTACTCGCGCAACTCATCGGCTATTGGATTGCGTCCATTTCTAATGGCTGCACGGTTGGCGGCATCGCTTGTGTAATCCGGACCAATGTCGTAAAGTTTGCCGTCGAGAAAATCTTGCAAATGGTGTCCCATTACGGCTGTTTCGGGTAGTCCTGCTTGTTTGACTTTCTGATACAAAGCGTATGCTCTATCAGCTATGCGCTTCAAGTCGGCTTGAGCAGGATCATCGGCAGTCATCTTAGTTCTAGCCCAAGTCAAAGCGGCCATCGTTTCGCCAAAGTAGACTTCAATTGGTTTCATTTCCGAAGTTAGAAATGCTACTTGTTTTGCACTTTCACCTGTAGCGCTTGAATTGAACTTCAATTTGCTCTCGATATGGAGTTCGGCATATGCCAGATCCATCAGGGCTAGATCACGACACAGCTTTGCTTGCAATCTTGGTGTTAGCTCATGTTTAAGCTTTGGATATTTGGCTCTTTCTTTAACATCAGCTCTTAGTTCGTTTACCGCGTCAACGTGACCGGTCCAAAGACGATTTTTAACGTCATCAATGACTTGATCCAACTTTTCGTGCGGTCCAAACACTTCGCTCATAGCGTGATCAACACGATCACCCAAAGCGGTGAGCATTTTCACTTCTTCAGCCGCATTTATCGGCTTGCCATCAGGTTCACCTTCTGGAATTTGTCCATCATGCTTTTGGGCATAGTCGATGCACTGATCAATTTCACGTCTAGCATTTATGAATTTTCGTAGCGCTTCGCCACCCAAATCCACTTGTGTATCTTGTCCGACTGAATCGCCAAGCAACTTCTCGACGCCTATAGCTCCCCATTTCAAGGATCTTTCGCCTGCTGCAAAGTTTACTGCAGCATGAGCGACCGTACCTGAATAACCAGGTTTGCAATGTTGGGAGTCACCATAGACATTTGCCAGAAGTGAAAGTTCGGGCGCTGTTGATACGTTGTTAACTCTAAGCTTAGTGCGACCGACAAATTGGTCATGAAGATTGCCTGGAATCTCCCAAGGATGTTGCAAATCCCAAGGATTCTTCAATACATCTGTTCTGCCGAAGTTACCAAATTCTTTCAACTGGCTGACGGCTTCTTCCATCGCTTCTGTGCTTCTTGTTTTTTGCAAAGCATCAAGAGACACAAGCGACTTGTCGAATTGATTGGCAGGAGTTGGATGCGGGCTCCATTCATTCGCCTTGCGAGCTGCGAACCATGCAGCGATGCCAACGCCACCACCCACCAATAGATTTCTATTGCTTAAAAGATAGGCACCACCACCCGCCAGAGCCACAGCAGCGGAATCCAATCCCCCTTGCTGACACCAGGTAGCATAAGTTGGATTTCTATCCTCAGTCTTAAAGGCTTTATCCATACCATTACCGACAAGCGAAGCTAAACCACCCAAAGCCATAGGTAGACCAATACCGATCGCGGTATCTTTCGAGAGCAGTTTCCCTGATCCAAGTACTAGTCGTTGAATCGGTTTGCTTTTTGCTGCAACGGTGTAAGTTAATGGAACAAGCACACCATCCGTAAACCATTTAAACTCGCCGCCGTGCTTGGACCAAAAACCATCCCCGAAATCGTTGAATCCAAACTGCATAGCGCCTGTTGCTGCGGCACCATAGCCGAAGCCCATAACCATGCGAGCAAGTGTTTCAGGAACATTTTTTCCACGACTGCAAAGCAATACGGCGGTGGCAAAGCCAAGTCCACCCATCCAGTCATTGCCGACTACGTTGGGTGCCCAATCGGTGTATTCTCTGATGCGCTTTTCCTGTTGGATAGCGTTAAATCTGTTTTCTGCTCTTTTACGTTCAATATCATCAGGCGTTGGACCTGCCGGAGCATTACCTCTACGTGCACGTTCTTCAGCAGCACGCGCATTGTCTTCCATGGTCTGGCTTTGATCCGTAGCCATCGGAGCAGGCAACTGCCAGTGTGGGCGTCCATGCACTTTGCGAACGCGACCAGTGCTATCTACTTCTTCCCAAACACGACCTTTGGTATCGGGTACTAATGGATTTTGTTCGCCTTCCATAAACTTCATGGGTGGCTTTGTATAAGGTTGTTGATTCTGTATACCAGAGCGTCCGTAAAGACTGTCTACTTCGGATTGTGCAGGAGTGCCTTGAGCTTGATGAACATCATCGGCTGATCCGGGCCAACGTAATTCGCCAGGGCGCTTGTTGCCTCTGCTCTCGTTGCCTTGGAGTTCCCCTTCACCCATTTGCTGACCTCTCGGAACCACGGTTTACTGGTGTTAGGCAAGTTTAAAGGTGTGCGGACGCCCGGTAAATTCGTGAATTCCCCCAGTAAGGGGGAGAATTCCCATGGATCAGATTAAATCAAAGCGGGCGCATGCAATGCGCTCCTACAATGACAAACGAAAAAGAGATTTTACTTCTTATTCAAGAAATAGAGGCTGTGGGCGGCGATGGACTGACCGTTGTACTTCGCGCCTGGTTTTTCGTTGTAGGCGACCTTACAAGGAGCCGTACGCGTAAAGACCATTTGACCAATAGGCATGCCGGCATGCAGACGCACTGGTCTATTGCCTACGTTGACTATTTCCAAAGTAATTGTTGCCGGTGGATGGCTAAAGCCGGCGTCGATAAATCCGGCGGTGACGTGCACCATAACACCGAGCCTGGCAAGACTGGATTTGCCTGTAATTTGTCCAACAACGTCACGCGGCAAAGTGAAGCGCTCGAGTGTTGCGCCAAGCACAAAGCCTTGTGGTTTCAAAACAATACTTTCTTGAGCAACGTGAACGAGGCCTTCACTGACTGTTTTTGAATCGAAAGGATCAATAACCGTCTCTGATTCGTCATAGAAAGAAAAACGATCGGCTAAGCGAACGTCATAGGAGTTCGGCTGGACAAGATTGTCTTCGTACGGCTCAATTACAAGACGTCCTTCAGCAACTTCTCGTCTTATCTCAAAATCAACAAGTATAGACATGTTGTACTCCCCTTGATGAAACCAGTACTAGCGGAACAAAGGATTGCGACAGAGCAATCCGCTGTGGAGCGTCGGTTGCTGGCTAGCGGCGAAGGCGCTGGCTCGGCAGTGCCGGAGCATAGATATTATACATCGCACTCTTCGCCAGGGGCGCAAAAACGCTTGTTTCCATGGGGAAGACTGGAGCCTAAGCCAAGGTTCAAAACCTGCGCCGGACGGCTCTGGTCGCGGTATACCGTAACTCCCTTAAGTCCGAGATCCCAAGACTTTAGATATGCCTCACGCACATTATCATTTGTTGCATGATGAGCGAAGTTTATAGTCTTTGAAACTCCACTATCGGTGTATTTCTGAAAGGCCGCCTGCATTTTCAAATGCCAGGAATAATCGATGTCGTGCGAACAAACAAAAAGACGTTTCACATCGTCGGGCACTCCTTGCACATTTTCCAGCGTGCCGGTTGCGGCGATTTGACGCATCAAATCTTCGCTATAGAATCCACGCTTGCGCGCGATTGCTTCAAACAATTCATTCACTTCAATAAGTTCTTCACCACCGAGAACACGGCGAATAAAACAGACAGCAAATAGAGGTTCTATACCGGATGATGTTCCGGCAATTATGGAAATGGTACCAGTCGGCGCAATTGCCGTGACTGTAGCATTACGCATCGGTACATTCATCTTGTGCCATTTGCTGTGCGCCCAGTTAGGGAAATTTCCGCGTTCGACAGCTAGCCTGCCGGAAGCTTCATGAGCGTGACGTTGGATGAAAGACATCAACTCCTCAGCCTTGCGAATGGCCGTTTCTGAGTCGTAAACGATATTCATTTTAATTAGCGCTTCCGCCAATCCCATTACACCGACGCCGATACGACGATTGCCTTTTGCCGCCTTTTCTATGAAAGGCATTGGATAGTGATTGGCTTCAATTACGTCGTCGAGGAAACGAACAGCAATTTGCACCATATGCGCAAGTTCTGTCCAATTGAAGTCACTGCCATTCTCATCGACAAATTCGCTGACATTGATAGAACCAAGATTACAGGCATCGCCCGGCCCAAGTGGTTGTTCACCGCAAGGATTAGTTGCTTCAATGTCTTCCGTGCCAGGCAGCACTTGCCCATTTTCATCAAGCGCTTGAAATAGCGGATCCAGCGCGTTTATGCGATCTATGAAAACAATTCCCGGCTCGCCCGTGGCGTGAGCATTTTCCACTATCAGGTCGAACAGATGCTTTGCCTTCACAGTGCGTACAACTTCGCCTGTACCGGGATGCACCAGATCAAAATCACCATCACTACTTACCGCTTGCATAAACTCGTCAGTTACAGCAACTGAAATGTTGAAATTGTTTAGTCTGCTTGTCTCTCTTTTACAGGTAATGAATTGCTCAATGTCTGGATGATCAATGCGTAAAATACCCATATTGGCACCACGCCTGGTACCACCCTGACGAATAGCTTCGGTGGCGGCATCGTACACGGTCATAAAACTAACCGGTCCGGAAGCAACACCAACCGAACTTGAAACTGGATCATTTAAAGGACGCAAGCGACTGAAGGCAAATCCGGTGCCGCCGCCTGTTTTGTGAATGAGGGCAGCGTTTTTACAGGTGTCGAAAATGCCTTCCAATGAATCCGGCACAGGCAAGACAAAACAGGCTGATAATTGTCCGCACTTTTTACCGGCGTTCATCAACGTCGGCGAATTAGGCAGAAATTTATGTTCGTTCATAACCCGGAAAAACTCCTCTTCCAGGTCGGCAATTTCCACTGCATCCATGCCAAAACGGCTTTCTATCGAGGACAGAGCCTTCGCCACGCGACGGAAAAGCCCCTCGGCAGTTTCCACAACTTTACCTAATTCATCGGTCAGCAAATAGCGCTTCTCCAAGACCCTGAGAGCGTTCTTGGATAGTTCTTTTGTAGATGTGCGGCGGTCGTCCATCATTAAAAACCCTTCGTTTATATCTCAGCATAGCAAAATCCTGGGCATTATTAGGCTAGGATGGTTATAAGGGACTTAATGGAATAAGCAATGCGCAATGGTCTCTACATAGTTGATTTTCACACTCATATAGTCAGCCAAGCCGACTTCGAGTCCTATTTTGCCGAAGACTGCCAGCACCACTTCATTAAGCAACATGGTCCTTTCGTGGAGCGGCTTTTGCGCTTAAGCGATCCGCACTTCAGTGACTTCATGCGACACGTCTCTTTCAATTTTCGTCATGAGCTAGCTAGATCTGTCTACAATTTTTGTGGACATCTAGGATTGGTTGAAGCGATTCGCATTTTCAAAACCCACGACTTCAACTATCTGCTCAAAAGCATGGATGCACAAGGTATTGATCACGCAATTATTTCATCGCTGGAGCCTTTAACCGTAACGGAAAACTTGATCAAACTTGTTGCCAATCACAAAGATAGATTCTCCATTTTTGCCTCCGTACATCGCAACCAGGAAGATCCTGCCGGATACTTCCAACAACTGCTTGAATCCGGTGCGGTGCGTGGACTTAAGTTGCATCCACTGGTTGGAGGTTATAACTGCGGCGAACTCCTGGACAAGACTAGAGATGTCCTGAAAGTTGCTTCAGCACATAACTTGCCCGTGTTCATCCACACCGGCCACATTCCAACTGGCGCGCTTGCCGGACTAAACGGATGCAACGACGCCAAAGCAGTCGAACCTCTTCTAGCAGAATTTCCTGAGATCAATTTCGTGCTAGCTCACATCGGCTGGGAGTCTTGGCGGACCATGCTTAAGTTGGCGCGCAAGTACCCCAAAGTCTACGTAGAGACGTCCTGGCAGCCGTCTACCATCATCCGGCGAGCTGTGGACACACTTGGATCGCATCGAGTGATATTCGGCTCTGATTTTCCACTGTTCAAACAAGGACTGGCGCTCAAGCAAGTCGAGCAAGCGCTAACTCCCTACGAGTTAGCCGCAGTCGCCTCAGCAAACGCCGCGCGACTTTTGAATCTACCAGCGAAGAAGCTGAGTCCTGCCGCTTAGATGCTCAAGTTGAGATTGGAGCTGTGTCCCGGGAAGGCTTTCGCTGTCGGGTTGATGTATGTGCAGGCGAAGTTGATGCCGGTGGCAGCTTCAGCAGCGCCTGTGGCAATTAGTTTCAACTTGGCAGTGTGCGCACAAATGTCACCAGCAGCATAGACGCCGGCAATGTTTGTTTCCATCTTCTCGTTGACAATGATGGCGTTGCCTTCCATGATCATGCCCCAGCTCTTCAGGAAGTCCAGGTTGATAACGAAGCCTATGTTGACGATGATGGCATCGCAATCAATTGTCTCTTCTTTGCCTGTGCGGTTGTCGAACAACACGGCTTTTTCGAGAGTCTGTTTGCCATTGCAAACTATTTGCTTCATTTCATGGAAAGTTCTTACTTCCACTTTGTTGCGGTACATTTCTTCTACGGATGTTTGCACTGCACGGAATTGATCACGTCTGTGAATCAAGGTCACCTTGTTGGCCAATTGAGAAAATTCATTGGCCCAGTCAACGGCAGAGTCTCCACCACCGATGATCAAAACATTTTTGCCACGGAACTTTTCTTTGTTCTTAACGGCGTAATAAACCGAGTTACCTTCCAAGCTGTGGTCGTAATCGATATCCAGCTTCTTCGGTACGCAAGCGCCAGCACCTAGAGCGAGCAAAACTGTCTTGGTGTAATGTTCCTGACCGTTGTCTGTTTTTAGCTTGAGAATATTGCCGTCAATGCGCTCAAAGCCAATGACTTTCTCGCCCAATGCTATTGATGGTTTGAAGAGTCCTGCTTGAACGGCAAGGTTCTTGGCTAAGTCTTTGGCCAAAATCTTCGGGTGTCCAGCTACGTCGTACACGTACTTCTCAGGATAGAGAGCAGTTAGCTGTCCGCCTAATTCGGAAAGGACATCAATAGTTTTGGTCTTCAGACCTCTGAGTCCTGCATAAAACGTGGCGAATAGACCTGTCGGTCCGCCACCAATAATCGTTACGTCGAAAACATCCATTTGCTGAACCACGAGACTCCCTATTACTCAATCGGCTATTTTAATACACTTGCAGCCCTCATGTCTGGCTTTTCAAGTGTTTACCCGCAATTGTAAATGCACGCAGGTACCGATTTCTTGTCGATCCTACTATTGGATAACGCCCAAAAGAGAAACTTCTTTTATCAATGTAATAACTTAATATTTACGCTCCGGTTCCGGTTCGAGGACACATTTAGTGTCCTCTCATTGCCTCCACCTTCGCTTGCCCCGACGAGACATTTAGTCTCGTCTCCTTGGCATATCCATCTGCGCTTCGATCCGAGGACACATTTAGTGTCCTCTCCTTGACCGGCTCCTCGCCGCTCTTGCTCAGCTTCTACAACTATAGTCGCGAAGCTCTCAAATCAATTTCTAGCGGTTGACAATAGTCTTGAGTCTTGTGCCGTCCGGCGATTGTACGTGGACGTTATAAGAGCGTACTTCTTGGTAGTTCTGGTAGGTCGGATTGATGGCGTAAGGCACTGGTACGGCTTGAGCCATAACGGGAGCTTGGCTCAAAGGTCTAGCTTCAATAGCTCCCGGCAGCGCACTTATCATCGTATTGTCCTGGATTGGCGCAGGCGTCACAGCAGAAGCACCGGCTGGTGAATATTGGGCGTAGTTCTGGCGTTGCGGCATCGGCATGGCGTTGCGCATACCGGCTAAAAGTACCTGATCAGCCTGAGTGCCTTGGGTTTTGACCACCTTGTCGTTGGTATTGTGGCTGAGGAAGTAAACGACCCCTAACCAAAGGACCATACCACCAAAGAGAGTAGCAAAGAGCATTGATGGTGTAACAGGCAAGCCTGTAAAAAATTGTCCCCACTTGGAGCCGACCATAGTGTCAGTTGTCTGCACATGGGCCGGGTTAGTCGAGCCGGCATGATTATGGTGGCTGTGGTTTTCGCCGCCCTCGTGCTGGTGGCTGTCATTGCCGAGGAAATGGTTGAGAACGCCCATTATCCCTTGACCACCCTGCCCGGTGCCACCTTGATGAGCGCCGTAATGGCCGCTTAAATGGTGAGCTCCGGCGTCGTGATGGCTACCGCCAAGATCATAATGATCGCCAATGTCATGAAAATCGCTCATGCAGAATCCCCGAAGGCAACTGACAACTGTTCGGTAGATTCTACTACCGGAACCTCATAAGTAAATCGTAAAACCCGCACAGAGTGGGGATTACCACATTTTTTTAATAGTTGTTCTCAAGAACTTGGCGAAATCTATTCGATTTCAACGCCTTCCAGGTAGGCGACTTTAGCGCGCAAATCTTCAACGAGCTTAGGCAACGTAAAGACAACCGGCAGCTTTTCTTCGATGGCTGTTATGTGCCTTGTTAGTTCAATGGATTTTTCCATCAAACGAATGAGAATTTGCTGAGTGGCGATCAATTGACGTTGATTGTCGATCAATTGATTGGTAATTTTTGCGGTTTCAACTCTTTGGTCAACACTCAATCCAACTAAGTCGGTCAATTGACCGGTGAGTTTTTCCAAAACTGCTTCCATGACGTGAACACCATCAACGGTGGCATCAACGATCCGGGATGCGCTGGAAGGCTGTCCCTGATCGAAAAACTGATCCATACCCTCCAAATCCAACCCAGCTTCCGGCTCTTCGGCCGGCTTCCGCATACGTTCGGGCATTACAAAATCCCTCTTTAGTAAGAGTCGTGCATCGCTTCTATTTAAAACGACGGGCCCCCATCCGTGGTGGCACCGATACAAATTATAACGAATGAGATCAAATAAACAATATGTTTTTTCGACAATTCAAAAAAATAGTGCTACCAAACATCATGATCATCTTCTTTGGCGAGGATATAAGTAACTACTCCCAAGATGACTGAAAATGATCCGGCAGCCAAAGTTGCCATCGAAACGATCTTGTTAATCGCCCAGTGCTCGTTCATTTGCTGTCCCAAAACGAATGAAGCGATCAAAAGAAAAACGCCAAGGGCAAAAAACATAATCGGCATAAATTCTTTCATTAGCCGATCTCCTTATTCTCAAAAACAATTTTGCCGCGCTTGATTGTTGATGCCACCGGATTTGATGCAAGGTTATACGGGACTTCAGAAATTGAATTCAGATCAAAAATTACTAAATCAGCCTGATAGCCTTCTCTAATTTGACCTACTTTATCGCCCAAACCGATCGCCTGCGCTGCGTTTGCGGTCATTGCAGTCAATGCTTCTTCGGACGTCATTTTCAATTTAAGACAAGCAAGACCCCATATAAAAGGCAGCGAGTAGATATGACACGATCCTGGATTGAAATCCGAGCCCAAAGCAACTGCAACGCCTGAATCGATCATCCGGCGAGCTCTTGCGTGATCATTCAAGTTCAAAAAGAATGAGGTGCCCGGCAAAAGTACAGCCACTGTATTTGATTTTGCAAGTAAATCAATTTCCGCATCACTTACATTCAATAAATGATCTGCGCTTTGCGCTTTTAAATTAACTGCCAACGTGGTGGCACCCAAATTAGCGAATTCATCGGAATGAACTTTCGGCGTTAACCCATGTCTCACACCAGCTTCGAGAATTTTCTTGGTTTCATCGAGAGTGAAATATCCTTCGTCACAGAAGACATCATTAAAGACGGTGGCTCTACCATTGGCGGAGCTTCGCGATACCCGTTCTGATACCAAAGGCAACATGCGTTCAGTGATATCTTCGATATATTTTTCGCGGTTTTGATCAGCTGGAAAAGCATGAGCGGCCATGAAAGTCGGCACCAACTCAACCGGCTGAATCTCATTGAGCTTCAGAATTGCCTCGAACATTCTCAATTCGGAATCAACGGACAAACCATAGCCAGTTTTGACTTCACATGACGTCGTGCCGGATTCGACCATGCGCTTTAATCGCTCTTTGCCCAAAGATACCAATTCATCTACTGATGCATTTCTAGTGGCCCGCATACTGGCCACTATGCCACCACCAGCTTCGGCAATCTCCTTATATGTCTTGCCCTGACAACGAAGTCCAAATTCATCGGCCCTGTTGCCGGCAAAGATCAAATGCGTGTGCGGATCAACTAACCCTGGTGTAACCAGTCTGCCTTCAGCGTCAATTTTTTTTGTTGAGTCGGTGATACTGCATTTTGCCAGTACTTCCTTTTCAGATCCGCAAGCGACGATTTTGCCATCGGCAATTGCCACCGCTGCATTTTTTACGCGGTTAATCTTGCCCATCGCACTTCCATGTGCCGGCACGTTTTCCAAGTGAGGTGTTGCCAGCTCACCAATGGAATGAATAAGTAAATCGACAGCCAAGTTAGTTCCTTATATATAAGTACGCAGCCAACACGTGGTCAGGGCGAATTATAGATACTTGGCTTCCGTCGCGCTTATGCCGTCTTGGATATTGGTCTTATTTGCTGACGACCTTGTGAAAATTTAGCCTCCAAGAAATTACAGCGCTTGCAAGTTTGACGCGCGCAATCATAATGCTCAGGCTCTTTCATTTCAGAAAGTGTTTTCAAAAGATCCGGCCAGTGAAGACGGAAAGTCGACTCTTCCATTGGAATAGTTACCGTCTGTCTTTCCGGACTACCAATTTGCACAAAAGTCATTGAGACTTTGTCGAACGGCCAACGACAACGCAGCTTTTCAGCAAGGTACTGCTTCACCAACATTGATGATGACGGCCAAGCCGGATCAAATGGCTTCAGTGGTTTTAAATGGAAGTCAACAAGCTCAAGACGTCTTTGACTTGGATAGTAGAGAATCAAATCAAAAGTATCTTCCAGATAAACACGCAAACTGCCAATGCGTGCTCTTACCTTTAAATTGATACCAACGATTTGTGCGCCGGCAGGCTTATATCCATTTAGAAGATATTGAGACAAAGTCTTGTGAGTATAGAGAAACGCTTTGGCTGCTCTGTCGTTGCTCATCTCATCTGCTGGCCAATGTTGTCCCATGAACTTCAACAATTGATGCATATTGGCAACCTTGCCGCGATTTATTTCAGCAATTGCCCGCAAGAGAAAACTCTTGACAGTTTTGTCGCCACTTGCCACTTTACGACCAGTAATGAGGCTCTCATACGCCATCCAGTAAGCCTTTCGGCATACTTTGAACGTTTCGATCATGGCAGGTGTAAACAAGGTTCTTTCCATTGGAACCCCCTTTCGAGTTGACTACCTTACTTTTGTATGTCATACCAATATATAGGTGTCCTTAAACCAGCGTCAACTTAAATGTGGCGGATCCGGGATAATTAATCGAAAGGCAAAAAGAGATGAGCGTACCGCAACCCCAATTCGGACAACTCAACCCTGTACTTACCGTTTCGGAATTTACAGGTTTAATTAAAGACGTCCTGGAAGAGACCTTCGACGCCGTAGCCATCGTTGGCGAAATAAGCAACGCCAAACTCTACCCATCCGGCCACTGGTACTTCTCTTTAAAGGATAAGGACGCAACTATTTCCTGCGTCTGTTTTAGAAATGCCGCTCAATATTTGAAATTTGAATTAGAAGATGGCTTGCAAGTTGTCGCCAAAGGCAAGATTTCTGTCTATCCACCACGCGGCAACTATCAAATAGTAGTCACCGGACTTGAGCCTGTCGGCATCGGTCAATGGCAATTAGCTTTTGAACAACTGCGCGAAAAATTAGATAAAGAAGGATTGTTGGATCCTGAACGCAAAAGACCAATTCCGGCAACGCCACGTTGCGTCGGTGTCGTCACCAGTATTGCCGGTGCTGCGCTGCGCGACATCTTGAGCGTTTTCAAAAGACGCAATCCGGGACTGCGCGTAATCATCAGTCCATCAAAAGTACAAGGCGAAGGCAGCGCAGAAGAAATTGCTCAGGCTATTGAAAGCCTCAACGAAGTGCCTGGAGTTGATGCCATCATTGTCGCCCGCGGTGGCGGCTCAATTGAAGATCTCTGGTCATTCAATACAGAAATTGTTGCGCGTGCTGTTGCCGCATCGGGCGTGCCTACTATTTCCGGTGTCGGTCACGAAACAGACGTGACTATCTGCGACCTGGTTGCCGACTTGCGCGCGCCGACGCCAACAGCTGCGGCCGAACTTGTCTCACGCGGTCACATGGAAATGGCCAGCGCCTGGACCAACTTGCACAGACGCTTGCTCGACAGAATTACAGAAAAGCTAGCGACAGCAAGATATAGATTTGAAAAAGCCGATCCGTGGCCGGAACTTCTGCGCTATGCCGATCGCTTGCAGCATTTGCATCTAAAGCTGCAGAATCTGCGCCATAAATTATTGAATACCAGCGAAACCTTGCTTGCAGAAAACAAACATCGCTGGACTATGGCATATGAGAAGTTGATGGTCTTAGGACCCCTGAATGTCTTACAACGCGGCTTCGCCGTCATTCGAAATAAAGATGGTGAAATCATCACCAAAGCACACAAGGTAAAAGAAGGAGACACAGTAGAAGCATTGTTGGCCAAGGGCAAACTAAAACTCAAAGTCATCGAATGCGAATCTGACTGGTACTAGAAAGGAGCAACTAATGTCTAAAGAAAAAGATTTTGAATCAACATTGAAAGACCTCGAGAAAATCGTCGGTAAACTAGACGGTGAGATAAAACTCGAAGAAGCACTTGAGCTTTTTGAAGAAGGCATCAAGCTAAGCTCCGACTGCGAAAAATTCCTCACTACCGCCGAACAAAAGGTCGAGCTGCTAAAGCGCCAAGCTGACGGAACAGCAACGCTTGAAATGTTCGTCGAAGTCGCTGCGGAATAAATCAGTTCATATTACAAACAAAAAGACCTTGCAAAAAGCAAGGTCTTTTTTAATTATGCGTAGATGCGCATTGCATGCGCGCACCAATTACTCAGCGTGCACTTCAACCATGATTTCAGCTTGCACTTCCGGTGCGAGCTTTACTGTTGCCGGGAAGTTGCCGAGGAAGCTGATATCGTCAGCGGTCTTTACTGTGCGCTTGTCGATTTCAGTGTTCAATTCTTTGGACAACACTTGAGCAATTTCTTTGTTGGTTATCTTGCCGTAAAGCTTGCCGCCTTCGCCAGCTTTTGCTGCGAGTTTGACGGTACCAACTTCTTTGATCTTCTCAGCGAGATCAAGAAATGCCTGGTGCTGAATGTCTGCTTTCTTACGCAGAGCAGCCAAATCTTCTTCGCGTTTTTTCAATGTGCCGTCGGTTGCTACGACAGCCAAGTTTCTTGGTTGCAAAAAATTGCGGAAGTAACCGTCGCTTGATTCAACGACATCTCCAGCTTTGCCTAATTTGGCGACGTTTTGTTGCAGAATTATTTTCATGACTTCTCCGGAGGTAACGGCTCAAAAGCCAGCGAGTAGATAAGGTCTCGCGCCTGAACCAATTGACAATTATAAGACTTTACCATGAAGGCGCGGCAGATTTGCGGTCTATAAGCCTTCGTTCATGATCCTTTATGAACGCTCACGAAACATGGCTCGAATGCCCGAGGGGTCGGAGTTGAAGCCAAGGCGCTTGTAGAAGCCGTCCCGACCTGGGTCGGCATAGAGCGTAATCAGGGAAATCGGGTACTGGTCTAGCTGATTGATAATTTCTCGCATGATGCGCTTGCCCAGTCCCAAACGCTGGTAACTTGGGCGTACAGCCACGTCCCAGATAGTTGCATTAAAAACTTTATCGCCTGTGGCGCGGGCAAAACCAACCAACAAATCGCCATCCCAGGCACTGACAACAGCGAGGCTGTTAGCTAAAGCGCGGTTAATCAAATCGGGGTCGCGTCGAGCCCAACCCACAGATGCGCATAAGTCCTGCAGCGCTTCCGGCACTAACGTCTTCTCAGTGCTAATAACTACGCTGGCAAGACGACTTTGCTTGTCGGTATCCAGTTTTCTGAAAAAGCCTGTGAAAACCATTTCTGCCCTCGCGGCGGCCGTTATGACTGGCGCTCAATTGTGGTTACGCTTTCAACGTGATAGGTCTGAGGAAACATATCCACTGGTTGAACCCGTTTAGTTTTATACCCATTTTGCTCAATTATCTTCAGATCGCGAGCTAATGTCGCCGGATTGCAACTTACATAGATAATTCGCTTCGGGTTTAGGGCAAAAACTGCGTTCAACGCATCAGGGCTGCAACCCTTGCGCGGCGGATCAAGAAGCACAACATCAGCATTACCGTGAATGCGCTCTGTTACTTCCGGCAGCATTTTCTCGACTGTACCCAAGCAAAACTCTACATTTGCCACGCCATTCAGTTCGAGATTTGTCCGGCCATCTTCAACAGCCGGCTCAATTTCTTCAATGGCAATAACTTTCTCTGCAAAAGGCGACAACCAAATGGACATCGTGCCCACGCCGGCATAAGCATCTACAAGTGTTTTGGGTTTACTGCCGAATTCCAACAACGCATCGGCAACAGCTTCCAAAAGCTTGCCTGCCTGCTCTGTGTTTATTTGGAAAAAGCTCGCCGGAGATAGGCGGAATTTTATGCCGCGAGTAAGCAATTCCGGAAAATCCGAGCGCGTGCTTTTCAATTCTTCGGTAATAAATGATTCGCCTGCCAGGCAAATTGTCGTGCCGCCAAGAATTCTGTTGCCTCTATCCGGATTGAGATTAATGCAAACGCCTACTGCCTGCGGCAACTCGCTCATCAGATCTTCGGCAATTCTTTCCAACATCTCCGGTTGTAGCCTACCCGGAATAATTTTTTTGCCGTGCGCGCTTCCGAATCTAGGCTTCTCGCGTTTCGGCTCAACACTTGTCGGATCACCTTCCTCATCTTCATCGGAAGTCTCAAATGATTGAACCGATTGCAACAATTCCTCGCTAAATCCGCTTGAGCGCAAATGTTCAACACTGGAATTCAACACCAGCGTAATCAGCAATTTATTGTTGGCAAAACTAAAGCGCCCTAGTATGTGACGCAAGAGTCCTTTATGCGAACGCTCATCATAGGCTGTCATCGCATGACGCTCGCAAACAGCTTTTACCGATTCAAGCATTTCATCCAAAGCTTGTGGTTGTACAGGACAAAACTTGACGTTGATTAGCTTGTGACTGCCTTGCCCATAATAACCGGCAAGAATGCGCGTCGAATCATGGGGATGCCTTACAGGAAATTGCGCCTTATTACGATAGTGGAGATTGTTTTGAGCACCGATGGCAGTCTGAACCAAATCCGGACTTAGTCCGCCTATATGTTTAATGGCTTGCCTGACGATATCCTCTTTTGCTTTTAGTTGATAGTCATAGCTAATGTGCTGCCACTGACAGCCGCCGCAAACTTTGAATATTTTGCAGGGTGGTTCTTGCCTTTGAGCTGAAGGCTCAACTACTGATTCAACTATTCCGCGAGCAAAATTCTTGCGAACATCGACAAGTTGTACTTCCACAACATCTTCGGGCGCCACGCGCGATACAAATACAGGAATGCCTTCATGCCGGCTGACACCGTCGCCGCCGGGCGCCAAGGACTGGATGTTTAGCCGGACTATTTGTCCGCGGCTAAGTTGATGAGTGCGTTCGTTTACCAATGTCTTTCTCCGCCGGGACCCATATCAGGAGGACCGTCAAATGGTTGTGCTCTGTCCATTCGCTTGGGGTTGTTTTGTTGTCTCGCCTGCACGACGTCTTCTATCTTATCGTTAAGAGGTTCCATTTTCCTCGCCACATCATCAGCACTGCCGTGACGGGCAATGTAATCGACATCGCGATATGACCGCATCAGACGATCAACTTCGTCTTCCGGTACAACGAATTTCTGCATTTGCTTGATGCGCTTCACTGCTCGCGCTCTCTCCATCAGCATTGGCCCTGGGCTCGGCGCGTCGCTTCCCAATTCATTTCGCAAAGAATCAATCATTTGTTGTTGCTTGCGAGCGAAGTCAGGATGCTCTTGCATTTTTGCTGGTGTCATAGCTTCCGGTTTGGCGAAATTACCCGCGCGCGGTTGTGCAGTCATGCCGCCAGCTTGCGCGATTCTATCCTTCAATAAATTTATTTGTTGCCCTAGCCCATCACGCTGGTTGTAGCGAGCTAAATCTTCAATCAAAACAAAATTTTCAGACAAAGTTTGCAGAAGTCTTTTGTCTACCTTCGTCCCATTAAGCTGCCTTATCTGATTGAGCAGTTGCGCTCTCTCAGAAGCCATCGGCCCTGCTACGACATCCGAGCGCTGCAAGATTTGTGTGTAACTTTGCTGCCTAAATTGTCCCAACGGATTTGCTTGCGCCTTAATTTGTCCTTTTGTGACATTAACGGAAGCCATCAATTGCGTCTGACTTATCTTGCCGGAGCCAAAGCGATTTATGTCGTCGGCTGTCACCAGCATCTTGGTGTACTGCGTTGGATTCTTCGTTTCGTAAAAATAGACTTCCACTGTCTTGAATTTTTGTGGGTCTAGGGCAATTATCTTGCGGGTGATAAGGACGGCATCAACCTTGCAGTCTTTGTCCGAAGCCTGAGGGTTGCGAAAGCTGGTAATTAACGCCGAATCATTTGTCAGCACTGGCTTGATGTCATAGCCGGGCGTCAAAATGTGCGCATCTTTCAGCGTCTTTGTGATTTCTTCAGGGGTCACAGCCCAAACAGGCAAGGTTAGGACAGCAGACAAGAGCCAAGGACTCAGCCGGGTTAAATTCATCAAGCGAAAGAGCATCGTTCACCCCTTTCCTCAATTTTAGCTCCATATTTGAACAAGGCGATACAATATCCACATGACTATTAACGTCATTCATGTCTCCGACATCCACCTTGGCTCCGGCGAAGGTCATGGGCGCGTAAATCCGCAAACAGGATTAAATTCGCGTTTTGAGGATTTCGTGCGGGCGCTGACGCAAGTTGTTGACTACACAATTGCTAACAAGGCGGATATTTTTCTCTTTTCCGGAGACGCCTATCGGACCTCATCGCCAGAGCCCATCTACCAAAAGGTTTTTGCCAAAGAATTAAAACGTTTATCCGACGCATCGATTCAGACTATTCTTTTGACCGGCAATCATGATCTAATTTTGCGATCGACAGCCAGTCACTCGATGTCGGTTTTTCAAAGTCTTGAAGTGCCAAATGTCACTGTCATTGACAAACCAAAAGTTTTTACGCTTGATACCGCTCATGGTGCATGCCAGATTGTAGGCTTGCCTTATGTGACGCGTCACCATTTGATGTCGTCGGAAGAGTTTTCCTCTATGGGACAAGTGCAAATTGACAAAGCAATTGTGGAAAAAGTATCAGCGGTGATGCGTGGACTTTATGACGAATTAGATGACAAAATTCCCACGCTCGTTACGGCACACATGACTTTAGACAAGGCAATTGCCGGTATAGAAAAAGAATTGCTTGTCGGCTACACGCAGACTTTTCCATCGGATATTTTTGTTGATCCGCGTATTGATTTTGTCGCCTTGGGGCACGTGCACAAGCATCAAGTCATTCGAGACAATACACCACCAATTGTTTACGCAGGCAGCCTCGATCGCATTGACTTCGGGGAAGAGAAAGAAGACAAAGGATTTCTGCACATTGAATTAAATCGCGGCTCAAGCAAATTTGAGTTTCACTCAATCTCGCCACGCCCTTTTGTCACAGTCGACTGCGACGTAACAAATTCTGAGGATCCGACAAAACAACTTTTGCAGGCGATAAAAGAAAAGATAAAAGAAGGTTGTGTCTTGCGTGTTCGCTACAAGATAAAGCAAGAACAAACAGCAAAGTTGAATGTGCAAGAGCTGGAAGATTGCTTGAAGCAGGCAATGTCGGCACGTCTTATTCCTGAGATAGTTTTTGGACAACGCCTCGGACGCATACCCGAGTTAAATGAAACATCCGTTTCAACGCCTCTGTCGGCACTTGAGTCGTACTTGGATCAAGTTGCTCCCGAACGCAAAGAAAAGCTCCTGGAGCGCGCTAAACAGCTCTTGGATGACTAGAATTTCATGCCACAGCCTGTAACAACTCACCCCTTGTAAACTCATTTGGGTTAGACTGACGGCACGTATTACTAAATGACTTTTAGTAATCGCTAAAACTTTGCGGGGAAAACACAATGTTCAACTGGAAAAAGCAATACAAGAATTTGTCACTCATCGCTCTGGCAGCCATTTCGTGCGCCACGATGACGACCGCATGCTCCTCCAACAAGGAAACTGCCGCAGTGCCAACTCCTCAAGGAACAATTGCCCTTGATGCAGTGCGTGTAGGCATGCCTGAAACAACTTTCAAAGATGCAATCTTGACCTTCGTACAAGATCCAAACGGCAGCGTAGCCGGCAAGGTGCAATACCTGAGCCGCGGTCGCGATGCCAACGGTGGTCAGTATATGGTCCAGTGCAAAGACGGCAGATGCTTTGGTCTTCTTGTTTATCAACAAGAGCAACCACTGAGCAAAGAGCAGGCTCTTGCCACATTGGAAAAGCTTTTCCCAACCGATAAGCCAACCCAATCCAAAGTGGATGACCAGCAGGTAAAAGCCGGCAATGTAGGCACACCAACAGAAACCATCTTCTTCGGTGACGACTATAAAGGTGAATTAATTTACACTGACAAGTCGGCTTCCAAAGTCAAAATAATCGCAGCCTGGGCACAAAAACTGCCTAGCTAAGAAGCTGTTGATTCTTCCTCCCCAAGAGGCTGTAGCGTGTTATCATCTTGTGAACCCGGCTGGGACGCGGATGATTCTGCCGACAGCCTCTTTGAACTTCTATAGGGAACCGCGCTGGTTAACATGTCTGTTCAACTCGGACAACCGAAAACAGTAGAGACAGCACGTGAGTCACGTGGTGTTTCAAGCTACTACAACCTGACACCCAAAGCAGGTATGCGCGGGCTCTGGCAGTTGCGCCCACTTATTGAACTTATGGTTCGCCGTGATTTGCAAGGAAGATTTCGCGGTTCTGTGATGGGCACATTCTGGTCGGTTATCAATCCGCTCGGGCACATGCTGCTTTATACGTTCGTGTTTTCCATCGTGCTCAAAGTAAGACTGGGTACTGATGCATCAACAGGCAGTTTTGCCATGTTCCTGATGGCCGGACTATTGCCCTGGCAGTCATTATCCGAATCCTGCTTGCGTGCCACCACAACAATTTTGGAAAATCCCAATCTCGTTAAAAGAGTTGTTTTCCCGTTAGAAATTTTGCCTCTGGTATCAGTACTCTCATCAATGGTTACTGAGGTTATCGCACTAACCGTGCTGATAGTAATTGCCGGCATTTCAATGCACGCTGTTCACTGGACGCTCGTCTATATTCCACTGCTTCTACTTTCACAATTCTTATTTGTCGGTGGAATCGCCTGGTTGCTTTCCAGCATGGGAGTATTCCTGCAAGACATCCGTCACGCCATTTCGCTTTTCCTGTCCGCGTGGATGTATTCGACACCAATTGTTTATCCGGCATCGCAGCTTCCTGAATCATTGAAGTTCCTCTTGTGGATAAACCCCATGGCAGGACTTATCGGTGACTTCCGCCGCTGCATGCTTGAAGGGTTGCCACCGGATTGGAATTCTTATTTCTCTTATACAGCAATCGGCTTAATCCTCTGGTTTGCCGGCTATTACTTCTTCTACAAAATCAAGAAATCCTTCGCGGATGTTATGTAGGTTCCTAAGACATGATCGCAGTTGAACTAAAAGGAATATCAAAGCATTACTCGATCTACGATCGTCCAGTCGATCGTTTGAAGGAAATACTTTGGCGTAATACGCGTTGCTTCCATAAAGAATTCTGGGCACTCAAAGACATCGACCTTACATTCGAGTTCGGCACAACTACAGCTCTGCTCGGTCCAAACGGCTCCGGCAAATCAACAATGCTGCAGATTATTGCCAATGTGCTGCAACCGACAGATGGCACCATCACCATCAACGGTCGCCTGACAGCTATTTTGGAACTGGGGGCAGGTTTCCAGCCTGACTATACCGGTCGCGAAAATGTCCTATTAAACGGCATGATCTTGGGCATTCCAAAAGAGGAAATGCTGAAAAAGATGGATGAAATTGCCGACTTTGCCGAGATTGGTGATTTCTTCGATCAGCCGGTCAAAACATATTCAAGTGGCATGACTGTTCGTTTGGCATTTGCATCAGCGATAAGCGTTGATCCGCAAGTATTGCTCGTCGACGAAGCACTTGCTGTCGGCGACCACCGCTTCCAGCAAAAGTGTGTCGGCAAAATTGAGCAAATGCAGCAAGCAGGCAAGACAATTATCTTTGTCTCTCACGATATCCCGGCAGTTGAGCGTTTCTGCGACAAAGCAGTATTGCTTAATGGCGGACAAATAGTGGCAACGGGAAATTCCGCCGACGTGATACCACAATTCAAACAAATGATGGATGAAGGGACAGTCGCTCCGAAGATTATCTCGCAAGCCACAGTATCCTAAAAGTTATGACAACAACAAGCAACCCAGTCACAAAGTCGCAAGACAAGAAACAATCACGCCTACCCTTCATCAACGATGGGCTGATTGCTTTGGCGGCATTTCTTCTATTGGAATTTCTGTGTTTCGGACTCATCCTAAATAGAATCGGCTTCTATATGGACGATTGGAGCATGTACTCCAATTTGCACTTTGGTCCAAAACCCTGGTGGGATTTGACCCTGGAATGCCTCAAGGATCCCAAAGTGATAATCAGACCTTTGGAAGGTCCATATTTTGCGGCGCTCTTTACTTGGTTCGGTGGCAGTCCCTTCGGACATCACCTGGTCAATGCCTTATTTGAAGCGTTTGGCGCCTGGTTCCTTTATTTAGGACTAGCTCGAGTTTCACACAACAAGAGACTGTCGTTTTTGGCTTCGGCACTATTTCTCATGTATCCAAATCATGATGCAACGCATTATTGGATAACAGCGAGTTCTGCCACAGTCAGCTTGACGCTCTACACATTATCTTTCTGGCAGGCAGTTAAAGGCTTCCAGGAAAAACGTATTGGACTTGTCTTCCTTTCCGCATTTTCATTCCTGTTGAGCGTATTCAATTACGAGTCCTTTTTACCGCTTTTCCCATTTACTTTTGTTTGTTGTCTCTTCATTGCCCTTGAAGGACACACCCAAAAGGCTAAAGCGGCTCTGCAAACAGCATTGTACTTTTCTCCCTATGTAGCAATCACTGTCATCACTTGGTGGTACAGACGCGTTTACTTACCCAAAGTCCTTCCGGAGTCCTGGACACCGGCGGCTGGTTTTGATATCAACCACATAATCACCGTCTACAAAGAGGGCTTCAACGATAACCTTTTGGCACCAGCAGCGCTGTTCTTTATTGAACAAGCTAATAAGGCGCTCGCCACCGGTGTTACACCGATTGAATGGTTGTTCTTCGCAATAGCTGCAATTGCAGTTGCGACAACACCGTTTTTATTGGCAAAGTCAGAGTCGGAAATCGAACCGGCAACCTTTGCTAAATTATTAGCGGCTGGATTTATCACAATTCTTTCCTCGTACTCGATTTACGGACTAGCACTCACCTATGTGCCGCGTCTCGATACGATTATCAACCGCATCAATGCCGGAGCATCAATAGGATCAGCAATTATAATTACCTGCGCAATTTTCTTTATCGCGCAGGCAATTAACAAGCGCGCAACTGTAATTCCTGTTTTGCTTGGCACACTACTTGTCGGTCTATTTATTCTCTCCAATTGGGGCTTATCCAAGCCGTGGATAGCTTCGTGGGGTGTGCAAAAACATATTCGCACCATAATTGAAAAAAATCGAGATACATTCAAATCAGGCGATTCAATATTGCTCGCTAACGCGCCTCGTTACGTCATGTGGGCACCTTTATTTGACGGCGTCTGGGATTTCCAAACAATGGTGCGCTGGTGCCTAGACAATAAACATATCAATGCCGGAGTTGTCTCCGAGCGAATTGTGCTTTCCAAAGACGATGCTCGCGATGTATCTCGCGGCTACCTCTGTGGCACTTACCCTTATAAAACCATGCATCTTTTGACCCCTGGTCCTGAGACCTGGTACGCGGTGCCCAACGGCGAAACTTTTATTGCCATTATCGAAAAGAACGGCATGGCATTCGGATTGGACAAGTCTATGCCCGCCCAATGGCGCGCCCAGCTTGGCATTCAGAAATAATCTAACCGGTAGTTTTAATAATACATTTTTCGGGTAAATGCTATTCAGACAGCCGGAGGCAATGCTATGACGACACCGCACGCGTTTGATGGGGCAATGCAAAAGGCAAAAGCCGGCGACGTAATCACAAACGCCGTTGAACATGCTGTTGTACACGCACTTCTTCAAGAATTTATGGGTGGAGGCAAAGTAGCTTTTGAACTGGAGAAGCTGATTGATGATCAATTGTTGACGCCTCAGCTAAATGACTCGCTAAATGTCTGCAAAGCTATCGAAAGCGTAAGCAATGATCCTGCCGCAAGTCAGGATTTCCTAGAGGCGACTGTCGGCAAAAGCAAAATTCCGCAAGACTTCAGCACTTATGATCAGAAGCAACGCGCGGATTGTATGATTGCTCTGCTTGAAGCCAACAATACAAACTTAGACAGCCAAGAAATGAGTTCTCTTGTCGACGCAACATCAAACGGTGGAGCACCGAAGATTCAGCAAATTTGCAATGACATGAAAAAGAATCATCCTATCGCCTGAGATCAAAATTGATTGAGATCAATACCGACGATTCTGCTCCCAATTCCAAGCAGTTTCAATAGTCTTTCTTAGATCATATTTCGGTTGCCAGCCAAGTAACTCTTTCGCCTTGCTGCAATTTGCAACAAGCTTAGCTACATCACCTGGTCTACGCTTGGAATACTTCACCTTAATGTCTTTGCCGGTTACTTCTTTGCTTAGATCAATTACTCGTTTTACCGAGGCACCATCGGCGGTACCAAGATTAATCGCTTCAACACAAGTCTTCTTATTCAACAAATCCAAAGCGCGAATATGAGCATCGGCTAAATCATTGACGTGCACGTAGTCACGTATGCATGTGCCGTCGTCAGTTTCATAATCATCGCCAAAGACTTCCAAATGATCTATTTCGCCTTTAGCCGCTTTCAAAGCACGTGGTATCAAATGCGTTTCCGGCTCGTGACTCTCACCGATGAGTCCTGATTCGTCCGCTCCTGCTGCGTTGAAATACCTGAGACATACTGTCGACCAGTTTTTGGTTCTACCGTAAGACCAGAGTGCCTGTTCGATTAAGTACTTGGTTAAACCATAGACACTGACGGGGTTTTGCGGGTGCAACTCATCCAAAGGCGCATACTGGGGATCACCATAGGTGGCACAGCTGGATGAAAAGACAAGTTTCTTTACGCCTAGAGCATCCATCACCTTAAATAATTTGAGACTACCGGCAACGTTGTTTTCGAAGTAGCGCGAGGGCTCAGCCTCTGAGTCTCCAACGTAGCAGAAGCCGGCAAAGTGCATTACCGAATCCACGTAATAACGCTCCATAGCGTCAGCTACGGTACGCTCGTCTGCGATGTCAGCCTCTATGAGGTGAATTCGCTTAGTCAATTCATCACCAAGTGAATGCAGCGCTCGGCGATGTCCCTCAATCAAGTTGTCAACAACAACCACTTCCGAGCCCGGCTTGGACAAGTAATTCTTGACAAAGTGGCTACCAATATAGCCAGCGCCACCGGTTACTAATAGCATTAAGTACCATCCCAACAGGGGTTTGAAGAGTATCAATAACTAGTTTAGCTAAGCTGCTTTAGGGAGAACGACAGCAGCGAACAAATACTCGATGAGTCTTTGCTAAGAAAGCCTCAAAGGCTCGCCAGACGCAGCTCCAGATAAAAATATTCCTTTGACCGGCCTTGTCATTCCCTGCTATCTTTTTTAGATGGTGAAAGCTCATTCCAGGAGTAACCAGTGTCCACAGTCAAAGAAATGCCCAACACCGTGCGCGAGGGAAATCTCACTATTTCCACTCTGCCTATTGTTGAGCCGGAAACACCACCATCAAATATTTTGAGAAAGCTATGTCTTTTTCTCTCAAACGCCATTCTGCAATTTCCATTAATGTTTGAATTGCAACAGAAAGCGCTAGATCAACCAACACTTCTGCGTGCTGAAGTTGAACAAGAGTTGCAACCATTAGGTGATGACTTTATGGTCATCGATTACGGCTGCGGCTCGGGAACTTACACAGGGCTTTTCAATTCAAAAAACTATTTGGGCATTGACTGCAATTTGCCAATGCTGGAAAGAGCAGCGGCAAAACATCCGCAACATTCTTTTGTTCAAGCAAGCGACCTCACCGGCATCAAGTCCAAAATTGGTTCTGTTGGGCAAATTCTTTTAGTCGGTGTTATTCACCATTTGCCCGAAGAATTGCTTGTATCAATTTTGCAAAGCCTCCCTAAGGGCGAGCCAATAAAAATGCTGGCTATCGATACTCTCAAATGTACCTATGGTCCGGGCTGGTTTGTTCAATTGTTTGAACGCGGTGAATTCTTGCGCACTGAAATCGATCACAAGCGCTTATTAGATCGCGTGTCCATTGAAACAAGTTACAAGAAAGTGCCATATGGTCGCTTCTTTGAACTCGCCGTCTACCGCGGTGTAATTCGCCAAGATATTAAATAACGGTTCTGTGCTTAATTGAAGCATCGAACGGGCGCATTGCATGCGCCCGTTCTAAAATATTGCGTTTACCTTGCCCGAGAAGGTCTTGCGATAATTTGCTGTGAAGTTAACAGACAAGTCCTTCAGTAGCGTTTGTCCATATGAGCCGACAACTCCGTATTCCGACACTTGTTCCCAGGGTCCCGGGTAAACTCCAAGCTGCAATTTTGTAACTGCACCTTGCATCGCAGCTATTGGAATTTCTTCGACAATTGCAAAGTCTTGCCAGTCCGTTGTTGCACTGATACTAGACGGAGCATGTGGCAGAACCATGGTGAAGGCATTGTTTTTGCCACCGACAACTACGGGCAAAAGACTAAAGTGGGATTTTTTGTTACCCAAAGACTTCATCTTGCCACTGATATTTACAATAAGATGACTACCTTGAGTTACGTGCTGCGGCACGCTGACCTCAACCGTATTTCTAGCCACGCACTGAAATTGTGCCTTGCTTATGCCAATAACATTGGCGCCTTCACTTGGTACGCGCAACAAAGGATCAAAATCAGATGGGCGCAGGTCTCTAGTACAGGAAGCTCCTCTGCCGGCATCACCGCCAGTTGCACTCGGATTGAACAAAGCAGCCAAGTAAATGTGATACTCGCCTGTCTGTTTGCCTTCTGCCGGTGACAGATCGTCATAGTTACCAAAACCACCAGCTTCCAAACTCGATACAGAAGGCACAAAACGCTTGCTTATCGGTTGTTGCAATCTACCATCCAACAGTTCACCATCATTGCAGAACAATCCGGCACTGAAGCGATCCAAATCCTTGGGATATTGCCCTTCATGTCCGCGCGAATATTCACCATAGACAGTCAGAGGCTCCTTTTCGGCAGAGACAACAATTACGTTGCCGCCCGATAGATGCAGGCAAGATACAGGAACAGACACCGCATACCACTGCTTCCAGTCGTCGAACTTGAACCCCATAGTTCCGGCATATTTGCGCATGGTGTCCAACACCCAATAGGACTGCGGTCGAAACTGTTGAATAATTACCGGCTTATCGGAAAGAACTTGACCGTTAACAGTCACCTTAGCACCGGCCGTTGAACTATCGCCATCAATTAAAACAAGCGCACCACCCAAAGGCTGTCTCAAGGATTTCAATTGTGCATTGTCCAGATCAAGAGTGCGGCAAGCCGACTGACCAGACTGAAGGCGGCACGACCAGGTTAATGGTTCCGCGTCAAAGGCGAACCCGGACAGAACCGCACCGGAGACCATACAAGTAAGCACAGTAAGCAAAATTACAGTTGCGTGTTGTTTCTTCGGCGTCAGAGGCGCCGTGAGGCTAAACGCAGCAAGAATCAGCCAACAAGCTACAAGCCAGGTGGCAAACAACTCAAGTGAATGAGCTGTACTTGCATCACAACCAAACGCAACAAGACGCGACACGTAGTCATTTTTAATCAGATAGCAAAACGCAATTGCCGGAATTGCCAGTTTGATAATTGCTTGCGGTAATTTCCTCATTCTCACAAGCGCATGGGCAAAATATACAGCCAGCAAAACCATAAACGGCATCGCTGTAAAACCATAGCGATTGATAGTTTCAAAAGGCAAATAAATCAAATGCGCTGAGACTAGTGCCAAACTGGCATAGCCGACAAAATTGACTGTTCTGTTTATCGGTTTTGGTGCGGTTAAAAGAACAAAAGCGCCACCCAAGGACAAGAAGCAGAAAAGCCAATGCCAGGCTCGTTGCACATCCATGGATAAGCCCAAAGGATGTTGGCGAAAATCATTCCAAGGCCAAGACCAAATACGAGTTACTTTACGTAGTGCCAGGTTCAACGACTCTTGAGGACGCGTTGTCCAAACTCCGGAAATAGCAGCCATCGGCGATGCTTCATGAGCGAATATCTCTGTCAGAGGGGCGCTTGGTTGAGCGGACCAACCATCGACTTCAACATCGCAGCCCTTAGCCGTGTTGTAAGAAGGAACTCGCGACGGCAATAGTTGAAACGCACCGTTGACGACTTTTGTCGTGATAAGCCAGGGAATGAATGCAGCGACAATGCCGGCAATCACAAGCGCCGGCAATGCAACACGCTTTTTCCAGTTGCAGGCGAACCAGGCAATCAAATGCGCCAAGCCCCAGATAGGCAAAAGCACCGGCTTGAGAAGAAGCAAAAGTCCATCAACCATGCCCAAGAACAATCCCGTCATACGGTCTGTTGTGTTTTGCTTGATGAATTTATCAAGCAACCAAATGCCGGCAAGTAATAAAGTCACAGCAGGCGTTTCGGTGAGAAAGCGGCTGGACGCAACTATGGCAGTCGGATAGAGAGCCCAGCTCAAGCCGGCAGCCAATCCCCAATTTGCACTATTGAGCCATCTTTTCGCAAGAAGGCAGACAAGCAACGAACTTGTCGCATGCATAAGGCTAAGAACAACAATAAGAACGCGCCAATCTGTCGGTTGCGGCACTTTGCCAATGGCGGCAAAAACAATTGCTGCAGTTGTCGGCAATACTGGGCCGTCTAGAATGAGATACTCGCCAAACCATTTTTGCGAACTGACCAAATTATTCAGTGCTGCAAACATATCCCCTTTAGCCAAAGATTCCTGCCACCAGAGGACCATAAGACGAGCAGACTCAAGGTAATGTCTGGAATCAAATATCAAAACAATTTTCGACTCGGAGCTGAGGAGATTGTTTACCAGAGAGACAGCAAGGGCCACAAGAAAGCAAAGAGCAGGCACAATCATAGGCAAAAGCCACGCTTGACTGCTGAGTCGCGTTGCAACAGTAGTTGCGCTACTAGATGTAGCTACCTCACTTACTGCCAACTCTTCTAATTGCTCTTGTACGACCATCTTCAGATTCCTAATAGATTCCCATCCAATGCTTATTCAATGTTGGTTTATTCACCGAACTGACTGCTAACTTCAAATTATGCAAGAGAAGCTTGCCGCCCGTCACATATTGCCGTGGAACATACATCTGCAGGCAAAGCTTACCGATACCACCTTCCACCGCCTCTGACGGCAATATTTCACGCACATTGAGCGGCGCCCAAGCCTTGTTTACATAAAGCACTTTTGGTGTACCCGGCAAAATAATCGGTGCCTTTTTGTCAATCGCTTCAGCGATAAGTACGGCTGTCGTTGGACAGGCTGTGCCTTCAGTCATGATGTCGCCTGTCAAATCAACTTGAATATGGCTCGAATTCGAAACCGTCTGAGGAATGTCCAAGCTTAATTCCTTCATTCCACCGGCATCTAGATCATTAGCTCCAATTGCCAATTGATCTACATACATATCCGCCACGTGCGTTTTCTTAGCCACATGATCGGCGGCAGTATCGCGACAGCGCCCAAGCGCAATGAATAGGCGATAGTCGCCAACCTGCACGCCGGACGATGGTGACAAATCATCGACTTTACCCACGCCGTATTTTGTAAGAGTGTTACGGCTCCTAACTTCCGCGCGAGCAAAAGGCGAAACGATTCGTCCCTCCAGACTATCTACAGAATTCCACAATTTGCCGTGGCTGAAAACTTCAAATGACGGCAAATAGCTTCTTTCGCCGTCTATTGCCGGATAGTCACCATAAAGTGTGGCTTGCTGTCCGGCAGCCGGCTTTACGGTCAGGGTATTTTTACCATCGAGATTGAGCCATTCAACAGGCACCGGCACTGCTCGCCATTGACGCAATTGTTCGGGCTTAATACCAAAAGTCACAGCCTGCAATTGAATTACATTTATCAATTGGTACTTTCTTGGATAAAACTGATAGAGCGATTCGAGCTTCTCAGTCACTTTGTGTCCGTTGACGGCAATCTGAGCTGAAGACAGATTAGTATCACCATCAACAAGAACAAGTGCCCAAGCCGGTTTTGTCTTAGGTTGATTGGCCAGCCACAATTCCCTGGTTGCCACCATGCCGTCTTTCAAAACAGTTTTCCATTCACGCACGGCAGCGCGATGGAATTGCTGGCTGAATAAAATCACACCGGATATTGCAATAAATGCCGCCAAACAAACGGCCAAACGAATCCGTGCCGGCTTTTCCGGCACCATGCGATGCGTTATTCGCCATAGAAGCCAAATAGTCCAACCAATAATTAGCCAACGACCAATAAGTCCCAACCAAAGGGCATTGCTTATATCACCGGTAAGCATCATGGTGTAGGCGATCACATCCGCATCAATTGATATAAGAATCATCAATAGAGAGACGCCTAGTATTGCTACTTCTTTCCACATAGTTTGTCTAGCAAAAATGCCATGCAAAAAATAAACAGCCAAGATCATGACGAAAGGCATGGCTGTAAACCCATAGCGAGGAATTGCTTCAAAAGCCAAATAAGCCAGGTGCCCTAAAATCACCAAACTGCACGCCTCGCCAACAAATAAATTCTGTTTATCGACCTTCGTGCCGATTCTTGATTGAGCCTTAATGCCCGCACAAACGGCAAGGAATCCTAAAAGAGCAAAAAGCCAGATCAGGCGATGAGCTAGTGCTTGCACAGTTGCCGGCACTCCAAACACTTTTGTGCGATAGTCATTCCATGGCAATGAAAACAATCTAGTCGCCTTACGCACGCACAAGCTAGCCAGTTCTACTGGCTTAGCCGAAACAATTGCAGAATAAATATTGAGGACGCCGTCAGCTTCCGTGTACATGTTGCAAGTAATGGTGTACGGGAAACCTCCAACACCGTCGGCTTCAATATCACAACCTTTGACAACATTTAAAACGGGCAAACGCTGCGGGGTCAAGTAGACCTGTCCAACACAAGTCTTGGTGAATATCATCCAGGGAAGAACAGCCAACACCGTACCTAATCCAATAGCCAATAAGGCAAGGATGCGCTTGCGATTACCTTGGAGCTTGAATACGCCCAACAAATCAACAACACCGGAAGCAGGAAATAAAGCTGGTTTGGTTAAAAGTATCAACCCACTAACAAAACCTGCTCCGATAGTTGCACCAATTTGCTTAGCCGCATGACTTCCTGCAACTAGCCGACAAAGCAAATAGACTTGTAAAAGCATGAGCACAATATTTGTTGTCTCGGACATCAGTGTGCGCGTAGCCAAAATAGCTGCCGGATAAAGCCCCCAGGAAAGCCCGGCCACAAAGGACCATCTTTTACTGCCGACAAGCTCGTGAGCAAGCATTGCCACCAGCGCAGCAGCGCAGCCCTGAAGAGCACATTGCAAACCGGAGAAAAGCCACCAGTCACCGGCACCAGGCATTTGACCAAAGCACAAGAAAGTAAAGCTGGCAATAATCGGCAAAACTGGACCATCAAGCATGATGTATTCAATTAACTTGTTCAGGTTACAAGTTGTCGGCGCACCAGTTAATCCATGAAAGAAGAGCACCAGCTGCCTGCATGTCTCCATGTAGTGTCCGGAATCATAGAGCTGTTCGATGGCTGTGCGCTGTCCAATATTTCCAGTTATCCAGCAAACTACAGCAGTTATTAGGAAACATGCCAAAGGGGCAATGGCCGAAGATGGAAAGAAAAACTTCTTTTGATTCTCTAGTTGCTTTAGCTTTGTTACGTTAGCTTGTGATTTAACTTCTGCCATCGTTACCTCTTAGTGACTCCTCAGTTTCTGGAGGCGGAGTAACCAGTTTGTGTTTTTCCGGGTCGATAAACGGTTTATCCGGCACAACGCGCTTAAGAATCAAAATAGACCGGTTGCTGAAGGTCAGCCCGCTAAAGTATTCCTTACGGTTAATTTCCAAATAGCCGGGCACCGGCGAGAAACTAACAATGTACTGATCACCGTCTACACGCCACCAACGCCAGTAATCGCGCATTGACTTGCGCAAATCATTGCGCCAGGTTTGCAAAGCAAGGTCAGGGTTGTATGAAAATACATATTCCGGACCACCATCAATTTGTTTGGGGTTTATGCCTTGCGCTTCCAATTCAGTAATACCTTGCCAGCGCGCGCGGTTCCAACTCATGTAGTCTTGTGTTGCCAGTGTTGAATAAAGAGCAATTACAGCTAAAAGCAAGCATGAAACAATACCTGGTCTGCCCACTTTCCAAAAGCGGCTGATCATTGCTAAAGCAATTAGACAAGGAGCAAAGGCGATTAGGTAGTGCCTATCGGCATCCATAATTATCGTCTCCATGCTCACGCAACCAAGAGATAACAATGCTGCAACAACAACGAAAGAAACCAATATGGCCCGCTTACGAGCAAAAGAATTATGTCCAGCCTTTCTAATTAGGACAATTGCCCGCTCCAATCCGGAAGTAATGATTGTCAGAAAAAGAAAAGCAAAAACACCAGATAAATGTGTCAGCCAAATGCGTGGCGACTTGGAAAGCGTCGGCAGATTGATACCCATCAAATTATGGGCGCCCACTTCCGGCACACGTAAAACATTCATACTAAAAGGCATGAGCCTTCCATCGGCAGCCACCAATTTTGTCAGCGTAGTGGCCATTGCCGCAGCGCTTATAGAAGTCCAAGCTACAAACAACGTCATGCGCTGTTGAGCAAAAGCGAAAAGCTTCGGCACGAAGAGAAGCAATAGAGGCAAACAAAAGATGGCGAAATAGCAAGATATTTGACCAAGCGCCACAGTCATTGAAAAAATCCACTTTGCCGGCGAATGCAGCAAATCACTGACAAATTTCAGATGTGCCTGTTTGAAAGTAGTGTACTCAGCACATTTAGTGGCACCATGCTCCAAAACGGACTCGAGACCAACCGTCCAGGCAACAGGCAAGACAATTAAGAGCAGAAATAAAAGAACTGTCTTTCCGATATTGCCCTTGCGCAGAGACAAACCAATAATGACTAAATTTGCCACTACATATAAAAGAGCACCTTGCCTTACTCCTGCTGCGGCAACGAGCATCACTGAAGAAAGCAGGTAATTCAGTGACGAATCCCGGCGAATACCGCGGAATAGAAAAAGCAAATATAGATTAGTAAAGGCAAACGACGGAATGTCGCTCATGAAGGAGAAGCACAAATTGACAATTAGCGGATTAGAGGCAAATAAAAAGGTTGTAAACCCGGCGATGCTCCGTTTAACTTGAACTTCTCTAAGCGCTAAATAGAGAGCCGCTACAGCGACAATGCCAAGAATTGTCGTAGACCAGTGCAAGACCGTGTAGGAAAAACCAAAAAGCTTACACGCCAGCGCACCGATTCCCACATGGACAAAGGCTGTGGAAAAACTTGTGGGCATTTCAATTTTTCCGTGTTCAATAAGCGAGCGAACGCCATAGCCATATACCCAATCATCATTCAATGAGAAATTGCCGTTAGGTGAAATGACCAAAAGATTCAAAGCTAAATAAGCGGCGATAACAGCCACCCAGGAAAGCATGCCTACTTTCGACGGTCCTTTGACAGTCGTCTTTTCAATTCTTTTTACGGCAGCAACTTGCACCTACCCGACCTCACGAATGAAACGTTTGCCAACGGTCACCATTAACAACAGAAATGCAATTGCACCTATTGCCAAAAGGATTCCCAGAATAAAAGAAAATGGTTGATATACGAATTTAACAACATGCTCTCCGGAAGGAACAACAACACCACGGAAAAGATAATTTGCTCTCAGGACTTCTGTTTCTTCTCCGTCGAGAAGAGCTTTCCACCCTGGGTAATACGTATCAGTCAGTACAAGAATGCCGCCGTGATCCGAGCCTGTCTTTATGGTTACGGAATTTACGTTGTCTCTTTTAACCGATGTCTTATCTTCAACACCGGCAGCACCCACAAAGGATAACTGTGGTGACGGCGACTCCAATACCACCTTGTGATTGTAGTCAAATCCCGCATCGGAAATTAGATCAAGGGCTTTCTGAGAAGAATCAGCGAGCACGTAGTCGTGCACGATGTACGCTTTTGGCAGGGCTGTCGCATTCTCGTAGAGTTTGAACGAGGGATTTTCCCTAATCACTTGAAGTGACTGCCGGCTTTCTGTTTGCAAAGGTAACTGTGTAAGAACGTACTTGACCGATGCCATATCAACCAAGTGATTCAATGACGAGTCAAATACTTCCGTAAACATCTCAAGCTTGGCTCCTGCTGCCTTAGCAAACTGCAAATAACGCTTGGGGAAAAGCACATTGAAGTCACGCAAATCAGGAATGCCATAAACAGTATTGGTGTTGGCACGCAGCAAATGCGGTCCGATACTTATCATTCTGTCGTTCTGGGCTTTCAGGTAAGCCAGAGGCTCAACTTGAGGATAGTTAAACTTGTTTTCGATAGGCAACGATGTGCGAGCTAGAGCCGCCAATCCGACAAAGGCAAGAGTCAAAACAATTACAGATACAACTACGCGATAGCGATCTTTCAATCTATTGCCGATAAGAAGTACAGCTATAAGAGAAATTCCCAACAGACAATCGCGGATCCAATTTATTTTGTCAAAGTACATGTGAGGCAAAATCAAATCAAAGTCGCCACTTCTCAAAGGAACATTGCAGATATTGAGGGCAAATGGAATTAAGAGCGCTGCGGCGACGCAAACACTCACGAATGCTACTGACTTGTTGACACCGAATTTGTTTTCGCTATCACCAGCCAGCACTTTATCCAAGCCAATACCGGCCATGACGGATAAAGAAAGCAAATAAAGAGGCAAGCAGTAGACGGTGACCAACCACAACATCGGCGGATGTTGCAAGACAAAGTCCATTGGTCCCACGCGGCTCATTAGTACAAAAGCAACAAGAGCAACTAGTCCCAAACACTTGGCTATAAGTCCCTTCTTGCCGTTAACAAACAAAGACAAAGGCCAAAGACATGTTGCCACCAATCCCAAGTAGGGGCTGGCTGCTCCAAACCCTGGCTGTAGTAAGTGATAGGTCACACACTGCCAGGGCACATATGCCGATATGCCGACTCCGTATTTGTAGCAATCTGAATTTAGCAAGAATTCAGCAAAGGGCAAAAGCACAGGAGCTGAAAGCAGGAATGTAATTATTCCGGCAAAAGTCAAACCAAAAGCAAAAGCCGTCAGACGTTTATTTACAGTCTCTATTACGCCGTAGCGCGTAGCCGCACCGGAGACGATAAGTCCGCCCATGAGCAAACTGGCAAAGAAAATACCAAAGAAGGAAAGTTCCGGATGCCCGGAAATAATCAGGAGTGTTGAAATAAGTCCGCATCCGACAAAGCTGGAAAATGTTTTGCGCTGTGCGGCATGCACAAAGGCGAAAAATGTCAGAGGGAAAAGACAATATGATGGTCCAGACAATAGTTCCAAATAGAACAATTGATACGGACAAAGCGCATATGCCATGGCGGCAAGTGCTGCAGCCCAACGGCTCAAGCCCAGCTTTCTCGACAGGGCGAAAGTGAAAGCAGCGGCGCCGACGACCAGCAATACCATAGATAAGTTATATGTATACATGGATGGGAAGAACGTAAACAACAGACGCATGGGTGAAAACACACATGCTTGAATATCGCCAATTAAAGGCGCACCACAAGCGCTGTAAGGATTCCACAAAGGCAGGTTGCCGCTTTTCCACATTTGCGCTACGAGAAAATAATGCGGGATGAGCAAGTGAATGATTGAAGGATCACAAAGTGCGCTCTTGCCTGTTGCATACGCACTATAGATAGAATCCCATTCGGCCATCCGGCAAATCTTCGATATGGGCAAGCCGAGAAAAACCGTGCGAAAGAAAAAGAAAAGAACTGTAAGACTAATGCCTAAGTAAGACAAAGCCTCAGCGAAGCTGCCTCTTGTCTTTCCGGAACCGATGGCGGTGCCGGAATAAGACGTCTTCTCCTGCCGAGCAGTTGAAGATACGGTCTTACTTGACTGCGACAGAACTTCTTTCATAAGAGCCAAAACCCGTCCAGCTGTTGCGGTTGTGCCAACGCATTACAGGATGAGCAATTCCTACTTTCTTAAACCAGGATTCCACTTCTTCCCGCTTCAGGTATTCAGCAACTGGAGCTACCAGGTGATCAAAAACAATGTTATGGATTTCCTGGAAATCAAATTGAGAAATGTAGCTCATATAGTCTTCGTAGAATACTCGCGGCAACCACTCAGCGTTTTCACGCAAAGCATGCCACGGGCGAGCAATAAGCTTGGAGTAGAAAACCACAGCCACGGTCAAAAGCGCCGTTATCGTTTTCAAAACGTATGTCGGCAACTTAGAAGTCACTGCCGTTCTAAATGGGGTTACGATATTTCTAATCCACCAGTTGTTTTCATAGCCATAAACCCAAACGCAGATGCTGCCGTCCGGCTTAACTTTACTGGCTAGTGACTTAAAACCACCTTCCGGTGAATCCATATGGTGCAAAACGCCAACCGAATAACCGAAATCAAACACGGGGCGCAAAGGCATATTGGCGATATCAGCTTGCACGATATGTACATTGGGCATTTTGCCAACTTGGGCGTAGGCAATTTCAATGGCATCGCCGATATCTACAGCCACAACATTTTTGGCCATTGACTCAGCGACAACGCGCGTATGGCGTCCCTTACCACAACCGCATTCAAGAACTGTTTTGTTTCTCAGGAATGCAGGAGTAACGGGATTCACCCAATCAAAAAATTGGTTGCGATATTTTTCGTTTTCGCGGCTGAACTGCTGCCATGAAATACCGAATTTGTGACCACTTAAAATGTCTTTCCCGCTGCTCAAGTCCGACAAGACAAAGCGTGGAATGCCACGAACGATGGGATAGCGTTGCGGGCAAGACTTGCAGACAACTTCTCCGGTAATAATTTCAGGCTCGTAAGCGCCGGCGATGTCTTCGGCTTCTTTGACAATCAGCTCAAGGCTCGACTCACATTTGAGACACATCAAAAATTGCAACGCCGAGTGCTTCATGACACCGCCTATATAATGCCGGGGCGCTCTTTACAACTAGCATATTTGTTATAAGCGTAAAGAGACTTGCATATTATAGCTCGGTCCACTTGGCAAAATAGCGGTATGAGAGGCACCTAACATCAAGCAACTCTCAGGTTCAAAATTCAGGAATTCATAGCAACTTTGGGCTACTATCTAACTTTGCCCCGGAAGAGGGGCAGGATTGTGAGCAATGACTCAAGTACTGGACAAATCGGCGCCTGATATTGAACACGCGATTGCCCAAGGGCACTTCGCGTATGATGCCGTATCGAAAATAGATAGACTTCATTTCTGGTACGTAGCTCGCAACGAACGAATTTTTCGCCTGTTCAAAGAGTCGTTTCCTGACTGGCAAAACAAGTCATTTTTAGAAATCGGCTCCGGTGCCTGCAATGTGCTTGGTTATCTCTACGAGCACGGCGTCAAAGACGCTACCGGCTGTGAACAAAACAAATATGGAATTAAAAAAAGCAAGGAACGTTATCCGCAAATACCTGTCTATCCTTGCGATTTGCTCAGCTTAAAAGACAAAACCAGCAAGCGCTTTGACGCCATAGGACTTTTCGATTGCGTCGAGCATATTGATGATGACAAAGAAGCGCTCATACAAGTACGCGAATATTTAAATCCCGGCGGCAAAATTTTTATAACAGTGCCGGCACATAGTTGGCTCTGGTCGCGCATGGATGAAATGTATGGTCATTACAGGCGTTACACGCGCGAGTCATTGACCGACGTGTTGATCGAAGCCGGTTTTAAAAACCCGCAAGTTACGTATTTTTTCGCTCCACTTTTGCCTCTACTCCTGCTACGCATGTTAATGACTTCAGGAATTCCTCAAAACTTGACGGCAACAGAAGCAGCACAGATCTTGTCTGATGAGGTCAAGCTGCCGCCCATGCTGCTCAATCAAATACTTCTAGTAGCGGTGCGCTTAGAACACAACCTTCTGCAAGATCACGACCTGAATTTCGGCGGATCTATCGTCGCTGTTGCGAGTACCTAATTCGTTATTTGACTAAATGTCCGGACTTTGGCTGCACGACTGCTGCAGTTGTTTCTTCCACTGCATCTTGCGCAAATGGCTCACCAAGCCGTTCAGCGACCAAGTAAGTTGGGCGCGCACGAACTTCATCCAGCACTTTGCCCAAGTAAACGGCAACGATACCCGAACACAAAATTTGCAATCCGGCAAAAGTCATAAGAGCCAATGTGACAAAAGCAGGATCCAGGACAGCGCTCTTAGTCATCCCCGCCAAGGCCAACCAGAGCACTAAACCTAGAAAACCAATACCTAATATGACAGCGCCAATCATCGACACCAGATATAGTGGTGCGGACGAGAAGGACAAAATGCCGTCCATGGCCAATATCAAAAGCTTTTTGATGGTGTAGGTACTTTCACCAACTTCACGCGCGTCGCGATCGATAGGAATGCCGACTTGTTTAAAGCCAAGCCAAGGAATCATGCCGCGCAAAAAGCGTGTTCTTTCCGGCATGGATTTAAGAGCGTCCACAACTTTGCGATCAAGCAAACGAAAATCGCCTGTGTCCCACGGAATATCCACGCTGGACATAGCACCAAGAAGACGATAGAAAAGAAATGCGGGAAGACGCTTGCCGAAACGATCGCGTCTTGTCGAGCGTGTAGCGTAGACAACATCAAAGCCTTCACGCCACTTTTGCAGCATCTGTGGAATTAGTTCCGGCGGGTCTTGCAAGTCAGAATCAATGTTGACCACAGCTTGACCAACAGCATGATCAAAGCCGGCAGTAATTGCAGCTTGCTGCCCGAAATTACGCGACAGCATAACCAACTTCACGTAATCAACTTCGCCGGCAATCTGCTTCAATGCAGCAGATGTTTTTACGCCGCTGCCGTCGTTTACAAAAACAACTTCATAGGACATGCCTGTAGGCGAAATAGCCTTCCAGAGTCGTTCCAACAAATGCAGCAAATTGCGTGGATCTTCGTTGTAGACCGCGACAACAATTGACAGTTCAGCAGGCGTGGCAGGCATAGAAATGAATTGTTTCCCTAACACCGGATCACCTTTCTTACTTCCAGCAACGCAAAATTGTCCACCGTTGGGATATTCCTGGTCAACGTTACTCGTGTAAGCTTTGCATACTACTTTAGAACAAGAATAGTTCTAAAACATTAGGAGTAGTCAAGGATAGGTTGGGAATTCCAAACTATACTTGCCTGGACATAAGAGTAAAGCCCAGCCGTGCCTATCGCAACAGCCAAATTAAAACCATCCAAGCCCAAGCAATTGAAGCCCTGGCACTACATCGGCTCGAGCGTCCTTGTTTGGCTCTTGATTGCCTTATTGACTATTGACTATGCCATCTACACACTGCGCCCCTTAAAACATGTTAAGGCAACCCAATATTTACCGCTCGACCAAAATCCTGTCGTAAGCAAAATCCCAGAATTCTTTGAGTCCTCCATAAAACCCGATGCACTGGTTTTGGGATCCTCTTTGCCGATGACAGCCATCGCCTATTGCGATTATCAATACAAAGGCGAACCGGATGCCACCAAAATTGGGCAAGTACGCGTCTACACAAAAGCGCGTTATTTGCAGGACAACTTAACGAGAATCATTGAGCCGCTGAATATTTTCAATCTTAGTTGTTACGGCTGCATGGCATCAGAAGCTTATTTACTCTTGTCGCGCGCCATTGATGACGGACGCAAACCCAAGTATGTTTTTTATGGGATTGCCCCGCGCGACTTTGTCGACAATACGGTTCCTGCAGTTGGAAAGACTCCTGTTTACGAAGTCCTGTCCGACTGGCGTTGCGTCAACGACATTTTCACACGCAACCTGCAATTACCGCAGATTGGCGATTTATTTGCAGGCTACATCTGGTACTACTATCGCGTAAAAGCGGATTACAGAACATTTTTAACGGCCGCCTCGTGTGATTTCTTCAACCGTCCGGCAACTTTATTTGAAGCAACCACACGAAAGGCAGCGCCCAAAGAAGAAATTGCTACGCCAATTCCAACCAAAGAGAATGGTTCCATTTGCACTGCGCTTGAGTCCCAAGTGTCTGCCGCAAAACCGAAATGGGACGACAACTCCGCTGAGTACAAAAGCCGCTACAATCCAGCTAATTTCCAGCGTTACGCGCAAGAACTTTCTTACTTTGAAAGACTGGCAAAGTTGTGCCAAGAAAAACAAATAAAGCTGGTTGTGTTCAACATGCCTCTAATGGATAAGAACAAAAACTTGCTCGACAAAAAACTCTACGACAATTATCTCACCGACACGCGCAACTTCACGCAAAAGTCCGGTGGAACGTATTTGAATTTGGACACACCTGGCACTTACAGCCAGAGCGATTATTTGGATTCCGCCCACTTAAATGCCGTAGGCGGTAAAAAGCTTCAAGACAATTTGATATCCGGACTTGGCGAACTAAACAAGACTAAGTGAGTTTACCCACTTCCAACTGCGTCTCAGTCCTTCTTTGAGATCCATTTCCGGCGCCCACTTGAGACATTTCTTGGCTCTTTCAATATCGAGCACATTGGCCGGCACATCGACTGCACGCGCAGGTGTATAAACAACTTCAACAGGCTTATCGACGACTTCCTTCAACGCATCAATTAGTTGATTGAGTGAGCAGCCTTTTCCTTCGCCAATATTAAACACGCGGTGATCGTTTGGTCCAGGATTGTACTTTGCGCAGGCAATAAGAGCCTTGGTCACATCACCAATGTAAATATAGTCACGCACAACAGAGCCGTCGCCCCAGATTGTTATGGGCTTACCCTGCTGAATATTACCGAGGAAGACGCCTACTGCGCCTTGCTTGGAATTTGGATTTTGCTGTTCGCCATAGGGATTAGACAGACGGGCAACAACATACTCTAGTCCCCACAAATGGTGGAACAATTTCAAGTATTTCTCGATAGCCAACTTGCTTATGCCATAGGAGCAAATCGGTTCTGTTGGATGTTCTTCCGGAATTGGTGTTTGTTGAGGTACACCATATATGGTGCCACCAGACGAGATGAATATTACTTTCTTGACGTTGGCAGCTCGACACTCTTGCAAAAGTTGCACCGTGTCTGCAATGTTTGATCGAACGTCATAAACAGGATCGTCATTAGATGTTTGCGGCAAAGTCGTGTAAGCCAGATGAAAAACTTGATCGACGCCTTTCACAGCGGCAATGACATCGCCATGATTGCCCAGGTCACCAACTACATACTCGACGCCGGCAAATGGCTCGCGATAGCGGCTGGGATAACGGTCTAAAACGCGCACCTGATAACCATCAGCAAGCAGACCCTCAACGAGGTTCGTGCCAATAAAACCGTTGCCACCGATAACAAGTGCTTTCATCAGTCCGCCACTATAGCATATTTAGACTTTTCGCTTTGAGCAGCGGAAGCCTCGTATATCCGCTCAATATCATCGACCATATCGCTAACTGTGCGCTCTGGAGCAATGTTGTCACGGAATGTTTTCAACTTCATTGGGTCAGTTATCACTGACTCTAATTTCTCTTTGAGTGAATGCATGTTGTTAAGGTCAAAAAGCAGACCATTTTGTTCATGTTTAATGAGTTCAGACATACCGCCCAAATCAGTGGCAATTAAAGGTGTTTTAGTGGCAAGCGCCGACTGTATAACAAGCGGAGTATTTTCATACCACCGTGAAGGCACAACCAATGCGTCAATATTGCTCAACACTTGTCCTAATTCAGAGTTCGGGAATGTTCCAGCCAATGTAATTTTGCCGGCATTGACGCCTGACTTAGCCTTTTGCTCAATGACTTTCCCGTATTCGGGAAATTGCTTAAGGTCGCCGTAAATAGTGAGAGTTGCAGCCACATCGGAAGGCAAAGCTTGAAACGCATCAACCAATAAATCAACACCTTTGTGTTCAAAAATTGTGCCGATATAACCAATGCGCACAACATCGCTAGGTGTCTTGTTCACATATGGTGTCAAAAGTTTGGTATCAATACCAAACGGCACCAAATGCAGTCTATCTTTGCTAATACCGTTTTCCGCAAAGATGTCCGCCATGAGTTTTGTCGGCACCATAATTGCTTGCAATTTGTTGGCGGCTTCAATAAGCGCGCCACTTCGCTGGCAAGTCGACAAAGCGGCCGGTACTGCCTTGCCGGAGAGATAAAGCGCATAGAGAGCGGAAAAACCAAGATCATCCAGACCTTTAGGAATAAGTCCCTCTAGTACCGGATATTTCTGCAGTACCGCTTCCTTAAATTCACTGACTGGGGGAAACAATTTCGGCGTATAGCAAGTTAAGCAATTGGCACCTGGTGATTTTGGTCCACGACAAACCTCACCGTCTTGTCTTTTCAATTGAACAAGCGGGCAGACAAACCAAAAGTCTGTTGTCGACGCAATAACTGGAATATTTCTTGCTCTGGCTTTATCAATAATGCTCGCTGACAAATTCTGCGCATGAAAAATATGCACAAGATCGGGAGCGAAGCATTCAAGAATGCCGTCAAAATGCTCAGCGATATGAGGATGATTGAACTCGAAAGAAAATTCGTAGTCCTTCAGGCGCAATGGTTCTTCAATAACATGAACAGGCACACCGTCGTGGACATAGTCACTTACTGCCGAACTGACTTTGGCAGCCGCGCGATTATTAGCGTCCAAATCCGGCGGATTGGCAGTAACGACAAGTACTTCATAGCCGCGCCGCTGTAATTCCTGAGCAGCCTTGAGCGTCAGCACTTCAGTGCCGGCCCGGTGCTCCGGGAAAAACTTGTGAACGGTAAGTAAAACTTTTTTCACGCCAAAGCGCTCCCAAAGCTTTCAACGGAATCCAATCCGGTCACTAATAATACCCCATTTCTCACCCGGCCACTTTGCAGCCAAGCCGGTCTTAGGTACTTTTCACCCGCCCCTCGCACTGCAGGGGCGCATTGCATGCGCCCGTTCCCGGAAACAACCGCCTATAAGAAAGCTTTCAAATAGATTACAAGTAGTACTTGGTAAAATACTGCCAATTATGTTCTCCGGGCAACAGTACAAGACGCCACGCGCCGATCAAGCGGCCGGTCAAGTCACATCCAAGCCTCCGGCAAAGCCGACAGGTTATTTCAATTCGCCTGCTATCTGGGTGACTATCTACGTTCTGGCATTAACCATTCGCTTCTGGTTCAACTTTGATGCACCTCATATGAACGCCTATGGCGCCTGCGACGCATCCGAATATTTACGCAATGCCATTGTCTTGCACTCACTCAAAGATCTTCCCGCTTCTTTCTGGCAGGACGCATTTGCCTGCCTCACGGGACAAGCAAATGAAGCCACGCAACATTCAGTGCAAACAACGCTAAGTTACTTGAACGAACTAAAAATATCCAGTCCCGTCTTCCCTACATTTCTAATTGCCGGTTTCTTGTTAACAGGCACAGAGTTTGATACCAGCAACTGGATGCTGATGTTGGGACTGCAGTCTTTTATTAGCGCATTCACAGCTGTGCTAATTGCTCACACAGCCTATTTAGTTTGGAATCGCAAAGTTGGTTATGCCGCCGGCATTTTAACCGCCATCTATCCAGGATTCATCATCAACAGCGGACGTCTTTATTCCGAAACATTCGCCGTATTTCTCATGAGCCTTTTGGTTTGGCTTGTCGTTAAGGATTTCATGGCAGCCAATAAAGAAACCCCGCAAAACAAATTCGGCTGGGTAGTTTCACAATTACTCAAAGGCTTTACTGCCATTTGTTTGCAATTGACTCGCTCAATAATGGTTGCGATGACTGCCGCACTTGTGCCGATTACAGTACTCACTTATTGGCACAATAAATCCAAAGCGAAAATAATTACGTCTATTGCTTTAATGACAATCGGCTATCTAGCTGTGGCAATGCCCTGGATTGCCTTGCAAAAAGTAGCCTTTGGCACGAGCACACTACTTGTAGATAGAGTTGGGCACTACAACTTCTTCGTCGGCAACAATGCAGAAACTCAAGGTTGGCTTTCGGTACCTTATCCTGACGGACGCGGCATCGAGAACAGAAGTCTTCTCACCTTGTGGCAAGCAGAAGTGAAGAAAAGCCCATCTGCCTGGATGCGGCTAATGCAAGACAAACTGCCTCGCCTGCTTAAGTTCCCCTGGAACGATTTTAGAACTCCAATCGGGCTTCTAGGCGTCTGCCAACAAATAACCATTCACCAAATGATTCTCTTGCTGGGAGTTGTAGGGATTGCACTCAGCCTTTTCGGCAATGTGTTGCAGAGATCGAATAGATCTCAACTGTTTTGCCGACTGATGATCTTCTCCATCGCTGCTTTCCAACTCGTCTATTGCTTCTTCATTACCGTGCCGCGCTATAACATAGGCATCATGCCCTTCATTATCATGTTTGCAGCAGCAGGCATAATTAGCCTTTGGCGCATGGTCAAAAACGGGCGTTCAAACAAAACAGCTATCGCCGTTGTAGCGATAGCAACAGCGCTCTTTTCTATTAGCCGCTTAGACTCTGCTTCTTTGTTAGTTCCGCAACTGATCGTCTTGTTGTCTAAAGCAATCGTGCTATTGGCACTGGCGGTGGCATTATGGCAAGCAAGTAATTATCTTGATGGCAACAAAAAGAAAACAAGAATACTAATTCTTGCATTGCTTGCGCTTGTCTTTGTACCGTTCGCCATGCCGGTTAGAGCACATGGGCGCGCTAACGAGTGGCAACAAACAATAAGCAATAATTCAATCACGCAAACAATTGCCCTAAGTGATCAGCAGTTGTCGCGCGCACGACAAAAGAATTCGTATCTATTAATAGACGCTGAAAGTCAGACTGCACTAGCCAATGATGTTGTAGTTACCGTGAACGGACAACAACTTTCAGGACCTTTTATCCCGAGCCTTTCTTTCGCCAATGATCTAAGCCACGTGGTCCCTATAAGCAAAGGCGCGGTTGCCTTTGAGCAGGAATACATTTTTGATTGTCTGACACAAGATGCCGCCACATCAAATGCCGACTTACGTCAATGGTATCTTTTGCCGATTCCAAAAGAAGCGCTAAGCTCAAATACACTCATTAGGGTTACGGCAAAAGAGAAGCCCTTCACTGTTTTCGGCACAAGCTCCAGTGAGAAGAACCTGATTATTCCTAGCTTAACGCGCTACTCGTGGGAAAAATCTTTTTACGGTGTGGAAAACACACATGGACTAACAGACACCCGTTATGACCAGAGAGTAAAATTGGAAAAGCCGACAGGTAAAGTACCGAATGTTTTCGTCCTTGCTGACGATACGGAAAGTCCAACCGACAAACTGGTCACGATTGTTTCTGCTACAAGTGACAATAACGAATGTGCTTTAGACCTGCCGGAATACGATAATGAGGAGACCTGGCTTATTCGCCTGACTGGTCAAGCACGTGGCGAAAATGCCTTAGCCGGCACCAAACTTTCAATAACCTGCCGGGACAATAAAAAGCAAACTGAATACCAATCACCATGGTGCCAAAAGTCCATTGCCACTGACACACCTTGGCGCAACTTCGATTGTGCATTTCCTCTTAAGCCTTCAACATTACCCGGCACGGCGCTCAATCTGAGAGCACAGTTTTTGCCTGTAAGTGAACTCTCCAATCACAGGAACAACCACAAGCAAGCATTGCCGCCTGCGGCAGTGCGCAATCTAAAAGTTGAAGTCATGCATTTACCGGCAGTACCATTTACCGGCAACTATCAGCTTTACCTTGGGCAGGGCCAAAAATGACGACGCAAGAACTTCTTAAACCAAAGACAATGCCTATCTCTAACAAACCGCAGAGCAAACTTATTGATGTGCTCTGCCTTGTCGCCTTGCTTACTCTTGTAGCACTTACTTTTGGACGCACACTCGAGAGCTTTTTCATCGCTGACGATTTTGGCGAAGTGAGCTATGTGCACAAGATATTCAATGGCGAGCCTAATTTATTTTGGTCAAACTTTACGGGCAACTATATGCAGATACCATCCATGGCTGTCTGGCGTCCGTGGCTTTTAGCCACACTTGTTTTTGACTACGCCATCTGGAAAGCCAATGCATTTGGTTATTACCTAACCAACATCCTATATTACGCCGGCAACTCAATTCTTCTATATGCGCTCTTGCGAAAGCTGACCAAGTCTTTTGCGACCTGGCGCAGTCAGGCTATAAGCTTTTTCACTGCAGCACTTTTCACTGTCAGCCCGCTCCATTGTGAAAGTGTCACGTGGGTAGTTGGGCGCGTAGACATAGCTTGCTGCTTCTACTATCTCTTGAGCTTCTATTTGCTTTTGAACAACGGCAAATGGCAAAAGCTAACTACAACAATAGCTACAATTTCCTTCTGGCTTGCCCTCTGGACCAAAGAAATGGCGATTGGTTTACCCGTGATGATAACGGCCGCCAGCTTCCTTCTTGCAGACGATCAACTAAAGCCAATAGCCAGACTTAAGCAGGCCGTTTTGAAAGCATCACCTTTATGGCTTTCTACGCTTATCTACTTCCCACTGCGTTACGCCTTCCTCGGCACTTTAACCGGAGGCTACACAGGTTCAATTGGCGCGTCACAATTTGCCGGACTCATTAAACGCTGGCTTGATCCCGATACACTTCATCGAATTGCCTACCCGCTGAATTACACGCTCTTTCAAGACCAAAGCATTTACGGGCCCATTTTATTTGCGGTGTATTTAATTGCCGGTGCAATTGCCGTGACTCGTTTGTTCAATCGTGAATTGTCACTCAAGTGGTTGGCTTTCTTACTTCTCTGGACAGCCACCTGCGCAGCCCCTATTTATCAACTCTGGGGCTTAGGCTATGACCTAGAAGGCAGCCGCTTCTATTACTTCTTGACCATGCCTCTAAGCTTCGCTTTGCCACTATTGCTCTTTTTGCCTTCAGCATCGACTTCCGGCAGCACGAGAAAATGGCCAATTGCTCTTTCCGTTGCAAACCTTACCTTGCTGGTTTTTGCCTATGGCAAAATCGCCTATGCCACCAATATGACATGGGTGCATGCCGGCAAAGAAGCAAAAGCGGTATTTAATGAAAGCAAAACATTGGCTCAAACTTCGAATAAACAATTCATCGTCCTGGCATTGCCCAAGCGCAATAGCGCCGCGCACATAATCTTAAACGGCGAAACATTCCGCCTCATGCTCAAGCCGCCTTTCACAACGAGCAATATCGGCAATCGATTCAATACATTTGAACCTATTCTTTTCGGACCGGCAGAATTCATAAACACATCTCGGTTCAAAGATACGCTTGCTGCGGCAAAGCCACTTGTCTGGGACAGAACCGACAAGCACTTCAAACAATTGCAACTGAATGTGTCCTCCTCTGCAAAACCCTTGCCGCTGCCTACATCGCAGACAGCTCAAAGCAATTACAATTTTTCGGATTTGAACATCAATCCGCTAGCTTATGATTTCCTTGCATTTGATATCCAGACAAATAATCCCCAAGAAATTAGAGCAACCTGGAATACCAATTCCCCATTTAAAGGCGAGGCATCGATCACAACCGTCTCCGGACAACAGACTGTCTACATTCCATTATCACGCCATTGGCGCTGGTTTACCGAAACAAAAGTGAGCGATGTAAATCTAACTCTGCCCGAAGCTCAAAAACTTTCCACTGTGCGTTTGCTGCCGGCATCAGCCGTCGCTCCACAATTAAAGCTTCTTGGACAAACCGACAATACAGGCGTGCACAATTGCAATTCTGCCGACAGACTAGACTTTGTCCTCACACGGCCAAGCCAATTCAATCAAAATCAAGTCACAATTCAAATAGGTAAGGCGGACTTCTTTTTCGAAAACTTTCTCCCACAGGAACAGTCAACAGTTGTAGGTAAGAGCCTACCGTTGTCCACCAAAGAGAACTCCTTTACACTGGATAAGTCCAATTTCGACAAGCCTGGCTTCTATCAAATCCGCGCGGTAATGGCAAGCAAGGATAGCTTCGTTACATCCGATGCGATAACAATTCAACGCCTGCCGTAGCCTAGTTCTCCAGTTCCACTAAATCACCAATCTCCGTCTTCGAAGAAGTAATTGTTCCAGCAGGCAGTTCAATACAACCTTTGGCTGATTTAAAAAATGGCGAAAGAGCAAATGGCTTAACCGACTCTGCCAGACCAACAACGACATTGTCCTTGTCGATGAACACACAGTCGATTGCATAGACCATGCCCATCATATGAATAGCCTGGCAGGGAGTAATGTACAGTCCATGTCCCTGCGACAGGCTTGCCGTGAACAAAAGTCCTTTTAAGCGCAACAGGAAGTTGTCGGCAATGCGAAGCTTATCGGCCAGCATCGTACTTCTTGTGCGATTGAATGCCTTAGCCACAGCCAGCACGCCTTATTTGGCGCCACCCATGAATGGTCCCATTGCCGACATGATTGTGATGATGGCTGGTCCAAGTAGTGGACAGAGAATAAGTGGCATAACAAAGACTACAATGACAGGCACCATTTTTACAGGCACTTTGGCTGCTTCTTCTTCCTTCTTACGCTTCAAGCGATCACGCAGGGCTTCGGCTTGCTGTCTTAATGGGTAACTTATGTCAGAACCTTTCGCTTCAGCGGCAATAAGTGAGCTGACAATACCGTTTATTTCTTCACTGCCGCAACGATTAGCCATGTCCTGCAAAGCGTTGGTGGTTGCCTTGGCGAAGATTTTTACGTCATTCATCATCTGCTGCAATTCAGACGCTAATACAGGGCAGCTATCGGCAGACTCTTTAGCAACCTTTTCAATACACATGAGCAAACCAAGACCGGCTTGCGCACAGACAATCAAAAGATCAACGACTGTTGGGAGTTCGCGTAAGATTTCCGCCTTGCGCTTTTTCACTCGACCAATGAGCGTAAAGTTCGGGAAAATCCAGGCCATTGGTGCGGCAATAAGCGCCACAAAAATAAGTCCTGGGTTGGTTGTAGCCATCAGGAGTAAAAAGCCTGATACGACAATTACACAGAGAGTTTTGCAGCCAATGAAAATTGCCAGGTGTTCAGGAGTTCTGTAATTGGCTTCAATAAGGTTTTGAATGCTGCTTTTATCGGCAAGCGCAGGCAACATGCTCAAGACAAGTTCACCGAGTGTTTTACACAAAAGAAGGATTTGGCTGTCCTTAGGAGCCTCGGGAGCGGAGCTGCCGGTCTTTTCCTTAAGAGGTTTCGTGCGCAAATAGTAGTCGTGCGTGTATTGAGTGATGACCGGACGCAAAATTATATACGCCGTCAGGATGACGATTATCGGAATGAAGATAGCTATAGCAAATGTCGTCATGCTATCCCTATACCTCGAACGTCGTCAGTTTCATGAGTATCCAGAAGCCGATAAGCTCCCAACAAATCATGCCACCCATAACAATTCTCGCCCAGAAATTATTGAAGAAGCCTGTCAGATAGGCAGGGCTTATCGCATAAATCAAACCGGTGATCACAAATGGCAGACTGCCAATAAAAAGCGCCGTCATTTTTCCTTGTGCGGTCAAGCTGTTTAAGTAGTCGCGCAATTTGAATCTTTCACGAATAGCTTCTGAGATAGTCGCCACAACATCAGCTAAGTTGCCCCCTACGTCCTGGCTGATAAAAATAGCCTGGGTGAGAAGACGAAAGTCCGGCGTACGGATACGACCGCACATCTCGTTTAAAACATCTCGGAAAGACTTGCCTAATTGCAGTGATACCAGCGCGCGTTTAAATTCACCGCGAATTGGCTCAGGCGCCGTATCGGAAAGTGTCTTGAACACTTCCAAAATTGGCGAGCCTGATTTTAGCGAGCTAACCATAGTTTCAAGCACAGGCGGCAATTGCTCGGTGAGTTTCTTCTGCCGTTGCGAGACTTTTAGTTTAAGGAATTGGACGAAGCCTACAGCACCGGCTGCTGCTCCGAAAATTGCACCGACAATGGCAAACTCGGGACCGACCGTGAGTGCTCCAGCACCTAACAGCACGGCACCACCAACGCCCCACATTATCCATTGTGTGCGCATTTCCTGATAGCGAGCTTCAAGTCCGGCAAGGGCTAATATTTGGCCCAAGTAGTCTTGTTGTTGCTCCAAGAATATATTGCCGTCTTGTGAAGACAGCGGCTCATTCTCGAGCAACTTGCGTTGATGCTTGGATAAGCGGTATCGCTCGGCTTCGTGCTCACGACGCATGTAGGCATAAACCATGAGCCCGGCCATGAGTACGACAAGCAGAACAAGCGCGCCTATAAAGGTAGTCATTTAGCCTGTCCTTTCCTTGCTAACGCTCAGATTACCGCAACCATTCGAGTTTGAACGGTACAGCTTCTTGTTCCAACTGCTCGAGGAACTTCGGCGGCAATCCGGAACCAACGTGTTTACATTTGAAGAATCCGCGAGCATCACGACCTTCACGCTCAAGGTGAAAGAGTGTGTTAATAGCAATAACATCACCTTCCATACCTGTTATCTCAGCTACTTCAGTTACTCGACGCGTACCATCTTCCAAACGGCGAATCTGCACGATCATTTGCAGAGCGCCTGATACCAGTTCGCGCACCGCTTTAGCCGGCATATCAACGCCGCCCATCATGACCATGTTCTCCAGACGTTTTGTACAGTCACGCGGTGAGTTCGCGTGGATTGTGGTCATGGATCCACCGTGACCGGTGTTCATGGCTTGCAACATGTCGAACGCCTCTTCACCACGGCACTCCCCGAGGATTATTCGGTCAGGACGCATACGGAGAGCGTTGATAACAAGCATGCGCTGTGTTATTTGACCTTTGCCTTCCACGTTGGGCGGGCGAGTTTCCATGCGCACCCAGTGGTCGTGCTGTAAGCGCAATTCAGCCGCGTCCTCAATCGTAATGATGCGTTCGCGGTGACCGATGTGCGCAGACAAAGCATTCAGCAAAGTTGTTTTACCGGAACCTGTACCACCGGAGATGATTGTGTTGATTCTTCCTTTAACGGTAGCTTTCAGCACTTCAGCCATCTGCACGGACATGGCGCCTTTTTCCACCAGCTGACCCAGCGACATAATTGTGGTGCCAAAACAACGAATTGTTAGTGTCGGACCGTCGATGGATACCGGAGGAATGGTGGCATTAACACGAGAACCGTTAGGCAAACGTGCATCCACCATTGGCGAAGAATCATCGAGACGTCTTCCCAGAGGCTGAATGATCTTGTCGATCGTTTGTCTCAAGTGACGCTCATTCTCAAATACAATTGGAGTTTTTTCCAACTTACCGTGACGTTCTACATATACCGAAAATGGTCCATTGACGCAGATATCACCTACGCCCGGATCTCTCAGTAGTGGACCAAGAGGTCCAAAACCAAAGACTTCGTCCAAGACGTTCTGCAGCAAATTGCCCTTTTCCATCATTGTCAATGGAGCAGGATCTGAATTGACCATTTCTCTAATGCGGTTACGCACTTGAGCTTGCGTGTCTTCACTAATTTGCGTCAAACGAGAAGTATCAAGTTCACGTCTCAGTTGATCAATGATGACCTTTTCGCGTTCTCTGATTAGGGCTTGGTTAGCGCTGACTTTAGCATCACCAACCGGAGCAGCTTCTTGAATTTGTCCAGTGTAATCAGCTTCGGGACGATCGATGCGCTCGATATCAGCTCGTGTCGGCTGCTGGCTGACGCCACTACCAGCGGCACCACCTGCAACCCCACTACCTGCCTGTCCGGATGCTACGCCTGTTCCGCCACCAGGAGCAGCGGGAGCGCCACCTTGTTGCGCGGTCGAAGCCAACTCACCGGAAGCCTGACGTTGCCTTACCAGTTGTCCCATTAAAGAGGACGCTGGACGGGCCGGCAAATTTTCATCTTTTTTCTCTTCAGACATTTAAGTCACCACCTTAGTTACTTGCGCTTGGCAAAAATGCCCGGCAATTTGAAGCCGGCTGCTTTGTCACCTTCAGCAGTAAGCAACAGCTTTTCTGCTCCGGCAAAGCGCCGTGCAATAGTATCCATAGCTTTACCAAGAGCTGTGTGTCCGGGTGCAATTTGCCCCTGGTTGTTAACCCACTTAGCAGTTTTGGCATCGCTCGGAATTTCGGCAAAAACAGGATAGTTCAAGTTAGCTCTACACTCACTTAGTACATCGTGAGGCAACCATTCCGCACGGTTGATAACGAGCAACAATTTTTCCTGATTGTAGTGCGCCTTGAATGTATCAAGACACTTACGAGCATTCAAAATCGCCGACCAATTGTATTCGGTCAGCACGATTACGTGATCAGCGAAGTCAAGGCTGGCAATTGCTCTTTCATCCAGCAAGTTTTTCGGCAAATCAACAACAACATACTTGAATTCGCTCTTGGCAGTATTCAGTATTTCTTGAATCTGAGCAGCATAGATATCACCAATGTCTTCCAGTTCCGGGGGTGCTGCCAGAATCGACAACTTATCATCGTACTTGGTCATCAAGTTGCGCAGATAAGTAGCATCGAAGTTAGTATGCGAAAAATCGATTGTGCTTAAACTGAATGACGGCTCAAGATTCAGATAATGTGCGACCATACCAAATTGCAAGTCGAGGTCGACAATAGCTGTTTCGCCATGTTTAGACAGATAACCTGCAAGGTTTGTCGTAATAGTTGTTGCGCCGATGCCACCTGTTGGGCTGAAGACAGCTATTACTTTACCTTGAGCGACTGATACTGATTCAGACTGGTGCTTCAGCATAATGCTCTGGACAGCTGCCGGCAGGTCAGTACGCCAGCGCTCGGCATCCAAAAAGTCCGAAGCCCCAAGTCGATACGCGGTGCGAATCAACTCAGGGTCTGGAACTTCGTAGCTCACGAAGAAGTAGAGCTGCGGGTAGGCTTCTCTCAGTTCGGCTAATAAGGACAGACCACGTACAGGAGCTGGGGAAAGCTCAATCCAGACAAGCTTGGGGTGCAAGCTGGCTATCTGTTCACGTGCCATTCCGCCGGCGACCGTCCCAATTAGGGCCAGGTTGTTTTGGCTATGGATAAGATCCTCAATGGTTTGACGCTTATCCAGACCGGCATCACAAACGAGCAGGGTGGTCAGTTTCATATGAGTTTTAGCCTCCTAGGCACCGCAGATACAAGAGTTCTTATCTATTTGTACCCAGGCAGGCATATATCCTCACAAACCTTAATTTCTCGGAACGGAGATGACCTCCTTCTTGCTGCCACTCCAGGACTCGATTTCATGTTCAGCCGGGGCCAAGGTCGAACCACCCATATCGCCACCCATTGGAGGAGGCGGTGCAAGCGGCGCCGGCGGCGGCGGCAAGGATGCCATATCGGAATGATCCATTGGCTTTTCAAACATTGATGTAACGTCAACAACCGCTACAGGGGTATGGTCTTTGTCGTTTCTCAGAGTCAGATAAAGCTTACCGGCCATTACAGCTTTGATTAGTTTCGCGGCATCAGCTGGTGGTACTTCAACAGTCACGGAGTTAGCTTGAATTGCTCCAGCCGAACTCGAGCGCTGATAAGTGGTACCAACTGCGATGACTTTCACATCCGACAATATCGGATTAGCTTTTGTCTCACGACCGGAGCCAACCGAGCCGATAATATCAACGTGACTATCAGGACCAACAAATCCGGACACTCCGGAGTTGCTATCGATAGCGAATGTTACCGCACGCATGCCGGCTTTGATTTTGGATTCAAATCCGACTGATATTCCTTCTGGTACCAGATCGTGTGAACCAACTATTTGACCGGCCGGAATTGTTGCTTTTGCAATTCTGCCGACTGCCAAACTTTGCGATGTTAAAGCATCGATTGGTGCGCGACCCGATTCAACTTCTTTTTCTTCTAAACCATCAGAAGCAATTGTTGCTCCCTCCGGGATGTCCTTGGTGGCAAAAACCACCATGACTTTTTGTTCGTACTTAGCCTTTAAGGCCGCTTCCTGTTCTTTTGCTTTCTTCTCGGACTCGCCTAACTGACCCATAACCATCATGGTGACAACAACTGCCAAACCAAGGATGATTATCAGCATTACAGCCGGATGCATCCGCGAAAGACTTAGAAATAACGCACGTAATGGATTCATTACGGTTCCCCCTTCAGAGCCGAGAAAGATTAACCATTTACTATTAACGCATATTAATGCCGCAAGGACAATGTTTTTTTCACTGGACTTTATCCCTTGATGACCGAATAACTGATCACAAGCAACAGCGAGAACGAAGCGTTGCGGGTAGCGAAATAGCGACGAAGGCGCTATGGAGCGGACTTGTGAGAATCAAATGCGGAGTGGAGCGTGGCATGGCAGCTGCCTAGCGAAGGCGAAACGAAGTGCAGCCGGAGCGTTACATATATAAAATTCAACGCTGTCCCATGAAGATTGGCTCCAATACTGACTATTTATCAGACTGGAATTGTCCTTCGAGCAACTTTTTTACGTCGAAACTGCGTTCAACTGAGTGGCCATTTCGTTATAGGCCTTGTTGATTGCTTGCTGCAAGGCGGTGCTTTGTGTAAACGCCACGGCAATGAGCAGGGCCACAAAGGCCAATATGGCGCCGTACTCAGTAATGCCTTGGCCGGACTCGTCGTAAATAAACTGGTTTGCAATCTTCATATTCATAGTACCCCTTGCTCGCATCTAAGCAGAGGGGAGGGTAAAAATTTACCCTCCCCTTCAAAAATTGGCTCTTGTACTGACTGTTTATCAGACGAGCCGCAATTTGTTTTATCAGCTTGCTCTATGTGCTGATAGCGTTGAGCTGAGTAACTACAGCTGTAAATGCTTTGTTGATAGCGCCGTTGAGAGCACTCTGTTGAGTAAAGAGCATGGCGATTAGCAACGCAACGAAGGCCAAGATCGCACCATATTCTGTAATGCCTTGTCCGGACTCATCGTTGATAAATTGGTTCATTGTATTCATAGTAAACCTCCTGATAGCACCTACAGCAGTTCATCTAGAAGCGTATGCTTTTAGACGAGCGTGTGCTCGTGAGCTCTGTGGTGCTAGCAATAAAAATAGTTAGTTAACCTAGTAAAAAAATCAAAAGTCGAATTTGCTAGCTATGTTGGGCATGGGTAACGGATTTAGCTTTTCACCTCCAGATTTACCCAGTAGTCTACATCAGGATAATGCCCAGTCTAGTCTTATAAGTAACGGGTACCCGGCTTTATTAATGTTAAGCTACCAATGTTCAGTGCTAACGAAAACCCGGAATCAAGCCAGGGGCATAACTTACCAACATGCTTACCTCGAACACCAATGCCGCGAGCCTTAAACGGGCGGAATCTTTTTTACTAAAACACCGGCAGCCTTATTGGCCGTACAGACCCGGTGGCGACGCTTCATTAGAATCCACCGCTTGGTGTGCAATTGCCCTCCGCTCCCACAAGGAAATTGCTGAGCAAACCTGGCAATACTTTCAAAAGTGCCAATTAGCCGATGGTGGTTGGGCAACCGGTATAAATGATAAGCAGTCTGATTGGACATCCAATTTGGTGGTTCTATCCCTCAAGCTAATGGCTGAAAAGATGGAACTCGATAGCCGGAAGCAGGCTTTTCTACATAGCGGCTATGAATACCTAATTAATAGTCGCCGGCAAGCCTATATTGAATTCCTGCGTTGGATTTTTTGGCTGCTCAAACTGCCATCCAATTTTCCAGCCGGGCGTGGATGGCCATTCTTACCGGGTACGGTTATGTTGGTTGAGCCGACGACGTATGCGCTGATGGCAATCAAAAGCACAAAGCGAACAAATGAAGAACCTCTAAAGTCGGTAATTTCTTTGGCCGAAGAATATCTTTATAGTAGGTATTGCAAACGTGGTGGTTGGAATTACGGAGAAAATGTCCGCCTAACTGAACAACTTCCTGCTTATGCGGTCACTACCGCACAGGCAGTTATTGCATTGCAAGACAGACCAGATGATGAGCGCGTAAAGACCGGTCTAAATTTTCTAACGCAAACCTCCAAGGAAAACAATACGACCATGGCACTTGCTTGGGCGGCGCTGGCTCGCAATTGCTTTGGTCACGACGCAAAAGAAGAGTTGCAAATGCTTGCCCAGCATCAAAATGGCGACGGATCATTTGGTGGCAGCATTTACCTTACAGCAATTGCTGCCTGTGCTTTGCAGATAGAAGAAGAAAATCCATTGAAGTTCCCCATGCCGGTAAAGCTCGATATCAAGCTGCCAAACAAATGAAAAAAGACGATTCAAAACGAGTTTCGCGAAGAAAATTCCTGCAAGCCGGCATTGCAGCTTCTACCCTGTCCGGCTGCACAAGTAATGAACCACCAAAAGATCCGGAACCAAATGCTGAGCAAATTTCCAGACGTAGAGTCGACCCTTCGACGGTAGCTATAATTCCATGTCCATCCTATGAACATGATCCGCTGCCTGAATTGAAAAAATATGCCGGTGAACTCGGACTCCCGGATCTCAAAAACAAGAGTGTCCTGTTGAAGCCTAATATGGTGGAATACAGAGACGGCAAACCATTAACGACAGAGCCTGCCATTATCAAAGTTGCCGTTGAGCTTTTAAGTTTTCTAGGCGCGAAGAAAGTTGTAGTTGCCGACGGACCGGCAGAATTTCGCGATACAGAATATCTCTTGAAAGCGACAGGCATTGGCCCTATGTGCGCCAAACTGGGAGTGCCATTTGTCGATCTAAATATGGATTCCCTGGTGAGTGTCGATAATACACATGGATTCACACCAATCAAAACATTCTTGATGCCCAAGTCTGTCATGGAAGCAGATTGTGTTGTCAGTTTGCCAAAGCTAAAAACGCATCAATGGGCAGGGATGACTTGCTCAATGAAGAATCTATTTGGCACCGTGCCGGGACGCAAGTACGGCTGGCCGAAAAATATTTTGCATACGACAGGTGTTGACATTTGCATCATGGATATTATTCATATGGTGAAGCCTAGATTTGCCCTTGTGGATGCCGTCGTGTCCATGGAGGGCAACGGCCCATTAAGCGGTTACGCCAAGGAAACTGGCTTTATCGTCGCGGGCTCAGACGTCGCGGCGGTGGATGCAACGTGCGCAAGAACAATGGAATTCGATCCGCAGAAGATGCTCTACATGCGTCTGGCAAACAAAATAGTCGGCAATACAAATATAGAGAGCATCAAGATTCTTGGTGCACCAATTCAACAAGTTGCACAGAAGTTTGTAATGGCTGACACTTGGAAATCAGGCAAATTCAGCTTAACCGGTCTCGGCGAAGGGACTTAATTTAGCGCTCCGGAAGAGCCCGACGAGACATTTAGTCTCGTCTCCTTGCCTTCGCTTAGCCGTCCGGCATTGCGATGAGCGCTTCGCTAACGCACGGCTCATCGCCGCGCTTGCTCAGCTTCGAGTTCCTTAGCCAGGCTTGGCTTCGCTCGATCTGCTTCTACGATCCGATTTACTCCCACTCGATGGTGGCTGGTGGTTTAGATGTGATGTCGTAGACAACGCGGTTGATGCCGGGGACTTCGTTGACTATGCGGCGGCTTATGACTTCTAGAAGATCGTAAGGCAGACGGGCCCAGTCGGCGGTCATGCCGTCTTCGGATGTTACTGCACGTATAACGATTTGGTTTTGATAGGTTCGTTGGTCGCCCATAACGCCAACAGATTTTGTCGGCAAAAGCACACCGAACACTTGCCAGATTTGGCGATATAGACCATGAGCTTTTACTTCTTCGCGAATAATCCAATCTGCCTCGCGCAGCGTTTTCAATCTTTCTTTGGTTACTTCACCGAGAACACGGATGGCCAGACCAGGACCTGGAAACGGGTGGCGGACGCGTATGCCTTCAGGGACGTCTAGTTCCATTGCCACTTTGCGCACTTCGTCTTTAAACAGTTTGGCAAATGGTTCAATAAGCTTGAATTGCAAGTCTTCCGGCAATCCACCCACGTTGTGATGGGATTTGATCTTTACGGCCACGCGTTCGCCTGTCTTGGGATCTATCTTTGTGCCGGCTGATTCAATCACGTCCGGGTAAAGAGTTCCTTGAGCCAAATAATCAAATGGTCCAAGCTTTCTCGATTCCGATTCAAATACGCGAATAAATTCAGCACCAATGGCTTTACGCTTTGCCTCCGGATCAGTTACGCCCTCTAGCTTTTCCAAAAAGCGATCGCGAGCCTTGATGAAATGAACGTGAATTTTGAAATCGCGCTCAAAAGTTTCCACCAACCATTCCGGCTCATTTTTACGCATAAAGCCCTGGTCGATAAACATACAGGTCAAATTATCGCCAATAGCCTTATGCAGGAGAAACGCCAGGGTAGAGCTGTCTACACCGCCGGATAAAGCAAGCAAGACCTTCTTGTCGCCGGCTTTTTCACGAACATCAGCAATAGCCTCATCAATGAATTTCTTCATCGTCCAGCTACCTTTGACTTTGCAGACACCAACAACAAAATTACGAATGATGTCTTGTCCGCCAATTGTATGCACTACTTCCGGGTGGAATTGCACACCGTAAAAATATCTTTCTTCGTCAGCAATGGCTGCCACAGGCGTTGCCATCGTACGTCCTGTAATTTCAAAGCCTGCCGGCAGTTTAGTTACGCTGTCACCGTGACTCATCCAGCTTTCAACTGTCGAATCCATGTCTTTGAACAAATTGCCATGATGGACAACCGTCAAAGTAGCTCGTCCAAATTCTTTCACTTCAGCAGGCTTAACAGTGCCACCTAATTGATGCGCCATAAGCTGCATACCGTAGCAAACACCTAACACGGGCACGCCCAATTTCCAGATATTGGGATCACAGAGCGGAGCTCCTTCTTCATAAACACTATTGGGACCGCCCGAGAGGATTATTCCTTTCGGATTCAGTCGTTTCAGTTCTTCAGCAGTTATGTGGAAAGGTAAAAGTTCAGAATAAGTATTCAGTTCGCGGACTCTTCGTGCTATCAATTGCGAATATTGTGAGCCAAAGTCCAGAATAGCGATGCTGTCAGTCAGCACATTGTCCTTCAGTTGATCCATTGACCTTGCCGCTTGTGTGCTCACAGGCTGTCTCCTTCTGAAGTATGAATATGTGTAGCACATTACGTTAGAGACGCATGAATGTCAATGAAATGTAACCGTTTCATTCGCATCACTCTTGCGCCAGACTAATAGCCACATGACCAAACCGTAGACAAACAAGATCATGGTTCTTACAGTTATGGGCACCGGCAAGAAAAGAACAAGCCAACCAAATATAGGATAAAAGCGAAGCAGCAAAAGGCTCAACCGCTGTCCAACAGGCAGTATTAGAATAGATGGCAAGTCCGCTGGCTCAAGCATTAATACGGCCGGCAAAGCCAAAAGAACCCACTCATACAAATGAGTATGCAAGCTAAACAGCAAAGCGCTCAGCACGCTAAGTACTATCAAATTATTTGAGCCGGCATCAGATTTAGCACTGTTTCTAGCCCGCAAATAGCTGACCGCCAAAACAGCCAACATCACAGCGGCGCTTAGATATAGTGCCGGCGTAGTGGGCAGTATATTGCTGAGCAAACCTCGAAGGTTTACCATTTCCCCAGGGAATACACCGTCTACGCCTACATTGTTCTCGGCTCCGTGCAGCACTCCTAAATAACCAACGATGTTCGGCCAACCCAACACAATACCGGCTACAGCAAGCATTAGACACTCGGCAAGAACAAACGATAGTAGAGTTTTCTTGCGAAAGCCAACCAATGCCGGAATAAGCAAGAACGGAGTGTACTGGAACTTAATAGTGCTCAAAGCCAGTGCAATGCCTTCGGCAATTTGATTCTTTTTCAAAAGAGACCAACACCACAAACAAACTATAGACAAATACAACCAACTGGTTTGCCCCAAACACATAGTGCGAAATCCACACAATGAAGCAATCATAGAAAAAACCACCAGCGCAAAGACCATGCCGGACAACTTGTTTGTTTTCAACCAAACTACCCTGAGCGCAACTATCGACAGCAAAAGCCCACCAAAATTCCATATAAGGTAAGCAATATTGAGAGAAAACAATGGCAGCCACGTAAGCATGACCATAAAATGCGGTGGATATTGAGAATAGCTTACGCTGTCCACATGCATCGGCTCAATTAGCGCATTGTAGAAGTCCAACTGAACACTTGGGCTGTAGATGCCACTGGTTTGACCGGCCCAAATAATTTTGCCCAACACATAATATTTGACGAAATCGATAAAGAACGTTCCGTGAGCGCGGACTTGCTCAAAAAACTCCGCGCTTAATGCAAGTTTGAAGACATACAGAATAAGTCCGACTGACCAGACTATGGCAAGGGCAGCATAAAGGATATCTAGAGACTTAAGTACTTTGAGCCGCATCAAACCCTCTTCCTCGATCCCAGCCGATTGACAAGCAGCAACTGTGCCTATAGAGTCAGAACTAGGTATCGCCTTACTATTTTACGCTTTTGTTTTCATGATTTTCTTCTTTGTCCTTCTTCTCTCTTTTATAGCCGGCTGCTTCGTAGCCGGCGTTTCCCTGCATGACCCTGATACATGTTGGCAGTTGGCTCTGGGCAAACTCATTTTTGAAACAGGCGCAATTGTGCGCAGTGATCCTTTTTCTTACACCTTCAATGCAACTCAAGCAGGACATGGCTTTGTCATGTATCAGTGGCTGTCAAATCTTATCTTCTATGCGACTTATAAAACTGGCGGCATATTTGCGTTGCTTTGCCTAACAGCAGAAGTTCTATCGCTGGCATTCATTGTCTTGCCCATCTGCCGCGCGTACTTCTTAGGCAAATTATCCTGGCTGTCCTATGTTTCCGTACTACTTGCTACCCTCGCCGCAAGTTTCCATTTTCTTGCGCGCCCGGAAATCTGGTCGTACTTGTTTATGTCCATGTATTTGGCAATCTCCTTTGATGTTGCCGCGCTCAACAAATCAACCATCAGCCGTAAACACGTGCTGGCTATATTCTTGCTTATGGTTTTGTGGTGCAATTTGCACAGCGGATTTGTTTTAGGCATTGTACTCTTATTAGTACAGGCAATTTGCATTGCCATTTCTCTGCCAAAATCTGCACCCAATCAAGCTGCCCCTACCGTGTTCACATGCTTGGCGGCATCTATTATGGCCAGTCTTGTTAATCCGTATGGTGTCAATCTGTGGCGCTATCTACCCGATTTATTCTTCCCTAACTTCAACAAACACATAGTAGAGTTGCAACCGCTAACCATTTCCGAACTAGCGACACCAACATTTTTACCTTACATAGCACTTGCCGTACTAGGCATATTTGCACTTGCACAGTCAATGAAAACCGACAAGAGAGCTATAGGTGTTTTCCCAGTTGCCTTGTTTGTTCTGTCCGTCGCTGCCGGTATTTTTTGCCGCAGACTCATACCGTTTTCAGCAATCATTGAATGCATGACGATTATTCAGTTTTTTGCAAGCACAAAACCAATCAAATCGACAGTAAATTTCCTCGTTTACACAATGTTGATGATCTTAAGTGTGGTAGCAGGAGTCTATTGGACAAGCACACGAGACACAATAAAAATCGCCATCCCCCAGCGAAGTGCCGCCTTTCATCCACCAATGAAAGCCCTAGATTATTTACAATCAAATCTACCAGCAGGCAATCTGCTCAATGACCCACAATTCGGCAATGTAATGATTCTGCACATGAATCCGGCTCCGAAAGTGTTCATTGATACACGATTCGATATGTATGGCAGTAAGCTGGTCGACGAATACTATCGACTAGCAAAATGTGAAAACGATTTTGCAAACAAGCTAAATGAGAGAAACATCGGTTGGGTATTCATGCGCCCCCAGGAAAAACTGGTCGCCCAACTGAGACAAGATCCACACTGGAAAGTCGTCTTTGAAGATGACCACTCTGTCATTCTCGTGCGCCAGTAGACACAGTCGATTCGCAGAGCTGCGCTAGAGCCTCGGAACTGTCATATAGCCCGGCTTTGCAGCGACGTCTGCTAGAGGAATTTCCTATAACCTAGGGCGAAATACCTGTAATTTACCTATGTCAATTTGCTACTTTGGACATAGATATTCATATCACCACTAGCAATTGAAATAGCTCAAAAGCGGCACTAATCAACGACTACAAGAAAAACCCCGGAGGCGCGAAGCCTTTGGGATTTTTCTCGTTGCAATTTGGAATCTTAGTCCTACTGGAGGTCATTATGCACTCTTCATCCAATTTCAAGAAAGACCTGTTGATATTTTTTGGTCTCCTCGGTCTCCTTTTTTACCTAAACTCAATACCAATAGAGCCGACCATGACTCCGGCACAATTGCAAATGGCCACCGATGGACTTGAGCCTGGCTCCAGTCTCCTGGACAACCACGACAACCTTCTGGCGCTCAAACGCCCCGACGGACAATTGTGGGAATTCGGTTACACAAGAAAAGAAACCGGGGTAATTTGGAAAAGCTATTACTTCATCATGAGCAAAGTTGTTGAACCACAAGGAAAGACATGGACTCTCACTGATGAGAAAAAGCATCAATGGACAGCCTCAACAGGTGAAACATGGACAGGCGATTACGATCTAGCCAAGGATATTTACGGAGACTATCGCTTTGAGACAGTACTCAAACGACTTCGTGACGACACCATTGTCATGCTCATTCATCCGTCGGGCTATGTTGTCTACGCAAATAATAACGGCTCGGTTAGCCAAATTAGCACAGCTACCGGCGAAAGCTGGAAATTCAGTTACGACAAAAGTGATGCAAACAAAACAGGTGGTCCTCATAAGCACAAGCCCATCGCTTTGACCGATCCTTCAGGCAGAAATTGGCAGAAGGGATCAGACGGCTGGACATCGGATGACGGCAAAGAATTCAAAGGTGATTACTCGTTTACAGAATACGAGATCAACTCCGGCTTAAACTTTGCCACAATCAAGCGTTCAGCAAACGAAGCAAATCTTTCCGATGCAGTCAGTCCAACCAACAATACGGTCACTTACGACACCAAGGCACATAAGGCATTGATATCTGAACGACCGAATAACTCACTCAGCCAATTCGATTACAGCTACTCCAACTTCCGGTCATCGTTAAAATGGTGCCAAGAGCCAACCGGTCAGGAATATAGAAAAGACGGCGACAATTGGGTCACTTCAGACAACCAAAAGACCGACGCCAAATTCTACGACTACTCTGAACTTTCCTCATCAGTAGGTTATGGCGCTCTTGAGAAAGAACAAGCCAAGGTGAGTTACATCTGGCACGCTACCGGCTGTGACCTTGAATGTGGCAGCGACGCGACTGTCACAGCGATACATTATTCGAACGGCACATCGCGCAGGTTTTGGTATCAGAAAGACGACAGCCCGTTTACTGATGACAAACTTGTTAAAGTGCTGGACCGCGATGGCACGCTCTGGTTGCGCGAATCAGATAAGTCCTGGAAATCGGACAAAGGGGAAACTTTCAACGGTGACTTCTTTGTCGACTCCGATCTATCGCACAACGTCTGGGGGTTCGGTACCTTCAAGAAGATATCCGGTTCCAATACGGAAATTACTTTCTCCGGTTGCCCATCTCACGTCGTCAGGCGAGAATGCCGTAACGGAGGAGGTCCGCGAGGCGGAGGACAACAATGCGAAGACAAGTATTACGTCGTGCCGTAAACAAATCAATCAGATGGCTTAGGCGAAGGACTTTGTCTTTCGTCTTAAGCCACCTGCATGTTTTTTGAAACAGGTTTAACTATACCTTTTAGTATTTTGTGGACATTTTCCACGAATGGCAGAGTCGATTATCTTAAGGGAAAAATTTCTTGCGAGCTGGAAGTTCTTTTTTTGACGCCAAAAGCTTCGCCTCTTGCTCGGAGTCTGCCTTGGCGAATAAGCCATACTGATCGTCTTCGTATACTAAATGCCAATTCGGATATAGCCTCATCAAATTAAAAACAGCTGCGTCTTTTCCGGCAAGCACCAAATCTGTTGGATAGCCTGTCAACAAAACGTCCCATTGACCAATTCCCTCTTGAAACGCTAAGTTTTCCAAATATACTTTGTCCGGATAAACCGTTTCCCGTCTTCCATCCAGCGAAACTTTGCATTTGGGTCCCAAGTGAAAAATTATGTATTCGCCGTCATTGTAGCCAGTGGCAATATTGCCTCGGATATTGGCCTTTTTAATAAGCTCAACTGCTATTTGAGGGTATACCGGAGGTATTTCTATTGATCCTCTAGTAACTGTTTTGACGACACAATAACTAGCGGCACCAAGAAACATTAGTATCAGGACGGTCTTGAATTTGCTGGAATAAGAAGGATAGCCGCTTTGCGCAAATGTTGGGTCATGCTGTCGAAACCAATTTGCAATTTGCTGCGGAAGAAATACAAATGTGGCGATCACAAACAGCGGCAAATGCCTACTGGCGATCACTGGAGCGATAACAGTGATTACCCAGATCAATGAGAGTGGCGGACTCGCTTTTACTTTGCTGAAAATCACACTCAGAGCTGTAATGATCACTGTTGCCAGGTAAAACAATCCAGAAACACTTGCGATTTTGATAGGCACCCACTCAACGATTTCAGGTCGTTGCGTGGTGGCAGTTTTAAGCAAAAACGTAATTAGCTCATAGCCATAGGGATTGACCAGGACGGCGGCTATACATAAAAGCACCGATGTAAGTATCAGAAAAATCTGTTTTCTACTTAATTGCCTGTAGTTCAAGGACAGGTGTGCAAAACTCCAAGCAAAGAATATTGCCAATCCAGCAAGAAAACCACCATGCATGTTTACCCAAACAGCAAAAATTGGCGGCAGAAAAAATAGATATCCATACTTACGCCCCTCAGACTGTTTAAGAATCAAGCAAGTCAGGGTAAAAAATATATATGTCGACAATTGCGGGCGTACCGTTTGCAAATAAGGCAACATCATAGTTACAGCAAACGTTAACGCAATTAGTGCGTGCAACATACGAAAGCCATGCTGTTTCAAGCAAAGATAGAAAATAGAAAGAATCACTAGGGCAACAGACAACTTAATACTAATCAGCCCAAACCCACCAAACTGGTTAAACATAAATCCCATAAGCGTTTCGTATAACCATTCATGATTTATCCACTTGAAGCCTGCATTGACATACGAGTAGGGATCTATTTCCGTCAGCCTGCCGAGCCGCAGCACATCTTGTCCGAAGCGCACGTGTCCCCACAAATCCGGATCGGCCTCGGTCCAAGACAGGCGGAAAATGAGGACGCTTAGAGCAAGCACCAAAATACTGGCGTTTAGCCAACGGTCAAGGCATGACTGTGAGACGGCGTTTTTTTCTTTGCTTACCGAGTCCACTTTGTTGTTTTTACCCTAGTCAAAGCTAGTAACCGCGCAGGATCATCGCCTTAGCCACACGTTCAATAGCGACAATGTAGGATGCCTCGCGCATAGTCAACTGGCGCTCTTTAGCCACAGCTGACACCTGGTTGTATGCTGCCACCATAATTCTTTCCAATTCAGTACGCACTTCGTCCACCGACCAGTAGTGATTGTTGAGATTTTGCACCCATTCGAAATAGGACACAATTACACCGCCAGCGTTCGCCAAGATATCCGGCACAACAAAAACTCCACGCTTTGCAAGAATGTCATCGGCTGCAGCGTCCGTACAATCATTTGCACCTTCAACAACAATTTGTGCTTTTATTTGTTTGGCATTTTTGAGAGTAATGGCATTGCCCAAAGCAGCCGGAATCAAAATGTCACACTCTTGCTCTAGTAATTCTTCGTTGGTCATCCACTGAACTTCAGCAAAACCTTTCAAGCCGCGATTTTGTCTGTAATGAGCTTCTGCACTGAGCAAATCAAACCCACGCGGGCTGTAAATTGCGCCTTGCGACGTAGAGACGCCGATGATTTTTGCGCCCAATTCTTGTTCAATTAAACGTGCGCCATAAGAGGCTACATTGCCGAAACCTTGAAAAACAACGCGGCACTTGGTTAAATCCAGTCCTTTTTCACGCGCAGCCTCACGTACCGCGTACATGACACCGCGCCCTGTTGCTTCGTCACGTCCTAGCGAGCCGCCTATTTCCAATGGCTTGCCTGTTACAACGCCCCAGGATTGCCCATGCGTTTTTGAGTATTCATCAACAATCCAAGCCATCACCTGCGAATTTGTGTTCACGTCAGGTGCAGGAATATCGATACGTGGTCCGATATTTTCACCGAGCAAATTAGTAAAATTGCGCGTCAATCTTTCCAATTCGCGAGGGCTCAATTGCTTAGGATCGCAAGCAATTCCGCCTTTGCCGCCACCGAATGGAATGTTTACTACAGCTGTTTTTAACGTCATCAAATGCGCCAGTGTTCGCGCCTCGAGCATATCCACATCCGGGTGATATCTCAATCCACCCTTAAACGGGCCACGCGCATCGTTGTGCTGCACACGATAACCCTGAAACGTGACAAACTTGCCGCTGTCCAGTCGTAATGGAATTTCGACAACAATCACCCGTTTGGGTCTATTTATTGCCTGCAAAACATCCGGATCTATCAGCTTGTTGAGTCCACTTAATTGTTCAATTGCCGATAACGAAAACGTGGTAACCGCGTCGTGAGCAATGGTGGTACTCATAGACAATCTCCGGTTAGGGATTCCATATTGCAAACACTATCTAGTAGCCAGTATAGCGATTTCTGATAGTGCCTGACAAAAATATTCCACGTCGGCGACTGTATTGAACCAACCAAAACTTACCCGCACCAAACCGGCATCAATTGTCCCCAATGTCCGATGCGCCGCTGCAGCGCAATGCAAGCCAGGACGGACGGCAATGCCGTAGCGACTGTCTAAAATATCTGCCACTTTATCGGGCGTCATGCCGTCCATAGAAAAAGAAACTACCGCCAGTCTGCCGGTAATAGATTTCGGTCCATATATTCGGTCCATATATATGGATATGCGGTTGCGTCTCAGCCCAATCTAGGAATTTTGCGGCTAGCCTCAGTTCATGCTCGGCAATTTTGGCAATGCCACTATCTGCCAAAAACTTAACGCCGGCAGCTAATCCAAGAATTGCCGGTCCCGGAAGCGTTCCTGCCTCCAAGTGATCCGGATAATCCGAAGGCATAGCGAAGTTTTCAGAATTCGAACCGGTACCGCCGGAAATCAAAGGCTCAATTTCAATAGATGATTTGACATACAACAAACCAACGCCGGGCGGCCCCATTAGTCCTTTATGTCCGGATGCGCACCAGATGCTAATTCCTAAATCGTCAATATTTTGCTCAATGACACCGGCAGATTGCGCTGCATCAACGAGCAATGGAACTCTGTGTTGCGCGCACAATTGAGCTACATCGGCCAAATTTACCGTTTCGCCAGTTACATTGCTTGCAGCACTTATCGCACAGAGTCGAATCTTGTTACTAGAGAGCGCACTTCGTAAATCATCAGCACTAATAACGTTAGACTTCGCATACGGCAATTGAACAACATCAACACCTTGGTTTTTTAGTTGTTCAAGCGGGCGCATCATCGCATTGTGCTCAAGCGCCGATGTCAAGACAGCGTCTCCCGGCTGCCAGGATAAGCCTTTGAGAGCCATGTTTAACGATTGTGTGCAGCCGCCTGTAAACACCAATCGGCGAGCATCTCGTATACCAAGAAACTCGGAAACTGCCAGCCTAGAATCAAAAATTTGCCTTTCAGCATTAAGAGCAAATTGATGCGCACCCCGCCCAGGATTTGCCGCTGAACGCAAAAATGCATCCTGCGCCCGATAAACTTCCTCGGGCTTCGGGTAAGTAGTAGATGCGTTGTCGAAATATCTCATGACAGCGCGGTCACATTACCTTCTAATTACTATTTCCCTATGCTAGCATCTTTACCAGCAAAACTTAACTTCGGGCAGTACATGCTGGCAATAAAGAGAATCATGGCATCAGCTTCCATGGTGGCAATTTTTTCCACCGGTTGCGCCGCGTCGTCTGACTCATCAACAACGCCTCCACAATTAACCGACGTCTTAGCTCAACAAAAAACACTTTCCAAAGAAGAGTTTCGCAATCAACTCGAATCGATATATAACTTCCACGGCACTCCGGAGCAAACCAAACAAGAAGCAGGTTATGTGTTGGCACGCTTGCTTGAGACAAGTGCCAACAAAGAAGATCAACAACGAGCAATTGAATTATTTGAAAAATCGAGCAATCACGAAGGACTCTGGCAACGCAGTCAATGGCACATCTCCGAATGTGCAGCGACATTGGGACTGGAAAACATAGTTCGCAAATCCCTTGATGCCATCAAACAAAAAAGTGACAGCGCAGAAGTGCAAGCCAATGCCGACTACAATTTGGCTCAGTCTTATTTACGCGCAAGCGAACAACAAAAAGCTAAAGAAGCATTCGAGTATGTAAACAAGCATTTTAGCCAGACGCAATTCGCGCTTGGTGCAACATATTACTTAGGCGAAATGCTCATTGATTCGTCAATTACTCGCGATCAAGGACTTGCCTTATTCCGCTACTATCTAAAAGAAAGTCCCAACGGAAAATTCGCCATAACGATCATTAACAGATTGCAAGCTCTGCCTGACTATACGGCAACTGAAGCTGATCATGATCTATTTGGACTCGTTTATTACAAAGCAGCCAATTGGAACAAGGCTCTAGCTGAATGGAAAGACTCCGATACGCGCTGGTTTGAAAAAGACAACTGTCTCTATAGACTAGGACGCAAAGCTGAAGCTGCCGAGGCATTAAAAGCCGACATAATGAAACATGCAACCTCCACTCATGTGCCGGATGCTGCCACTTTGCTTTGCCAGATGCAGACGAAACAAGAAGCAATCGGAACATGGCAAATGGTGCTTGGTCTCAACGATCGCTTTGCCGATGCTGCGCAATGGAATTTGGCGCTTCGAGCAGCAACTCCAGATATTGCCGACGGATATTACAAACAAATCCTAGCAACACATCCCACTTCAGCCTTTGCACCCGAATCATCTTGGTGGCTCATGTGGCACCAAGCAAAAGCAGGGAAAACTGCTGCAGCACTGGCATCTGCTCATGCTGCCATAACTAAATATCCACAGGCCAAGTCGGCGCCAAGACTTTCCTTCTGGATAGGCAAACTCAATGAGCGCCTCAAACAGAACACGCAAGCGATTGCAGCTTACAAAGCAACACATGAACAGTATGCGTCCAACTACTATGGCTACAGAGCCAGCCAGCGCCTGGCGGCTCTAAGCGGTTCACATGATCGTGGCTGGACTACACAACCGGGACGCAAACATCCCAATGAACAATGGTCTTGGCCGGAGCCACCACAACTAATAAGCTATACGGATATCGCCAAAAACTTTGGTCTTACAATATCTATCTTGTCACACTTGCGTCAATTCCAAGAATGTATTGATCTCTTGCCGCCGGCAACACCTCAAGCCAAGACAGCGCATGCAAAATTGCAGTCTTGGTTATTGTCAGCTGTAAACTTGCCTCTTGAAGCAATCAACACAGCCAGTCGTGCACTGGTCGGCAAACCACAGGCATCTGGACTGTGGCTGCTTTCATATCCACTGCTTCATGCCAAAGCAATTGCTTCTGAAGCAAAAGCAAAAGATGTTGATCCTCTTCTTGTCCATGCTCTCGTCAGAGAAGAATCCAGATACAACCACATGGCTATTAGTCGCTCGCACGCTCTTGGTCTGATGCAATTACTGCCAGGAACCGCATACGGAGTTGCCAAACGCTTGGGCGTACCGATATCAGCCGAAAGTGATATTCATTTACCGCAAAACAATATCAAACTCGGCACCGATTATTTGTCATACGTCATCCATCGCTTTGACGGCAATGCACTCTGCGGTGTTGCAAGTTATAACGGCGGACCAAACGCCTTGAAGACTCTCTTCAATAAATTCCGTGACTCCGGGCAAACAGACTTTGATGTATTCGTCGAAGATATTCCCATGACAGAGACTCGCGACTATGTGCGTAAAGTCTTCGGAAGCTTCTGGAACTACGAGTCCATCTACGGCAAAGCAGGATCCTGAACCAGCTTAGAACGACTGCCTCGGCAAACGGTGTCGTTATGCTACATGCACTAGTAGACTGTTAACAACAAAAAAAGGACAGTGCAAATTTCAAGCACTGTCCTTGAATCTAGTGTCTGTCTACGCACCGTCTGACTTCGGAGTTGCGTTTTTATCGCATCCGCCTCGCTCACGCCAGGCGGCTATTTTCTTCTTGATGCCATCTACCTTCTGTTGCAAGTCCGCAAGCTCCTGTTCAGCCTTTTGCTTGCCTTCCAAGAGTGCTACATGTTCGAAGTCGATCCATCTTGGAACCAGCTCTATTACTGCGCCATCCTTCAGTGTCGCTTCGCCTGTACAGAGCATAGGACCGTATGCCTTAGTTGCGATTCGCAAATTGGGCGCCTCGACTTTCAGCACCTTATCACCGAACATCGGCCCAAGGAAAAATCTTGCTTCAACGACTTCCTCAAGGCTATTGCGTTTCGGATTTGCCGAAAGTTGTATTGCAATATCGTAAAACCTGGTGCCGTCACGTTCGGACGAGCCGGTAATTTGGTGGGTGATAAAGAGCCCTGCTTGCTCCTTATAGATGTTGTTTCGTCCGTCGTTGGTCAGCAACGATATTTTCGTCGCTTCACTCCGAATCGCTTTCTTGCGTGTTTTTCTCGTTGTCATTTTCATCTCTCCAATTCAATGCATCCTTCAACTGATCGCGTTCACGGTCGTCGGCGATCAAGTCGTTTACAGATGGCTCAGAAAACCGCTTGTGTCCAGAACAAAGACCACAACGAGGCTTACCGCAGTCTTGCGGATGGAGCTTACGAAAACGATTAGGAGTCATTTCCTTGCTGCGAACGATTGTTCCGATTTCGATATCTTTATCGCGCTGTTCCTTCCAGAACTTAAAACGCTTTTTCATCTTGCTTATCTCTTTGGGTCTACGTTTCATTGAGTTCTCCTAAAACTGCTTTTGTACGAGTAAATAGAAAGAGAGGCACGCGTTATGCGTACCTCTCTTTCTTTCGAACTACGTGTTGATCCTATTTGTTGTCCACGTCTCCCACGTGATAGCCTTGCTTAAATCGGGTCTCTTTGACATAAGTCAGTTTCAGTTCACCGCCGCCTTTCTTAGTGCGAGCAGGTACCTTAACTGTCGTCGAAACCCGTTTGCCCGATTCTTCGGACTTGAAGGATGACGGCTTGAGAATGCTTTGTCCGAGACCCAGAACTTCCCTAACTGCAACCAACACCTGCTCATCTTTGAAGTTTTTGATGGAAACTTCAAAAGTTTCGCTCCGAACTATATTTTGCTGAACGATTCTTCGATTAGTCTGCGAAGCTTGAGCCCTTTGGAATTTTTCCAAAGCTTCTTTAGTTAGAGGCTTGCCATTGTCATCAACAAACTTGTCCTCCTGACTCGTCACTCGTCGAGTCGCCTTGATATCAGCTACATCTCCAAGCTCAAGAGGGACGGGTTCACCAACAGAAACATCAGGCATTTGTAATTGCTTGTGCGTCAGCTGTAAGTTACCGGCCTTATCCCTTTGATACAACTTTATGGAGCCGGCCGCAATTGGCTTGCCCATTCCGGTTGACTTGTCGCAAGCGAGGTTCTTAAAGGTGATCTTTTGTTGGGCAGGCAAATTATCATACTCCCCTACATTCAGGTAGTATTCACACAAAGTGGGTACGTCTGTCGCCAGGTTTGATTGAATCAGCTTGCTATCGCCATTCTTGAGATTTATACCAGGGGGAAGTTCTAGGAGTTTCCTTTCACCCACAGACTCAACTTCTGCACCGCCGGCGGATTCAAGCGAGTATGAATCAGCAGCAAAGGACGCAGCGGCCATCATGGGACGCATCGATCTGGCACTTCCACCGAGTCCATCCTCTTCTTGCTGTCCTGTCATTACCTTCATCGTCACATCCGACCAGTCACAACCACTGTTATTCGACAGCAAAACGTTGCTTTCCAAGCTCGTTATGACTTTGTTTTTGTCATCGAAAATTATATTGTGAGAAATAGGACATTGCAGCGACTGATGCGCATGGAAAAGGATTGCGATATCTACTTCTTGATCTTCGCTGGACTCAATCTCAAATTCCAATGCGGGCATCTCCCTTACATCACGAAGCGTCTTAGTGGCACTAATTGCCTCCGGTCGCTTAGCGATCATAGTTACACCGTTGGGACGGGCGAGAACAAGTTCCTCACTGTTACCGGCAACAACGATACCGTTATAAGTTTGCAGCTTGAATGGCGTCGTGTAATGAACCAACACCTCACAGCCTTTCAATTCATCCAAGGCTCTCTGCGCCGTCATTCTTTCTGCTGGACGGAAGGACTTCGATTTGATGGTGCCTTGTTTAGCCGAGCGCGTAAGACACATAATGGATGATTTATCTACGTTGTTGGGCACGCCTTCTGCCTGGATAATGTTGCACCCTTTCTTGAGTTGAACAATACGTACTTCTTGCACGACCATCATGCTGCCGTCAACAGTGATTTGACGATTTTGTGCGTCGCCGGCTTTGGTGTTATTCGGTTGAGATTTTTGTTCTTGATTTTCTGACATATTCTTATCTCCTAAGATAGGTAAATAGCAGCCAGCGCTAAACAACACCGGCTGCCACGTTCAATTCGCTGTAAGTGACTGGCTTACTTCAGTCCACCGACGCGAATTTCTCGATCCTTAATCTTCTTCATGGTGATGAAGCAGAATGGCTGAGTAAAAGATTGGATTGTAAGACCTTCCGGTCCTGTCGTCTTTGTGTAGATGAGCAGGTCATAACCTGTATCTTCGATGCGGTCAACTTCTATGCTGTATCCGCCTGTGCGCTGTTGTCCAAGAAAAATGCCTACGACTAGATTTCTTCTGAAATCGACTTTAGGTGCGTCTTGGCGGTTGAGAGAATGTCGTTCCCAGAATTTTTGCCAGTCGGCTTTGTTGCGAATGGTGTGTGCACCCGTCTCCGTAATCTGACTGCGAGAACCTTGTTGAAGGTTGGAGAAGCTAACTTCTTTGTTGTTCATGGTTGTATTCCTCAATGGGAGTTAATAGCAGCTCAGCAGTTGACAGAGATCTCTATCACCTCGCCTCTCTTCGTTCGCCTGCATGGCGAACTTTTATCGTTTGAGTCTGGCGCGTACTTTGGTAGAAACGGATCTCTTTGCTGAACTTAGGTCAAATGGAAATTCAACCTACAAAATTTGCTTCTACTAAATCAATAAAGTTCTATTGGATATTTATGACTTATAGAAATTCTGAATCATCGCTTGCGCTAACCGCTCGAGAGGCAACCGAACGACAACAAACACTTGCCAAGGGGCACTAGCTTCGCTAGGTTTCAAAAAGCCCTGAAAGCCAGTCTGTACTAGCTTGCGCAGGCTTTCAAAGAGGACTTTACTTGTAATTAACCAGTCTGTAGAAGCTTTATTTGAAATTACCCTTTTTGTTACTGTGAAATTAGATTGAAACATAGTTTCTTTTATTCAGGTATTTCAAACCAGAAAACCTCATCTAATGAGTATTTCTAATTCCCACTAGGAGCTTTAGCGCTCTGCAGGTGGTGCCAGTTTTCTTCAGCCGACTCCCCGTGAGTCGGCATTTTTGTTTTGGAGTCAAATCATGATTAACAACAACCACGACGGAGGTAAGAGCAGGTATCAACACAACATGGCTCTACTTTCGGAACTGCATAGCATATGCAGAAACATGACCTTTTACGTAAAACACGAAGCTCGTCCTGAAAGTGCCGACGAACTTGACCCGCAAATAATTCGTTTCACTTTCCGAATCGAGAAAAACAAACGCCAGAGATTTCACACAATTCTGGAAGACCTGCAAAACAACGGCGTCTCTTTCGGAATGGGTGTCCGTGAAATCGACCAGGATGAACTCAAAACGAAATGGGTTCAACAATTGACCGGCGACGGTCTTGAATCTTCAAGCCCAATGTGGCGCAAAGAATTCTATAATCACTTACGCAGAGCAACCAGAGACTCAAGCGCTCGCCTGGAGTTCACACCACCAAATCGTGAAAATGAGGCAGGTCAAATAAATCTCGTGGTAATTCTCAATCCCGGACTTCTGGAAAAATTCGAATATGCAATCGACGCATTATCGACTCTAGGAGCAAGCGGTAGCGTAAAAATCGTCGAACAGTCCAATTAATTAAGAGGCATCTCATTATGACCAGCGTGGCATATCTAGGACTCGGAATTATGGGTGGTGCAATGGCGGCCAATTTGGCTACCAAAGGACACTCTGTTTTCGGCTGGAATCGAACACCCGGTAGACCCGGAGCGAGAGTAGCATCAGAAGCAGGCGCCAATATAATCGGCTCGGCTTCTGATGCAGTCAGCCAAGCTGATGTTGTTTTTCTTTGTCTCTCGGATGTTAGCGATATTGAGGAAATGCTGCTTGGCGCAAATGCTGTGACCAAAGCAGCAAAGAAAGGCACGCTGTTTATAGACATGAGCACGACTGGTCCTCAATGCGCACAACATCTGGCTCAAGAATTGGACAAGCTCGGCATGCGCTTTCTTGATGCGCCGGTATCAGGTGGTGATATCGGCGCTCAAAATGGCACACTGACCATCATGGTTGGTGGAGCTGAATCCGACTTTGAAAAAGCCAAACCACTCTTTGCATGCATTGGCAAAAGCATCACCTACTGCGGTCCAACAGGATCCGGACAAGCAGTCAAACTCTGCAATCAAATTCTCTGCGCAGTCAACATGGTTGCCGTCACAGAAGCAATTCGATTTGCCGAATTAACAGGTATTGATTCGCAACTGGTAATTGATGTGTGCAGCACCGGAGCCGGCGGCTCCTGGGCGCTGAGCAATCTTGGACCGAAAATTCTTAAGGGAGATTTCGCTCCAGGATTCAAGATAACAGACATGCGAAAAGATCTACGCCTTGTCGGACAGTCTTTGTCTGACGCAAATCACGGTCTTACAGGAACCACACTAGCTGCAGAAAACTTTCAGCAGACAGCAGCATTAGAAAGCGGCGACACTCAGGGCACACAAGCCATGATTCGAATCTACCGCTAACAAATCGCCTTGAAACCACACGAAATGACACTGCCTTAAGCAGTGTTGTTTTCGCGTATCCAGGAGCCTATTTATGAGTAACAAACCATCAGCAAGAATACTGACAAAGTGCAACGACAAGCTGCAAACAGCCCTCATCACTCTCTCGGCAAACGAAGAGCTCACAATAATAGCGACACTAAGGGTAACTGGCCCTGAACCGACTATGCCAGACCCCAAAGATTACCCAACACGAGTTGAATATCGAAAAGCCTGTATCGAGCTACGAAAGGAATTCATCAAGCGCGAGACAGAAGCAACAATCACCGCACTCGGGAAATTGTCATTGAATGTAAGTCAGCCCGAAGTCAGTCGAGTGATAGTAATCTCCGGAGCGAAAAAGCACATTCTTAAAGCTCTCCGACTAGACGGCATCGAACATGCCTCACTCAATGAACAACTAACTCTACTTTCGTCCGACAAATAGATGGAGCTAAGTCCATGAACAAACAAAAACAACTTTCGCTAGCCGCAATTGCTGATCAATTCAGCATAACCGCTGCGGACTCAGTGCAAAATCAAGAGTTGACCAAAGCCTACTACAAGCTTAGCAACCGACTCAAAAGACTGCTGCCTATAGAAAAAGCATTTGAATATGATCTTCAAGAAAAGTTAGCCGACATGCGAACTGATGTTGCCGATTGTAATTTCCCTCGAATCGACATGACGTTCCTCAGCATGCGACGCCAACAAGACCTGACTTTTCCCAGACGACAGAAGTGGAGTCCCGGCAGAAACATGTGGGTAGAAGACGACGCGCAGAACACCTACAAAGCGCTTGTTCCAAGATTCGCCATCTTTACACCGGATACCGACACTTGCAGCTTCAAGACACAGCTTAAATACGAATATTGGCCGTATGGCGGCGGACCTTTTATGAAGTTCGATGTTTCAGGCCAATGCATCGACTATGTTCTCAACTACCAGCTGGTGGAAAAATTGATGAACAAAAAACCATTTTCACAGAAAGAAGGAGTTTTGTTTAATTCCTCCAACGTAAAATTCTGTGTCAAAGTGCCTGAAGATTTCGAGAAAGTGAAACGATCTCTGAAGAAGGGTGGCACTGATTTTCTTCACGCCGTAATGCTTGAAGTCAACTACCTACACGAATATCATCAGCACCAAATGAGTTGCATTTGCGAGCCTGAATTCACGTTTTCAACACAGTTCACAGGCGTACTTCCAGACGACATTCTGGACAATCTGCCTCAATGGCAACAGCTCTTTCACGAAGTATTCTTTGTCGCCGAAGCCGCCGATTGGGCCGTCAGCGCTCCGCCCCTGCCGCAGTTCAATGCAGATCCTTTGGTAATCGGCAGAATTGGTCTCGACTTCTGGCTGCTAAGCCGATTCGATCTGACATCGGCGGAAGAATACGTCTCACGAGAGTGGACAACTAAGTAATCACATCAATACAGAACAGACAGCACCGCTCAGTGAAGTGGTGCTGCTGTTCACAACTTTTTGGAGGGCAACCTTATGCCTCAATTCGTAGTCGTATTAGCCGTTGTGGCATTGGTTCTTGTAGTTGAATCAGTTTTGAGAGCCCGCAACTACAACGGCAAGAAGCACAACGTCATCTTTATGGGTGCTCCCGGTTCGGGCAAAGGCACCCAAGCAAGTCATCTGGCAAAAGACTTGAACATCCCGCACTTGTCATCAGGTGACTTACTGCGTAAAGCAGTCATGGAGGGATCTCCAACCGGCGAAGAGATAAAGTCCTACATCGAAAAAGGCCAATTGGCCCCCGATGACCTTATCAACAAGATGATCGCCCAAGAACTCTCAAAGCCCGATTACAAAAACGGTTTTATCCTTGACGGATATCCGCGAACAGTCGAGCAAGCAGAATTCCTCGATAATTATCTCGATGAAGACAATCGCTACATCACAGCTGTAATCGAACTCCAAGTAGATGAAGAAGTACTCGTCGAAAGAATCGCCGGCAGACGTATATGTGGCAACGGACAGTGCAACGCTTCTTATCACCTCAAGTTCAAACCACCACTAGTTCCTGGCACTTGCGACCTATGTCGTCGACCTCTTATTCAAAGAGCCGATGACACTGAAGCTGTTCTAAGAGAACGCATCGAACGCCACGAGCAGCGCATCGTGCCGTTGCTTCAGCACTATCACCATCAAGGCACTCTCAAAGAAATGAAAGGCGAAGGTCCTCTAGAGGAAATCTACGACGACATTCTACTTTCACTCGGCATTTAGAAGAGGAAATCTCATGAGTACAACAAACGGATATGTTCTTCAATGGACATGTCCGTTTTACCATAGGAAACATATTATGAAAAATACAATAGTCAACGTCACAAAATACGTGCTGACTGCACTCAATCAAGACAAGTACGTACTCGCTGGACTCGCACTCACATTATTTGTGCTTAGCTCAGCATTCCCTGCTTCAATTCACTTGGGTGCTAATACTCTTGTCTCAGCCCTTATAGCAGCAGTATTTGTTCATATCAGCTTGATAGTTGCAGTGCCGATTACGTTTGCTTTGTTTGATTACACCAAGGTGGGCGAATACAAGCTCTCCCTCAAACAATTGTCACTGAAAGAAAAACTCTTCATCGCCACACTAACCTTCGGTTTGGGGGCGATAGGACTGCAAGTACTGTCTTCGCTTTTCTCCTCGGTAATTTCACTGTCAAGCAGCATGGTTGCCGTCCTTGTCATATTCGCTTGCGAAATTGTGGCACTCGGCATAGACAGATTTGAGGAAGTTTTGAAAGACCGTGACGACGACGAGGGGATGACACGTCAAGGCAAACGCAAACCCACTCAATCAAAACGCAAACCCTCTAAACCAAAAGGAAAATAAGTCTATGAAACTAATGACCGCATTAGCTTTACTTGGAGTCTTATGCCTGCAGGTTGGAGCCACACCAGTGTCCGCGCAGAGCTGCAAAACGGAGAAGGAATGTCAGCGTCAGATGCGACAATTTTTCGACGTGCAAAAGTCGATTAGCCTCAATGTCTCCAGCGGGTCGGCACTTGTCGAACCGGACGGCAGACAATTCACGGTAAAAAAGAGCTCCAAATTCAAATTTGTCGGATTTCTCAAGCTAACCGTAAATGGCTCCGGCACTATCAGAAAGTCATTTCCGAATGGCGAGCAGGGGGGCACCGTCACCTTTGATGGAGTAGGCACCATCGAATACAACGATAGCGGGCAAGTGGTGTTTGAGAGCAGCAAAGAACACAAACTGAGTGTGACTGCTGTCGACGTAACACATGTGGTGCTATTAGATAACACCACAGGCGTTGTTAAACAGTGCAAATTCGTTGATGCCTATAGAAATTCCGAGGTATATGCCTTGGCTTGCGATCAAGTTTCTGCATACACTGAGGCTACTGCAATGGTCTGGCGCTGCAAAACATCCAAAGCGCACGACAACGCAAAGGTGACCGAGGTCAAATCAATAGCTCAATAGCCTTTGTCATTCTGAGCGAAGCGAAGAATCTCACGTCTTGAACACGCGAGATTCTTCGGCTGGCGCCTCAGAATGACAAATTGAACAAGGAGACCGTAATCATGGTTACAAGAAAAATCACATCGACATTGATGTCCCTGATTTTCTTGAGCGGAGTTTCCATCAGCAGCGCATTCTGTGCTCCTGACTCATCACTGCGTTCAACAAAACCGGCGATATCTTCTACCAAACCTCAACTCAAAGGCAAAATCACACAAGATGCCTGCGACTTGAAGACCCAACAACCAAAAGTGGATTCAACCCCACCACTGACAGGCAAAATCAAGAGGCACGCTCTTTGGGATGCATACGAAATCGTTCTCAGCAAAACTGATGATTTGGGACGCGTGCCTAAATGCTTCCTCCACATTCAAACTATCTTCGAAGTGCTAAAAAATCCGAAGGTAGACGACAACACCAAGCGCTTTCTGTCATTTCTCGTCAAAAACTGGGGCACCTTCACTACCAATGAAGATCCGCCTCCGCTTAACCTGGAAGTATTGGGAGAGTGCATTTGGGCAGTCGCCGAGCAAAGCATACCGCTTAATGGTCGCGAGGACTCATCCGGAACACCCACTAAGATAACGTACTTCGTCGTCGATGCCGATCACGACAACATGCTCACGCGAGAAGAATTGGAGACAGCCATCAGAACTCTTGATGCCGTACCAATTGCTCAGAAGCGCAAAGAAGGTCACTTCAACTACTTCCGCATGAGGGCAACGCTTAGTCTGCTTCTGGAAAGCTTCGACATGTTCGATGCACAGACTAATAAAGAAGCGTACAAATACTTGTAACCCTCTCTTTCCGTCACCCTGAGCAAATGCGAAGGGTCTCGCACGTTAAGGCGTGAGATTCTTCGCTGTCGCTCAGAATGACAGATGCTCAAAACACATACATGCCACCAAAGGAGGTGAAAACAAATGAACAGATACGCTGATATCATCGCTCTACTTAAAGCCGGTAAAACGGTTACTTTCAGAGGCAAGGGAAATTCAATGGTGCCAATTATCTACTCCGGACAGGAGGAGACACTGGAACCAATTACCGATCCGTCCACCATTCGAAGAGGTGACGCTGTCTTTTGCAAAGTACGTGGCAACGTATTTACGCACAAGGTAACGGGCATCCGTAAGAATGGCGAGAAATTGGAATTTCAAATTTCCAATAACCACGGACATGTAAATGGCTGGACACCTCAAGAGCATCTCTATGGCAGACTAATTGCCATAGACGGTAAGCCTTATCGAACAAGACGCTGACCGGTTTAGTTTAAAAGCGCACTGTCTTGATCTTGAGAATCATCTTTGGGCTGCTCTTGTTCGCCAACACCAAACAAGGTTGCCCAAAAGCCTTGTGGTTTTGTGTTTGACGGGCTTATTACGACTGTACTGCGCCCGGCTAACTCGGCTCCGCCTTGATACACAGGCATGACATAGCCGCAAGTCGAACAGAGATGTTTGTTCGCCGGCACTTTAAACTTGCATCTAGGACAAAGTACGTATTGCATAAGTGATTTCAGTATAACATGTAGCAACTTAACTCCTGCCAGCAGCATGGCAATGTCAAGCTATATATGCCTAGACTGATACTCACCTTCAAAACCATGTTCGACGTGCTGGCAGCCGACAAGTTGTTGCGAGAGAAATTCGCTTGCCGCCCCACTCCTACACCTCCGGGACTGCCGACATCAATATGCGGCATGTCACTGGAATTACTAAGTTCGGAAGATCAGGATGCAGTAATTGAAACCCTGAAAACCGGACAACTCAGTCCTTCTGGAATCCATCAGATCGACTGATAGACCAACCTAAGTCTAAGCTCCACCTCCATTTCAAGAGGTCGAGCACCATATTTCACAAATGCGCGCAGCTTTTGCTGGGCGCCATATCGCCACGAGGATACAACGATGAACTACCTTGATGGATTCAAATCCTGTCCACTGTGCAGCGGAGCTTTAGAGCAAAAACAAATAGAAGAAGACAAATCACGTCCAGTTTGTGCACACTGCGGATGGATTCACTGGGGAAATCCAGTTCCAACAGCTTCCGCTGTAATTCCATTCAATGGCGGCGTGATATTGGCTAAACGCAAGAAGCCACCGCAAGAAGGTTTTTGGGCGCTCGCCGGTGGACACGTCGAGAATGGCGAAAGTCCAAAGGACACTGTTGTAAGAGAAATAAAAGAAGAAACCAATCTCGACGTGAAAGTCATCTGCGAGATAGGTGATGCATTCACAACGGACAGCAATCACTTAGTTTTCTTCTATCTGGTCGAAGTACTCGGCGGAGAAATGCAAGCCGGAGATGATGCCGATGAATTAGCAGTCTTCACTCTTGATACCCTACCTGAAAACATTGCTTGGACTCATCACCGGGAAGCAATTGAGAGTTTCTATGCAGGACGTAATTTACGCCCTAGCAACCCTCAGCTACCTTCGCCACAAAGCGATTCAAATAGTCAAAGAGATAAGCACTGCCAGTTAAATGACGCGGACCAATACTACCATCCGTCTCCAGCGATAGTTTTCTGGGGCTGTGTCATTTATACGGCGCTCTATCTCGGACTCTGTCTTCTCATTCGCTTCGGACACTAATCAAATCATTCATCAATTTCATAACCATCATTGTCAGACGAGGTATCTGTCATGTTTAACTCGGAAAAAATGCGCAAAGCCATGGTCGTAGTTATGTTTATCGAATTGCTTATTTTGCTTGGACTTCTAGCCAACGATCACATCCAAGCCGAGAATCAATTGCGACAGCAAGTGCACAAACTTACCGCGCAAATTGCAACACTTACGCAAGAACAACAAAAGACAGTTTCTGAACTGACAACTGTAAAACATCAAGTTCAAACACTGTCGAATGAAAACGCCGTTCTCAAAGAAGAGAACAAAGCAGTCAAGTCTCAAACGGCCACTCTTCAAACAGACGTACAAAAGCTGAAGAAGTGCTGCTCAGAAAAGACATCGTGCAAATCGAAATGCAAGTCCAGATGTAAATCAGACCCCGGCAAATCAAAATGCAAAGAGAAGTCCGGCTGCGGCAACGCATGCAAATGTCCGCAAGACAACCCAACCAAGAAACCTGAATGCGGCAACGACAACGGCACCACAAGTCCTCCTGCCATGCATCAGGTCGAAGTGTATTATGGCGCTGAGAAAGTAATCATCGCTGTGCCCAGTCAATAGCACCCTCTTAGTCATTTGCTTTGTAGGGGCGCATTGCATGCGTCCTTGCCGACGAATGACCAGCCCACACAGGAGGAAACAGTCATGTCCAATTCTTCCAAGGAGATGCTCACTTTCACAAAAGAGCAAGCAAGACTCACCGTTATGTCCATCGCTCCCACTGGGCGGCTGATACGGCTTGATGAGTTTATGGACGACCTGGACGCTCGCATTTGCGGTGCCATCCGTCGCGAAAACTACATACCGACCGTTGCAGAAATGTCCGAAGAACAAAGTCGTACTATCGTGCAGGGCATTCTCTTCGGACAAGACCTAGACAATCTCACGGCATGTCCGTGCGGCAGCCCGTGCTCGTTCGGACAGCAGCTGACGACTCTGTGGGAGGAACCGCATTCGGTTCATGCCGCGGAAATAGTTGAGCACTACCTCAAGCAGGCTGCCTACTTGGAGCAGATGGCTATAGCCAACCGCATCATCATCACTTAACGCGCAGGTATTTCATCATGAATGACCAAGAACCTGAACCAATCACCTATAGCGAAAAGACCCCCTTCTACAAAACAGCTTTGCCGGCGCCAGTTATGCCTGAGGGACTTACAACGATCCTCTGGGCTCACTACATCGAGAGCATCGGCATACTTTACCTGGCTATGTCGAATTTTCCCGAGCCGCTCCAGACGATTTGCACGGCTCTCAATGTCGATTTCGATGATCTCAAACAAGCGATTACGGATCGCTTGTCAGCGAAATTTCTGACAGAGGCAAATGCAAGTCGTGAAGAATACGCGCTCATTCTCAATCCACAGATGCAGAAGCTTACTCGCTACTCTGAATACTGCGATTTGTTCGCCGTGCCGGGCGTCATTGGATTACGCGAATACGAGCATGTGACCAACGGTAAATCGTTGGCTGTCTACATAAGTTTGTCCAGATCGGATGCCCGGACAGCTTTGTTGTTACCCGCAGTCCATCCAAAGACTGGGCTACCCGTCGATTTGATCCACGAGCACTGACCACCATGCGGTCGTGCCCGTTCTTAGTTATATAAGGAGCACACCATGTCACGCACTTCCCTTTTGAACAGACTGGCATCATTTGCAAACACGTTAAAACAATTCGTTCGCAAAATAGTGCCTATCTGCCCAGTCAAACTCTTAGGTAGTTTGTTTAAACACCAAGCAAAGTCACATCCACTTGAATCAGTTCTCAATGCAAAGACTCCTCCATCAGAGGACAATCCCCTTTTACAAGATTTGCTCGACGACCTGCAGGCAAATATCCTCACTGGTCACGGACGTACCTTTGCCCGTCACATCTTCTTGCGCTTCAAGCCAGGCAGTCAGCTAGACGCCAGAATTTGGATTGCCGAACTAGCCAAGCACAACCTGACGAGCGCCAAGCAACAGTCACAACAAGCACGATCGTACAGGTCGCTTGGATTTGATGGCGGCATTTTTGCTCATCTTGCACTATCCAACGACGGTTACGAATATCTCGGCGTGCCGACTGAAAAGAGACCGGTACCGTCTAATCCACAAAAGAGAGGCGACGAAATTGGCTACACCAACGTCTTTGCCGATGGCATGAAGTCGCGACAGGACGACTTGCTTGATCCGCCAGTCGATACTTGGGACAGCGGATACCAACAAGCAATTCATGCTATGGTAATTCTGGCATCCAACAATGAACGATCTCTTGATCGCGCTGAAGGCAACCTCATACAGTCGGTAGAGCCGATTGCGGAAGTCTGTGCTCGCGAAGTGGGCAAGGTTTTGTATCGTGAATTCCAACTGGAAGGCGGTAACCAGACACTACCCGTTGAACACTTCGGCAACGTCGATGGACTCAGCCAGCCATGCTTTTTTGCTGAACAACTCGAACGCGGCAATCGCAACTTTGACAGCGCAGCACATCTGTCGCTAGTACTTGTTCAAGATCCAATGGGAAATGACCAGAACAGCTTCGGCAGTTTTCTGGCATTCCGCAAGCTTGAACAAAACGTCAAAGGTTTTGACGCAACTCTCGAAGCATTAGCTAATGAAATTTGCATGAGCAAGTCGCTTGTAAGCGCCATGGCAATTGGTCGATTCCAGGACGGCACACCTGTTGTAGAAAGTGACAAGGCGGGCAAAGGTCCTGGAAACAACGCCTTCGATTTCAACGACGATCGAAGCGGACTGCGCTGTCCATTTCAGTCGCATATTCGCAAGACAAACCCCCGTGGTGAGTCTGTTAGCGATAACGCCGGACTGGACAAAACACTCGAACAAGAGCGCGGTCACCGTATAGCCAGACGCGGCATTACTTACGGCGGCAACCTCTCCGACTTCAACAACCCGGACTCACTTCCGGAAAAAGGCGTCGGACTTTTGTTCATGTGCTACCAGAGTGACCCCGTTGAGCAATTCGAATTCATTCAGAGACGCTGGAGTAACAATCCCTACTTCGTCAAACCGATGTTGGAAAAGGACTCAAACTACGACGTTACAGGACTCGATCCACTTGTCGGACAAAAGCACCCGACGGCCAAAGGCGCGGCTAAAGCTCCCGCCAATTGGCCAATCGCCTGGGATCGTCCAACACGCAAGGTCAAAACTGAACTGAGCGGCTTCATAACCATGAAAGGCGGTGAGTATTTCTTCTCACCAAGCCTGAGCGGTTTGAGAAGCCTGTCCAACACAAACACATAACCAGAGGTAATCGAATGGACGAAAACTCACAACGCGTAATCATCCAGATAGAAAAACGCGGGATGAATTTCTCTCATCGCGATGCACTTGAAGTTCTCAAAACAATCGAGACTTTCATTCCGGACAAGCCAGTCAAATCCGTTGGCGGATACTGCAACTTCTCCTTTCGAGGAGTTGCAACGGGTGACATCCAACTCCAAGAAGGCGTGCGCATCTACGACAACGAAGATATCGATCTAACCGATCCGACAAACTTCGCCCGTATAGTTCAAGAGGAATTGACCACACGTAAATCCGGGTTGTTACTCACAAGTAAAACACGGGAAGAAATCGACGATCAATTCTTTTTCGAGAAAATGGCGCGAATCAAAGCCAAGGCAATAAAAGAAGGCAAAAGCCATGTCACGATCGCCGGCATCGGTAATTGGGAAATGATTTATAAAGCGTACGGCAAGAAAGCTTCATGGGTAGAACGCTTGCTAGCACACCACTTTGAGGAAGCTCGAGTGCATCTCATCGCCAACTATGCACTCAACGATTGGCACAAGTCACTCCGTCGCTACTTCAGAAAGGCAGGCGAACACTTCGTGCCGCAGTATACAGAAGAAACATTTCTAGCCGATTACGGACACAAGCAAGAGGAAATTACCTTGGTAGGTTATTCGCTGGTGTTGAAATTCTAGTAGTTCAATTGATTTAGCCAGGAGGCTAACATGAAAAGTTCATATGCATTCATCGAGACCAGTCCAGACGTAGAAGCGGCTTGGACTGTCATTAACCAATCAAACGGAAACGCGGTAGAAAGGCTAGAAGGAATGACGGCTCTTGTAAGAAACAACCTCGGATTAGCTGAGCTAAAAAACCAAACAGCTCAGCTAACGTTCATTGCATTGCGAGAGTTAAACGAGATGAAGACCACTGCAGGAGTTCAGACTGATGGGACAAACAAGATCAACGAAACATTCGACAAGAAAGTCTCAGAGTTGTTTGCTCTCATCGACCTAGAAATTAGCTATTGCGATAAGAACATCAAGTTCGCCTCGGATGAGCTTGAGTTACCGGCAGCCAACCAATACAACCGATGGCGCCTATCGCGCGTGCAATTGTTTGCTACACAGGCTCTGTCCTACAGCAAGTCTTGGTCAACCAAGCAGGGACAAATGTACAAAGGCAGATTGCTCGCCCTTCAGAAAATCACCGAATCCTTAGTTCGTTTTGACACTGCGCAAAAAACATTTCTCAAGTCACTGGAAGCGGACACAAAAGCTGTGACCAAGAAGTCTTTAGCCCAAAAGCCAAAAGTGGTTAAACGCAGAGTCACTCCAGACTAAAAATTACACACTGCAGGAAGATTTGTGCCCGACTGCATGTCTGGCGCAGATCTTCCTGCGCACATAAAAGGAGGTAACAGCTATGTTAGCCCCCGGCAGCACCGCATTCGTCGATACGAACGTGTTAGTTGAAGCGCTGCTTGTGAAAACCATGTCAGCGCTTGCCATTATGGATTTAGCCGCTTCAGAACAACTCGTCTTGGTCACATGTGAAATGGTCAGGCATGAATTCGACAAGGAAATTTTGAAGCGTGCATCACGTGATGGCGAAACCCTGGACGCATTGCTCACAGCCCGACAAGAGCTTGTGACGAGAGTTGGACTTAAAGTACATCCAAATGCACCAGATGACATGGTTTTGGCCGCTTGGCGCATGCTGTTACCGACAGTCCGCCATGCCGCTGACATTCCAGTCATTGCAGCAGCAATAGAAGTAAGACCTCATCTGATTCTTTCAGGTAACAGGAAACACTTCAATAACAGAGCAGCGATAAAAATTGGCATCCCAATCTTCTCTTGCGGCGAATTGCTCGATCGCATGACTCCACAGGGAATCAAATTGAAATCGCTCTTTGAAGACGACAAACCATGAAACTCAAAGAGAGGTAACAACCATGAGAGTCATTCCCTTAAATTCAGACAACTTCGACGAGAAGATAATAAACAGCGACACATTAGCAATTGTGACATTCTATGCCGATTGGTGTGGTCCCTGTGGAGGCTTTAAGCCGAAGCTGTATTCACTTGCCCAAGAACTGGGTGATGCCGCAGTCGTCGGAAAAGTCGATGTGGATGCCGAGCCGCAGCTATCGAAACGCTTCGATGTTAACGGCGTCCCTAACACGGTAATCTTCGCGTCGGGCAAAGTGATTCATCGTATCACCGGCAATGTGCCATACGACCACTTGAAGGCGACGATTCTAAAGCATGTACCCAGCGACCGTAACATCGGCTTGCGACAATCGCCGGCTCCTGAAACCAAAGAAGAAAAGGCATCAGTGCTTTCTAGCTTATTGAAGACACTACGAAATGGACTGAAATCCGTCTTCTCCCTCTTTCGCAAGAACAAATGACGAATAACAAACCGCACAAAGAAAGGTCAGACTCGCTTCGAGATTTGACCTTTCCTTTTTCAACGATTCTACTATCCCATTTAGGACGTCCTTCTGAGTGACGATACCGGGCTAGTTAAGACGCGATCGCTTTGCGTAACAGTAAGTCTAAACGCTCTGACGCTTCTTTGGCGGCGCGCAAGACTTCTTCGTGTCCTTCCAATACAACATCGTCGGTCCAGACATTCGTAATGACAGATACGGCTGCTGCTTCTGTTTTAGTACCTTTGACAGTCTGCAATTCTGGCACAGTCGACATACCAACAGCATCACAATTCAATTTACGCAGCATTTTGATTTCTGCAATTGTCTCATAAGTTGGTCCGAGCAATCCGGCATATGTGCCTTTACGCATCTGGCGAAATTTGCCGTTTTGCGACGCAAGCTCATCGCCGATTTGTTGCAACTTCGAGGAAATGGTCGACTTGTGTTCCTGTGAAGGCTGCGAAACAGCAGGCATCAGACCTGTTTCTGATAGTTTCGGATTGAGGTGATCGCGATAGGAAGTTATATGCATCAAGTCACCAACACGAAATTCCGTATTGATTCCACCAGCTGCATTGGTCAAGATAAGAGTCGGTACTCCCCATTCAATCATTGCGCGTGCCGGCAATGTGACTGTTTCCCAATCATGTCCTTCGTATAAGTGAAAGCGACCACGCATGACGGCAACAACTTTGCCATCTACTTTGCCGATAGTTACAGAGCCACTGTGTCCAGCGACAGATGGCGATACGCCAAAGACTTCCTGAAAAGGATATGACTTTTCATCGTCCAAATTCTCGAGGACATTGACACCGGAACCAAGCACAATTGCAACTGAAGGTGTCACCAGAGATGCGTTACGCAGGTGAGCTACTACTTCTGTCGAAGACTTTGGTTTATGCGCGGACATAAATTCTCCTTTTTAACCTAATTTTGCCGCAATTGGTGCAGCGTCAACGCCATCCGGCACCACAAGGCCAACGACGCGCTTGTGGCTATGTGCGGCAATAATCATTGCCGGCACCAGGTTGTAGCAACAAACTTCACATCCAAAAGTGCGCAATAGTTCAAGGTCTTTGGCAGACGGTGCATAACCTGGCTTTAGTCCGGCGGCAATTCCCACAGAAATACCATTCGCTTTGTCGGTCATGTAAATATCTTGAACAGCAGGAAAACGCTCACCGCAAGGATCATTAGGCCCAACAAGCGGATTGCCACCCGTGAGGTTGATGTGATCGCTGACTATAAACGGCTCACTCTTTTGGAAACCCGTGCCTTTGTCGACTATGACAAAGACTTTCTCATCACTATTGCGAATGAGTTTCACAACCTCATCGCTAAATTTGTCGAATTGCTTAGAACCAGGAACGGTTCCGCTGAAGTCAATAATCACGTACCCTCCTAATTGTTTTTTGCAGTTGCTAATTCCGGAACAAATGATTTACCTAGGCCTGTCCACTTGAGTCCGTACCAAGCGGCAAGACTGGCGGCCACGTCAAAGAAACCATCACGGATGCCGATTTCTTTCTTGTCTTTGCTCAAATTCTCGAGACTTGGCGAATAAGCAACTAGTGGCACAAACTCACGTGTGTGATCGGTGCCTACAGCTGTTGGATCATTTCCATGGTCAGATGTAATCAACAAAAGATCATTTGGCTGCATGGCAGAAATAATTTTGCCGAGCCATTCGTCAATTTCTACCAACGCTTCAGCATAGCCTTTGACGTTTCTTCTGTGTCCATAAAGCATGTCAGTATCAACGAGATTGGTGAAGATGAGCGAAACATCTGCAGGTGGATTATTCGAGATTGCCAACGGCTTCAGATCAACAGAACCCGTCACAGCATCCAGAGTTAATTCCAGTCCTTCTTTGTTGGTGCCTGTATGTTTAGCATGCGTCAGACCCTGCTTAACGAAAATGTCTTCAATTTTGCCTATACCAAACACGCCGTGACCAGCCGCGTGCAATTGATCCAGCAAAGTTTTTCCAGGCGGTGGCACTGAATAGTCTCTGCGATCTCCGCCTAGACGTTCATACTTGCCGGGCTCGCCCGCAAATGGTCTGGCAATTACGCGACCAACTCTATGTTCGTTCTGCAACATTTCTCTGGCAATTTCGCACCAACGATAAAGAGTAGCCAATGGAACTGTTTCAATGTGCGTAGCAATTTGGAAAACACTGTCGCCGCTGGTGTAAACAATTGGAAATCCCGTGCGTTGATGTTCTTCGCCCAGGTCAACTAATACATCCGTACCGGAAGCCGGCTTGTTGCACAAAATTCCCTTGCAACCAGTTTCAGCAATAAATCTGTCTATGACGTCCTTGGGAAATCCTTCAGGATAAACAGGAAACGCAGTCTTACTAACAAGACCCATCAACTCCCAGTGTCCTGTTTGCGTGTCTTTGCCGTTGGAGACTTCCTGCAGTTTGCCGCATAGTGCAGCTGGGTTGGCGACCTTTTCCACACCCTGAATATCAGAGATGCAGCCTAAGCCCAAACGCGCCAAGTTAGGCAACTTAAGTCCGCCGACTGCTTTAGCGGTGTTGGCCAACGAATGCACTGTCGGCGCATCGCCGAATTCACGCACGTCCGGGGCGGCACCAATTCCACAGCCATCGATGATGACAATGATTGCTCGACGAGTGTCAGAGATGGACATACCAAGCTCCTGATTTCGATGTGTATTTACTAAGCATTAGGATATCGAGTTAGTGACACTTACAGCTAGTTCAAATTGTTTATTCTGTTTCACTATTGTGGGCATCATCCCACTCACAACGCCTACGGTTTCCAAGGATGCCAAATTGCCGGAGAAAACCGGCTTGCCAACTGGTTCGCGAACTAGGCCAACAGACATTTCCAATTATTGTTGAAGTAGCGTTCGTCATTCTGCCAGTATGGGGATGACTTTTGATCTATCAATACGTCAGGAAATTTCTCCAGAACACAGCATTCAACGCAAACTTCGACTATCTGTTTAACCGTTAAGCGGTAAGGTTGTTTGACGACTGCTCATCTGGTTGGAATTTTTGTCCGAGGACTTGAAGGAAACGTTACTTCGAGTCAATTTTCTGCACACGCAGAGGAGAAACGAATGAAAAAATTCCTCCTCATCGCAGCCATGATAATTGGGCTGTTGACCATAAACCTATCATCGCCGGCTGAAGCTCGCTGCAACGGTCGCGGTGGTAACGGATTCCATTTCGGACTTGGTGGCTACGGTACTCCCGGCTTCAATTTCGGATGGGGACGTGGTGGCGGAACCTACGTGAATATCAATCCAGGCTATGGATATTATTCCGGCGGTTACGGCTATGGTGGCGGCTACGGTTACGGTGGTGCATACGGTGGCGCTTATGGTGGTGCTTACGGTGGTGTTTATGGCGGTGGTTATTATCCGTACGGATACAACAACTGCTACCCATACAACAACTACTATCAGTATCGTCAGTGCTATCCGTATCAGTACTACCAGTATCCGCAGTACAACTATGGCTATCCGAACTACGGCTATGGATACCCGAATTATGGTTACGGCTACCCGCAGCAGCGCTGCAGGTAGAGATTCAACTCAAGTGAGTCCGGCGTGCAAACGTCGGGCTCACGCGAGTCAATTTTTTAGCAGTCTATATTATCTCCTATAGTATTCACCGCCTTTTTGAACTATATATAGGTAGACAGCTGTAGCTTGGTTCTAGTAGGGGCGCATTGCATGCGCCCGCTTTAGCTGCCAAGAAGCCAAAATGCCCACCCAGTACATTAAAAATACAGAAATCAAGATGAAATTTCTTAAGCCTTAGCAAAGCTGCGCTAGTTATGCCGTATTATATTGGTGAACCTCTTGGCATTGGAGAAAGAGATGACCCAGACAGACATGTTGTCGATCAACGCCGTAGCCGACAAGCTCGGGTTATCAGTCCACCAGCTTCGCCGCTGGGAATTGATGTTCGGACTGGAAATCAAAAGAGGTCGAGGACAACAGCGCCAATACCGCGCAGAAGATTTGACTGTGTTGGAACGCATCAAAGAGTTGGTCGAGCAAGGCTGGCCGACATCCCAGATTCGCCCGCAACTTGAAGCCGAAGGATTGATCACACCAAAACTAATTGGTCTTCCGGCAGCCCCACAAAACACAGATGTTTTGATGGAAGCACTAATAGGCTTCCGCACATTCAGCGAAAGACGCTTTATCGATTTGTCAAAGCAAATAGACGAGTTGAGACAACTGGTAATTTCGTTGAGTCTGCGTCAGGAATTAGAAAGCGAACAGCGTGCCACCAGCACTCCATCACCATGGCAGCCTATGCAGCGTGAAGACTATTCACTAGAAGCTGTTACCGCACCGCCAACACCAGCTCCTGCTGTGCCACCAAGACCGGTAGAAGAAATTTCCATCGGGCCACAAGTAACAATGTCCATGCCTACGCAAACGGAAGCCCAAAGCGCTGACTTAGCAATTGGCGAAGTCACCGATCAAAACTTCTTGACGCTTTTAGGCAGAGCCTTGGACTTGGTTGGCTGGAGCGACGAGCAAGCAGACCAATATTGCACACAGACTTTCGGTGTTGCTCACTGGGATATGCTCGGACGCAGCCAAGCTGAAACGCTTATTGCTCACTTGCGCTCCCTCGGACAAGCTGCTTAGTCTGAAGATCAGGTATAAAAAGTACCAAAAAGGTAAAAAAGTCGCAGAGTTTGGAACACCTGAATGTTCCAAACTCTGCCTAGTCGACTAACTTTCTGCAGAACCGGTATCTAGTTGTACCGGAATGCTTCCCCAAATTTCTTTGGGTGGTTGTCCAAAGTGATCGATGTACACCATAAGCGTCTCGATGTACTGTTCTTTGAAGAGCTCCGAGTCTTCTTGTCCGCCCTTACCAGGATCGTGATAGACGATTTGTCCAATCACATTCTTGCAAAATGCCAAGTAGTTGCGCAAGTAAAGAAGATGCATGTGCCAGACCGAGTCCACCACGACAGAAGGCGTCAAGGGCTGTTCTGTAACTGTCTTCAGGTACATGAACTTTCGATACTCGGCGATAGCCTTCGCCGTATACTCTTCGTCCCATTCATTCGCTTCACGCAGGCGAACTGAAAAGGGTCTTTCTGCCGTCGGATCATCGAGCGGCCAGTAAAGCACTTGTTGCCAGCGTTCAGCATTCATATAGAATTACCCGCAGCCGCCGTAACTGCAGTTGCCATTCGTGCTCCAGGGCTGACTCCCACTTTGGTTTTGGTTGTCACAGCGGCCGTTACACTTGCTTCGGCAATCGGAAGCGCCTTCTTCTTTCTTAGACTTGCAGTCACCTTTGTGACTGGAAGTTTCGTCGCCACGGTAGATGTTACCTTCAGTCGGAGCATCTGCTGTCTCAAGTTTCTGAATGACCTGCAGTTTCACCGCTTTGGTGTTTTCCTGAATCGCAGCAAGCAATTGCTTCTGCGTTTCATTGCTTGTTTTCAACTCAGTGAGGACTTTATTCAACAGCCCAATCATCTGTCCTAGTTCTTTTCCAAACATAGTCGTTTCTCCTTAGTTATGCATTGCTCGCCAAATCGCCAAGGTGCACGTTACTCTCTTCAGGAAATTTCGCGACAAAATTGCGCAAACTTTCCGAGAAGAAACCACCTATGGTTATGTCGAGCACAGGTTCTGTATCGTCAAACCAAAATTTAGGCTCATTCGTGAAAATATCGCGCGCAGACAAGTACTCGCGACAACGATAGAGCCTAAGAGTTTGCACAAGAGCGTTGCCGGAAAAGGTTGGTGGCAACACCTTTGCAGCGCGTATTTCGTTCCACGGCAATTGAATTTTCATCAGCGTGACATTGTTGTCTGCGCTGACAAACACCGTGTCCTGTGCAGTCGGCTCCTCCACATCCATAAGATGAATGAAGCCTGCTGCATTTGCCCAGACGTAACTGTCACCTGCCTGCATCTTACAAGTGACAAAAAACGGTGCAGCCACGTCTATACATTCCACCACAAGCATTAGAAAAAGCTTGCGCTGATTGAGAGACATCATGATGCCACCTCCTGGTCATCGACTGTAAGCAGACGATAGGCGGGCTCGCCCAAAAGGCGCATTGGAACAATTGGATCCAAAAGACCTGTGCCCCAGCCAAGAAGTCCGGTGCCGTAATCATTCATCGCCACGCCAAGACGCTTGTCCAGTTCAACACAAGCACCAATACAGGTGAAGCGGTTGCTATGCAAGACACCGATAAACAAACCAAACCAGTCGTAGCCGGTCGGTTCGATTTTTGCGTAGATTGCATCACGCAACTTTTGCGGCAGAGGAATAGAATCGGCAAATTTGCGCCGGCGAATTGTTTCTTCGTTACGCCAAACTACATTGTCTGCATACATTTGCTCGACTATGTGACTAGCTCTGACAATTTGCTCCGGCGTCCAGGGTTCTACGAGTCGCAAAACAATGTAATGTTCACCGTCGGCAATTACTTTTGCCAGAACTTGTTCCAAAGGCTGGCGAATGACGCCCTTCTCCATGTAAGAGCTGAAGCTCCACATTTCGCCATCGGCATTGAGATAGGCAATTTCGCCGTGTCCGACATTTTGACGAACACGCTTAGAGACGCGACCGCTTGTTAGGATCATGTCTCCTGGTCGAATGAGTCGCGCTTCCGCATTGACCAATGTACCGGCAGGAAGCGGCCCATGTTTTCTGTCGACATACAAATTACGATTGTGGCGATATTGCATGTAGACATAAAACCAACCAATGAGTTCTGCTACTGCCGTATAACGAAAAACGTCAGACGCACCATGGTATAGAGCCAGTCCGGAGAGGATGGCGCCAATTAAAAGCGGGATCCAGATGAGTATGCGTGACAGCGTGTCGTAATAGGTACGCAATAGCACACGCAGCTCAAGGGCAGTTAGGGCAAGCCAGGCACCGCTCAAGGTGAGGGATGCGATCATAGCTGTTGAGTCGAATTCGCCCTTGCCCAGCTTAATACTGAGGGCGAGTAATCCTGCATACGCAGTGGTTTCGATGAACTTCTTATTCCAGAAGTAGCGTCGCAGTCTGTTTCTCAGCCGCGAACGCTTAAACAACTCGAACATTGCGGCCTCCTTTTTGAGTGTTGTTTTTTGTCATTCGATTTTTTGTTTTGTCATTCTGAGCGAAGCGAAGAATCTGCCGTAGCAGATCGTTGTTCGAGTTGAACTCCGAAAAGCCGCGGTAGATTCTTCGGCTATCGCCTCAGAATGACAAGAACCTACTTCCCTCTAGTCGATTGCTCCTTCAGACGAGTGAGCGCTTCACGAAGAGCGGGATCGCGCTCCGTGTCGCCGAATTCGCTGGTGTTATTAGTGCCTTGCACCGGGAAGTCCGGGTCAATGCCATTGCTGCAACGCCTGTAATCGCTGCCGATACATTTGCCGGCAGGATTATAAAATTCCGCAGCGTCGGCTCGTACAATGCGATCACCGCGATCGTCTTTCTTGCGCACGTAGTAGGCGGTACGTCCGTCACCATAAGTGCGCTCGCCGACAATCTTGCCACGCTTGTTTTCACGCACCGCAGCCAAAAAGATTTCGGCGCCTTGCGTCGTATAGCGATCGGCGAGGAACATCATCGGCTTCTTACGACCTTCTTCTCTGCCTCGGCGGTAATACTCGGTATTACGCTCTTTGGTTTGATAGTTGTAAGTCGTTACAGCCATGCCATTGCCGAATAGCTTGAAGTTCTGCGCTATGTCGTCTCTGTCAACACGTGCGTTCACGTCGGACAAGGTGCCATCGGGCAGAAGCACATGCGAGCAATATATGGACTTGTCGAAGTCGTTGGCATAGCGGATGTTGCGAATATCGATTGCGAAGCCTTCCGCGCCTTGACGATCCATATCGTTAACAGCGCGCTCAAAGTCATAATCGACATCACGATACTCGAGGTCGTTAATACGGACCCAAGCATACTTGTGTCCTTCCCAATCGATTAGCTTGTACTCAACGCCACGTCCGCCGGCATTTTTTGTAGCCGACTTTTGCTGGTGAGCAAACAGGCGTTTGATTTTCTGAATCAACGTCGCTGACTTCTCGGCGGCCTTGCCTCTTTCGGTCATGTTGTATTTAGGCAACCATATCGTATTGCCCGACGGAGCTTGCACATCATCGAAGTTCGGAAGTGTTTTTGCCGGACACGATAAATCCGACGGTGCGAGCGAACCCGCAAGCGAAGGTGAGACACATGCCGTGAGCAGCATCATTACAAATGCCATCGTCATCGACACGAGTCTGGGCAGTTTGGTTTTTATCATAGGATTCTCCTTCATCGACAGGTTGCAACCTGTCCAAAGTGAAATTTATTCGTTGCCTAGTCCGCCTTGAGCAAGAAAGGCGAATACGAAAACGACATCCAGAAAGGCGCCGTAGGCAGCAGAAAAAACGCCGGTCAAAGCGACTGAACGAATTGTCGGATCAACAACCAGTGACAATTGCGGTTGGCACAGAACTCCAAGCACACAGTACACAAACGTCAATGCGAGAATAAAAGCAATAGCTCCGCCCAATATAGCGAAGCCGATTTTGCTTTTAGTTCCCTGTCCAATAACGTACGCGGCATATGCAGGAATTATGTGACCAACAGTTAGAGCGGCTGACATTAAGACGGCCGACAAAAGTCCACTGAATTGCAGAAACTCAACCGTGACCCGAAATTGAATCATCATTTGACTGGCAATGGCGAAGACAAAAAGCGGATTATGCATAATTGTCGTTGTTGTTGTAATAAGCTTTTGAAATTTGTTCACGCGAGTTGCACCTCCGTATGTTTTGTCATTCTGAGGAGCGTAGCGACGAAGAATCTCACGTCTTTAACACGCGAGATTCTTCGCTCTGCTCAGAATGACGACTACTCGTCGCAGTCTTCTTTGTAGAGTTCTTGGAAGTGCTCGTTGGTGGGCACTTTCACTCGAAGCTTCCACGGACTGCGCGGCTTGCCAAAGCTAGCCATATCGGATTCCAGCCATTGCGGCTCAGCATGACCTGTGGGACCATGATCGGCGACACTGAAATCAATGGTTGTTACACCATCGACTTTAGGCGGCACTTTCCAATCAAGATCAACGCCGGCTCTACCAAGACGTGTGTAGCCGTTAATTCCTTTCGACCAGCGAAGCGGATGATCGTATTTGGAGATGTAGTTGAAAACCTTCTCCTTTCCTGAGCAAGCAACTACTCTTGTACCGTCGTGGCAATACGTTTCCGTATCCATGTCGGGTGAGGCAAATTGCGTGAACCAGAAACGATCTTTTTCCGGCAATGGCTGCACATCTTGCATCATTTGCACGCTCACAAGATCACCATTTGCCGGACACGTGCGGCTGAGTTTTTCGTATCTCAGCTTTTCATACCAGAAAATAATTCTCGTGCCCATGCTGTGTCCTGTCAGTCCGATGTTATTGGGACCACCAAATCGCGAATCAGCAGCCAATGCATCGACGAACTCTTCAAAATTCTTGAGAGTCCACTCAGCATTCACTGAAGCAGCAAAATAGCTGCGCTTCTTCGCATCTGACGGCCATGCCCAGTTGATGACCATGCAATTGGACCAGTAGGCAAATTCACCGGACTTGCGTACTGAATATAGCCAGTCGTTGTTGTAACCGTGCACACGGACAATCAGGCGTTCGTAGCCATAGCGCTTCATCACGCCGGGGATACGCTCGAAAAGCGCAGCCTGCGATGGCACCAGCTCGACTGATTCGATGTGCGAGTTTTTCTGAAACGGTGTATCAATTCTGTGCACGATGGACTTCATCAGTCTTGTGTGCGGGCAGACTTTCGGCTCGGTGGACATCACTGCTTTCACCTTATCCAGGTGCAAAACGACAATGCCGTAATGAAGTCCGTTTTTGCTACGCTTTGCTGTGAAACCTGTCGGCTTGCCTTTCTTGTCACAAGCCAACTCTCTGTCAGTGGCAAAAACAATTGCCACGTGTTTGGCGCCGAGTTTCTCGGGATGTTCAGGGTTGGCGCATCGTTGCGGGGGCATCAAGTAGTCACCGGAGGCAATTGCCGTATCTGGTGACGCCGCTTGTACACCCGGCGAAACATAACTAAAAAACATCATCAAAACTGCGGCTATCACGCTAAGAATTTTGGGTCTGAGCATAAGCTCACCTCCTGGACGTTCCTCCCAAAAGTAAAAAAAGAGAACAGGGGCATCGACTGATACCCCTGCATCTCAATTTTGAATCTAGAACTCCTGATCCGGATTCGGTTCGGTGAAGACAGGGCAGAAGCCAGCCTTGCCAAACTCGTATTCGCAGTTTTTCCAAATTCTCGTCTCAATCGACGGGTGGGTGTAGAAGAGACTATCCCAAGCACGTCTGATGCGAGCAACACCGGCCTTAACGGCTGCCACCAATCTGATGATCAAATCAAGAATGGGATTGCCGGTTTTAGGCTGTGGCGCTGGTTCCTCTTTCTGTGCCGGAAGGGCATCGTAGAGGGAGTCGATGAACATGATTGGACGCAAAGCCATCATCGCCGATTCCATACGATGTTCTTCGTAGGTCTTGGCGAACTTAGCACCCAAGAAAGAGCGACGAAGCGCGTCTTTCGATTCACGACGCCACATGACGAACGGTCTCAACGCCTTCAGGCTGTACGCCAGATCAAGCGGTCTGTCCGTTACCATGGCTGCGTATGCATCAGCACCAGACTCACGGCTACGTGTTACGAAAGCCGGGATGATCTTCTGCACTTGCGAAATGCCCATCTGAATCACCTGACCGACAACACGCATAATCCAATCAAGACCCAACGCTTTTGCAGCATCCGGCAATCTCAATTTGTTGAGCAGTGTTTCGACCCACTTGGTTCTGATGAAACCTGTTACCAGGCGAACCGGTGTGTCGACGATCATTGAGAGAACAACCGTCTCAAGGTTCATCAGCGCGTTGACCATAATGTCCAAGCGAGCAACGTGACCACGTTCGTGCGCAAGCACGCCTTTCATACCACGACGAGTGATGCGCTGTTCAGGAAACTCCTTCAAGTGCTCAACTACATCAGGATCAGACGGCAACCACTGCTGCAGAATGTCGCTGGAAACAGCGATGACGCTCATGAACGGCAGCGGACCCGACGCGAAAGCGTTGGAGTCGCCGTCGAAGAAGAACAACTCAGGATCTTCGGCCAGACGATTCAAGCCGGCGATGGCGATGACGAATCTAGCGAACGCTCTGCGCTGAAACTCAGGCATCTTAGGCATCAGCTTGTCGAAAACGAAATTGATACCATCGCGAACGTTACGCAGTCTCCTCAAGAGCCACGGCGATTCCAACGGAACATCATCACCAAGCGACAGCAGATGCTGCAACTGCTTAGCCTTTTTCGGATCGGCTTGATACTTCTTGATCAATTCCTTGCGCTCTAGCTTGCGAGCATCGCGCAGGACTTCGTTGTACACTTCGATGAGTTTGGCTTCACGAGGATCAGCCGGGTTGGCCTTTCTCGCTCTCACCATGAACAACGCTGTGTTAGCGCTGTGCCAGTAACCCATGAAAGTCATGACCATCATGACGATTGCTGTTTCGTTCAGCACTTGATCCTGCCAACCGAAATGCTTCGCAACCAAAAGAATGGTCACTCCACGGAGCAACATTCCACCAAGAGTCTTCAAAGTGCTGACCAGCAAGCCACCCTGAACACGCGGAAAACGTGGGTCGGACGGCGTGATGATTCTCTTGAGACCGTGGGGTTTAACCAGCGGCAAAATGTCGATCACATCTCGCAGGCGGCCTAAGCCTTTTTCCCGCGAGGTAAACAAAACACCTAGCGCGCATGCAATGAGCGCCAGGATAAACGCATTAATTGCAAACATAAAATTACCTCCTGCACCTCATTGAGCGGGTGCCAGATAGAAGTTTCAAACGAAGAAACGACGGCGGCCAGCATCTGGCCAACCAGCCACGGACGGCAAAACCGTTCACCGGGCAAGTATGTTCAGCTACGTCGACGCAAACGCGGCAGCAAATTCCAGTCTTGAACGAGTACAACGTCATGTGGGTGCAACCACACATGAGCGCAACCTCGTAGGGGGGGGAACTTAAAACCTCGTAGGGGCGCATTGCATGCGCCCGACTTAGCACCGCCGGCAGTAGCAAACTTTGTGTTGAACTTCGACGCCTTCAGGGAAATTACTCTCTGAAGAACTTCTATTTCAAACCAGTACTTGCTTTAGGCGATCGTTTCTATATAACTGCAATAAGTAAATAACTAATATGCAAATTCAAATTACTCTTTAATTGCGTTGCAAAGCAATTTAAAAGCTTGCAATAAAGCCTGTTTTGGGGCTTTTTACTGGTCCGAAAGCTAGCGCAGCGCGGGCAAACCCAGCAGATCAGCAGCCAAAATCGATAGTAACTAGCGAAGCTCACCAACCGCTTGAAAACTATATCGTCTTACAATAAAGACCACAACAAGGTGCTCAAAATGAACTCCGTCATAGAAAAGTCAAACCTAAAAGCCCTCGCCGAGAGACTTCGCAGCGAAGGAAAAACAATCGTCTGTACTAACGGATGCTTTGATTTGCTACATGTCGGACACGTGCGTTACTTAAAAGCAGCACATGAACTTGGTGACATTCTTATCGTTGGATTGAACAGCGACGCATCAGTAAGCAAACTAAAAGGACCTGAGCGCCCAATAAACTCACAAGATGATCGCGCCGAAATTCTGGCGAGTCTGGATTGCGTCGACTACGTCTCCATCTTCGACGAGAACACCGCCGATGAATTTCTGAAGCTCATTAAGCCGGACATCTATGTCAAAGGCGGCGACTACGCCCCCAGAGACCTCCCGGAAGCGCCCACAGTCGAAGCCTTAGGTGGACAAGTGCGCATCCTCCAACACGTGCCGGGCAAAAGTACAACAAACACCATTGAGAAAATGAAGAAATAAAAGAAAGGGCGGTCATAAGACCGCCCTTTCTTTGTTCGTAACTCTACTGACTTACTGAGTACCAGCATCCTTCTTAGCCGCTGTCGCTTTCTTGTTGCTACCTGTGAGGAAGCTCAAGCGTTGACGTGCGTCTTCTGCGTATTCAGCATTCGAAGATACCTTCAAAGCCTGGCTGAACTGCTGAGCTGCATCATCTAGACGGTGCTTACGCTCCATGATGAGTCCCATGCGGTAGTAGGCTTCGCCAAGACGATAGTCATTTTTGACTGCGTCTTTGTAAGCGTCAACTGCTTTGTCGTATACCTTTTGGATTTCGTAGGCTGTGCCCAAGTTGTAGTAGGCAGTAGCCAAATGCGGATCGAGTGATACCGCTGTTAACCAATTCTTGATTGCGCCTGGAAGATCACGCTCAGCACGCAGTGCAGCGCCGATACCGTTGTATGTGATCGCATCTTTCGGGTTAATCGCCAACGCTTTGCGAAACTCGGAAAGAGCTTGCGCATAGTTGTGCTGTTGATTGTGAATCAATCCCAAGTTGCTGTGCGCTTCAGACAAATTCGGATCAGCTTGCAAGGCAGCCTGGTATTCAGCAACCGCTTCGGTCAACTTACCGGTGAGGTGCAATTGAACAGCTGCGTTATAGCGCTTAACTGCTTCAGCTCTAGCGGCTTTACTTTCTGTCGGAGTAGAAGTTGATTCAGCAGAAGCTGTTGTTGTTTCGCTTGTAGCTGGAGCAGCTCCCATTTCAGGCTTCAACGGAGCAGAATTATCTGCTGGAACTTCATTTGTTGTTGCCGGAGTTGCTGGAGCGTTATCGAGACCACGCAGACCTGGCTCAGAGGAAGCAACCGGTTGTGCATTGGTTGCTGGAGCTTCCCAACCAGCTGTTGGAGCTGGAGTTGGAGCTGGAGTTGGAGCTGGAGTTGCTGCCGGTGTTGGTACCGGCTCTGATACCACTGGCATTTCAGCCGGTTTGGCTGCTTCGGCTGATGCAGGTGCTGCAGCGGTTTCAGCAGCTGGAGTTGCTGCCGGCTCAGTTGTTGCCGGCGTTGTTTCAGCAGGCTTTGTTTCCGTTGTTGGAGCAGCAGCAATTGTTTCTGTTGTTTCAGCAGCAGAAACTTCTTTGCCGTTGGCACCGAAATTGATGGTGATTGAACCTTCTTCAACTTTGACGACACGCGGCTTCACTGTCAAAGCTTCCGGCAAATCGATTACGACACGAGCTGTCGGTTTGGCAGACTTAGTGAGGTCGCCGTAGCGAACCGACTTGACGTAAGGAATTGCTTGATGCAATTGTCCGCCGAGTTCTTCAACAGCAGGAAGAGAATTTTTGTCGAGAGTAGCGTCGACAAAGTCCATGACGATACGGTGGTTTGGTCCCGGAAGATCAAGAAGCTTCGGGACTGTCGGGAATGCACCTGGAGCAAACTCCACAACTAGTTGTTGCGCGTTGTCGACCGATATCTTTTTGATTGGCAAAATGGCGCCTTGGGCAAAGACGGCTTGTGACGCCATCACTCCGGCGATCCCGGCTATCCCAAGATACCCCATCAGATTTTTGCGACTCATGCTCTAAAACTCCCCTCATTTCCACAGAATTTTTCGCCAGTGACTGAGCCTTCTCAGGCTTTCTCACCGTGCAATAGTTTACTTTACTTCTGATAACATTGCACTGAATATTTGGGTTAATTTGAAAGAAAGCTTGATTCAAATTAAGCATTCAAAGCTATTATGAGCTTAGATCAATCTTTCAACTGGAAGGCCCGCGTCATGTCAAAACACAACGCCCAATTTATTGCCCTGACGCTTGTGTTAGCGAGCTTTATCCCGGCAATTGCCGCTGATGCTCCAGCAAGCGGTCAAGCACAACCGGCAAGCAAAAAGCATCTTGGCTTCCCATTCAAAAAGCAAATTGCCGCCCGCTTCTTTGCTCAACAGCCAAGCGATCCGTCACAACTTTCATATCCTCCGGCACCACCGGCACCTTCGGGTCAATTAATTGCGCCACCCGGAGAAAGTCCCTACTATCCAGTTCGCAAAGACGGGCAACCTTACGTCAACAATTTGGACACCCACACCAACCAAACCGCGACACAAAATCGTTTCAAATATGACCAAGCATGGGACGGACTAGTTAGATCCGATTTTGACTCCTATTCAATCATTGGACGAGCCGAGCGCTCTATGGCGACCTGGCCCGAGAAAAACGAATTTAGCGTCTATCGCGTCGGCACACGTATCAACAAAATGTTCGAGCGCTGGATGGGCTTCGATCCCTATGAGTTCCGCTGAGTCAGGCAAACGGCTTGATCACATAGCGATAGCCGTCAATAACCTTGAGGAAGCACTTAAGTTCTGGCAAGAGCAATATGGACTTGCCAACTTAGGCGTGGAAGTCGTCGAAGAACAAGGCGTCAGAGTCGCCAAGCTCGATGTTGGCAACACGCACATCGAACTTCTTGAACCGTTGTCCCCGGATACTCCCGTCGGAAAATTCCTGGCTCAAAAAGGTCCCGGACTTCATCACATCTGTATTGGCGTCGACGATATCAAGTCCGACCTTGCCAATTTGTCCAGCCAAGGCACCAAGCTAATTGACAGCCAGCCAAGAATAGGAGCCGGTGGGGCAAAGATTGCCTTTGTTCACCCAAAAGCAACCGGCGGCGTGCTTCTTGAATTGTCCCAGCCGCAAAATACTGATTAGTTTCACCTCAATTTCAGGCTAAATAGCCTCTGCGCTTGCTAGCATTTACTGGTGATGGCGCATTAGCGCAAACCCAAGGCACATTGCGGTGCGCCATACCAGCGCAATGAGGAAGGCAAAATGGCAGTTATGACAAAAACAAACAACGCCAAGATTGACGTTGAAAAAATTCTAGGTTCAACAAAATCAGCTTATCTGATGGACCACAAATGCAAAACCATCTCCAAAGATCTCTTGCATTTGCCGGGCCCTGATTTTACCGATCGTGTATTTGTAAACACCGATCGCTCACCGCAAGTTTTGCGCAGCATCCAGGCTTTGTTCAACCATGGTCGTTTGGCCGGTTCCGGCTATCTATCTATTCTGCCGGTTGACCAAGGAATTGAGCACTCAGGTGGAGCATCTTTTGCCAAAAACCCAATATACTTTGACGGTGAAAACATCGTGAAGCTTGCTATCGAAGGCGGCTGCAACGCTGTTGCTTCAACTTACGGTGTTCTTGGGTCAGTTGCTCGCAAATACGCGCACAAAATTCCATTCATCGTAAAAATCAATCACAACGAATTCCTCTCCTACCCCAACAAATTCGACCAAATCATGTTCGGCAATGTGCGTGAAGCATGGGAAATGGGAGCCGTCGCGGTAGGCGCAACCATCTACTTCGGTTCAGAAGAATCAACAAGACAGATTCAAGAAGTGGCTCGCGCCTTCCGTGAAGCACACGAACTCGGCATGGCTACAATTCTCTGGTGCTACTTGCGTAACTCCGCTTTCAAAGTCGGCGATACCGACTACCATGTCTCGGCTGACTTAACCGGTCAAGCCAACCACTTGGGCGTCACCATCGAAGCCGACATCATCAAGCAGAAGTTGCCGGAAAACAATGGCGGCTACAACGCCTTGAAATTCGGTAAGACCGATTCACGCGTCTACTCCGAATTGACCACCGACCACCCAATCGATTTGACTCGCTATCAGGTAGCTAACTGCTACATGGGACGCGCAGGGCTGATCAACTCCGGTGGCGCCTCCGGTCAAAACGACTTGGAAGATGCAGTTGCCACGGCAATCATCAACAAGCGCGCCGGCGGAACAGGACTCATCTCCGGTCGCAAAGCCTTCCAAAAACCAATGAAGGATGGCATTCAGTTGCTCAACGCGATTCAGGATGTCTATTTGTCCGACGATATAACGATTGCCTAGGGGCGCATTGCATGCGCCCACTGTCCGTGGGAAACAAAAAAGGGCGCCCAATGGGCGCCCTTTTTTTAATGCCTAGTAAAACGGCTTAGCTGTTGACTGCTTTGTTGGGCTTCCAGGTAATCTGGCAAGCTCCAGCGCAGCAATTGCTTTCCGGGTTGGTTTCCTGATTGGACTGGCCGACTTGTTGTGCGTTGTTCAAGCTGTTCGCTTGCTCATCGCGCCCTGAGAAATCCGAAGGATCTGCAACGTAAATCGGGGGATTCATAGCCATGGTCTCCTTGGTCTAGTTCAATATTCGGTTTGTCCGCTCTGATTCTATTGACTACCGAATTGGGTAATTGTTCCATCCACCACTAAAAGACATTTATTACGGTCCAAAATCGCTGAGACATATTAACAGCGGTCGATCGTTTATGCAAAAGTGATCGAGCGCTTATCCGTCACTGGTTGTTAACAGATCACTTGATCTCAAAACGACACCCTGCGAGGCTTTGCGCGATTTTCCGCAAATTTCGATTCTCTTTAGGATGATTAAAAATCCACGAACTTTTTCGTACCATCTGTGGTGGCACATTTGAAGCCTGCACGCGTTTTTACGCCACTGGTGAAGGTCTTGCAGCTTTTTCTTTTACGGCTATGATGTATACAGTTCCTGAGTTATCCGTCATTTATAAAACTTGATATCATCCAGTTTACAATCATTAGTTATGAACACCTGCCCGCTTTGCGCTAGCCCGCTTAAGTCCGTCCACATTGGCGGACGCGATCGCATTGGCTGCAGCAAGTGCGAATTCGTATATTGGAATAATCCGTTGCCGGTTACCGCAACACTAATCCCACACGATGATGGACTTGTATTAGTAAAACGCAAGTTTGAGCCATTTGTTGGTTGGTGGTGTTTGCCTGGTGGCTTCATGGAGTCTGCCGAACATCCAGAAGAATCCGCCATTCGCGAAGTCTATGAAGAGACAGGTCTAACCGTTGAAATAGACCGACTTCTTGGAGCCTATTCTCCTGGTCGTGGCATCAACGTACTTATTTTGTTCTACCTAGCAAAACAAAATAGCGGCATTCTTCAAGCAGGCGATGACGCTGAAGAAGTGAAGACCTTCCAGCTAAAAGATTTGCCTGAACAAATTGCATTTGATCTACACAGAAAAATGATCGGCGATTTCTTTAACGGCTGACAGCCTGATTTGAAATAGATTTCACAACAGCAACAGTTGATAGAAATTCAGCATGAAGCATGCGCACCGCATCGTCTGCATTTGCTCCTTCGACAACGAAGCTCAAATTGATATCGGAAGCCCCGCCAGAGATCATAACGATGTTCACGTCTTTTAATGCGGCAAAGACACGTCCGGCGATGCCTGATTTTTCTCTGTATTGACGTCCGACAACAGAGACAATGGCCACGTCATGAACAACACGCACTTCACCGTACTCTGACAAGTCGCGCACTATTTCTTTAAGACTTTCTGTTTGATCAATAGTCAGAGCAACAGAAATTTCCGATGTAGCAATTGTGTCAATTGATGTTTGATATCTATCAAAAATGGCAAACACTTTTGCCAAGAAACCATAACTCATCAACATCTTAGGCGTGCTGATGAAGATAGCCGTAATGCCTTTCTTTGAAGATACCGCACGAATTATGTCGTCAGACACAACAGTATCTTTGATAAGTGTCCCTGGCTCATTAGGACGAAACGTATTGAGAATTCGCACTGGAATTTTCTTTTCCACGGCAGGCTTGATCGTCAGCGGATGCAAAACCTTCGCCCCGAAATACGCAAGCTCAGAAGCTTCTTGGAACGAGACTTCCGATATCACACGCGCATCTTTCACCACACGCGGATCAGCCGTCATCATGCCATCCACGTCAGTCCAAATTTGTATTTCGTCAGCATCAATAGCAACGCCCATGATAGAAGCTGAGTAATCAGAGCCGCCACGACCTAATGTTGTGGAGACTCCATTTTTAGTCGAGCCAATGAAACCTTGCGTGAAGACAACCGTACCTTGTTCCAAAAGCGGCACTAGAGCTTCACGAGTCGCCGGCACCAATTCTCCCCAAACAGGGTTGGCACGCCCGAATGAATCATCAGTAACCATGAATTTGCGTGCATCGAGCCACTGGCTACGCAATCCTTGTCCATTAGCAATTCGAGCGACAATTGCTGATGAAAGAAGCTCACCCATTCCAGAGACTGCATCAAGAGAGCGCTTACTCAGTTCACCAACAGCAGCAATGCCTTTATAGGTAACGACTAGTTCAGAAAGTCTTTCCTCGACTTCGGACAGGAGATCCGCACCACCCGAAATCGCATTTATAGCTTCAACGTGCTTCGCCCGAATCAAATCAACTTGGCGAAGCGCATCATTGAAATTTCCAGCAGCCGCAGCCTCAGCTCCGGCAATCAATGCATTGGTCACACCAGACATTGCGGACAGCACAACTACGGGGCATGACTTTGTCGCCGCCTGTTTTACGAGCTGCACAACTTCCTGCATGCGCTCAGCACTGCCAACCGAGGTACCACCAAACTTCATTACAATCATGCCGTCACCTACAAGCGAGAAGCGCCCATATTGTCTCACAATGATCAATTACTTTGGCTATGCCATCAGTCTATGATGTGATACACTAGACTAAGTTAAGTAAACTAAGTTTCTTTATTTTCATGCAAATCATCAACATTCACCAAGCTAAGACTCACCTTTCTCGGCTCATTGCCCAAGCGGTCAAAGGGGAATCATTTCTGATCGCCAAATCCGGAAAACCACTCGTAAAAATTAGTCGCGTGGACGAACCTCCTGCAAAACGCCGCCTGGGTTTTCTAAAAGGCGAGATTGATGTGCCTAAAGATTTTGACCACATGGGCGCGAAGGAAATTGCACAACTGTTCAATGGTGAGTCGTGAAATTACTACTGGACACTCATTTGCTGCTCTGGGCATCAGCTACCCCCAGCAAGCTGTCATCAAACGCACGAAAACTCATTGAAGATACAAACAACGAATTGCTATTCAGCACGGCCAGCATCTGGGAAATTGTAATCAAACACGGTCTTGGACGAAAAGATTTCCGTGTTGAACCACGCGTCTTAAGACGCGGATTACTAGACAACGGCTATGATGAGCTAGCCATCACCAGCCTACACGCGGTAACGATGGACACTCTGCCGCCAATTCATAAAGATCCATTCGACCGCATAATAATTGCCCAGGCGATTGCCGAAGGCATAACACTAATCACAACTGATTCAACTATGGCAAAATATCCAGGACCTGTGCGCAAAGTTTAATTCATCCCATCCTACATGGACTAGTAGTACCTTGTCAAAAACAAGGACAAGCGTGGAAACTACGCACATGGATCAAGAATTCCAAAACAAAGCCAGAAAGAATCTCACAGTTTAAAGCTGTGAGATTCTTCGCATTGCTCAGAGAATGACGGTACTTATTTCAAGCGACGAATTATTTCCTGAGCACACATATAGCCGACTGTTCCTGCGACAGATCCGCAAGGATAAGCGCCGGCACCGCAGTAGTAGACATTTTCATGTCTGCCAAATTGGTAAAAGCGCTTCGAGGGATTAGCCGAAAATGTGCGTGCAAAGAAATTTTGCCCGTCGCAGAGTTCAATGTGGTCAATGTTGCCTTGGGGCATGAAGAAGTTGTCTCTTATGTCCTTCGGTGTAAACAAAAGACTGCCGATCAAATCCTCGCGATTGAGAATTTTTGAAAGCACAATGTCCTCTACCTGTTGTTTTACTTCAGGCAACTCGATACCGGTTTTGGCAATAGCTAGATTTTTCAAGAAGACAGCTACAACATCGTAGTCCATCTTGTCGCCCAGGCGCCGGCGTCCGGCTCCTTCGCAGTAGACCTCAAAGTAGGCATCAGAGAAGTCCTTCTTCCCGAGTTCTACTTCTTTTGATGACTCTGCAAATTCGCCTGGGCTATTCGTATTGATTATGAATCGAAATGCCGAATCGAAATCAGTGGCGCCAGTTGAACCTTTCCACTGAACAGGATTCTTGAAAAACAGCAAGACCTTGCCGCTTGTACCAAGCATCTTCTTACCGGAAACCCGCACTTCCAATTTACTGTCTTGAAGAAGTCGTGCAGCGCTCAAGGGATCAGTTGCAAAAACAACATAGTCTGTCTTTAATTTGTGCAGCTGTCCATCGAATACATAGCGAACTTCCTTACCAGACTTTGCCACCGAGCGAATTTCGACACCGCTAACGAGATTCACTCCCAACTCAGCGTTGATGTCCGCCAGAGTCTCGGTAATTTTTCCAATACCACCGCTGACAAAGCCCCACTTGCCATCAAAAATTGCGCCAGTATTCATCAGCGCAACATTGAAGGCGGAATAGGGAGAATCAAATTCGACCGGACCGCTTTCCGTGACCTCAATATAGAAAAACATCTTGGTTTTTTCGGACGTGAAATAGTAATTCAGAAGATCGCGAGCACTGCCGGATATCCAGCGATCACTCAATTCCTGACCTAGAGTGTCGACAGCAGATGTCATTGAAGGAATTGTTGCAGATTTGAAGTTAGCAATTAGGAAATTGCAAACCTTCTCCATATCCTCTATGAATCCCTCAACATCACCTTCTTCACTCCACTTCTGCTTCAGCTCTTGCTTGAGCATTTGGACATCGTCGTGAAGCAGGCAAGATTCATCTTGCCCATCAAAGTAAACAATCTCCGGATGCTCTGGGGCACCAACAACGACTCTTTGAGCAAGACCGGTTTCTTCAAAAACAAAATCCTGCATAAAGCCAAATGCTGATGCGCCGTTTGAATAGCGATACTGCTTCCCGTCGATCGAAACAACATCAGAAGTGCAAGCACCACCAATTGAAGTCTTCTTCTCCAACATTGTTACAGCAAAACCGTTGCGTTGAAGATAATTTGCAGCCACAAGTCCATTTATTCCACCACCAATTACAACTACCTTCATATCAACACCTCCTTCTACTTGATACTATGCATGTTTCTCTACTCCAAAGCAGGCAGATAGGAATTGAGATCCTCCCTGCCTACTTCGGTAATAATTGACACGCGTTAGCGCTTGGATTATTGAGCGACGTTGGCGCTGTATGCCTGGGCCTCGCCGTAATACCGATTCACCTTTATCACCCAATCGGCCTCGTTGAACCTTCTGATCAAACCGGCCTTCACTCGCACAAGCCTCGACTTGGTCGCATCATGTCTTGCATCGATTACACGAGCGCCATGCTCTCCGAACAAAGCCAGGAGCTTCTTGGACACTTCGATATCTGACATCTCTTCTTTCAGATGCAGGCTAACATCAATGCCCTTATCAAAGGGAATTGCAGCCTGATTAAGATATGCGCGCAATCCTTCACTAAGTTTGTTTTCCGCTGGTGTTTCTGGTGCTGCGGGCTTCTCTTCCGGTTGTCCCTCTTCCTGAGCTTTGAGCGTCTTTAAGCGCACAAGAATCTCTACTGGCGCCTTACACTTCTGCTCATTGAGCGTTTGTTGGATGTGCGGCAAGGCTTCTTCGGCTGATTCTTGAGTGAACACAATCATGCGAACGGATGTTTTGGTCTGCTCCAATTTAAATTCGTCCGGTTGTTCACCAAACACCAAACGTATCGCCAGTGCAGTTTCAAAAATGTCTTTCTTTGTAACTTTGGTGGATTTACCACTTGCTTTGCGTGTCATAGCTAGAACTCCTTTTTTTGGATTTACAAATCGAATAACGAAGGGGAAGCTCAATAGCTTCCCCATATCAACACAATTGGAAATATTGTTATCGCCAGTTGATCACATCGAGCCAAGCGAATGGAATACCGATGACGGTATTCACAGCAGCGCCGGCTAATGCGCTTAAACCAATTGCGCCCAGCAAACCAAAAGTGCCGGTGGCAACCATTACACCTCCTGGAATTAGCGCGGATAATCCCAGTATTACGCCAGTCAAAACGACCGCGTAGATTCCCGACACAAAAAACATGGCTGCCGCCGAGCCAAGAAACGTGTTGGGACCACCGCTGCCTGTAGACCAACCCGCTACTGTCAAAAGAGTTACTGCCGCATTGAGAAAGGCCAGCAACAAGATGAGTAATCCAGAAAAGATTACCGACTTAAACGTCAGGGTTGCTCCAAATACAAACCCCTGGACAACCAACTGCAACAGAAAGATAAAAATACATCCGAGTATAATCATACACTTTCTCTCCTAGAGTGAATTTCACAGCTGCTTTTGCATTTTCACGCAGGGCATTTCGAGGCCCGTATGCAGTGTGTAAAAAATTGGGGCAATACGCTCATAGCCGTGCTTTACATAAAAGCCTTCGGCATTTATTGCTGCATCCAGCTCAAGATATGTACAACCGGCACCTCTAGCTAGTCGTTCCATCTCTTGCAAAAGTCGAACACCGACTTTCTTTCCGGCAGCTTGCGGACTGACATATAAGCTCAAGAGATAATTTTTCTCCGGCACATATGAAGCAAATCCAATTATCCTTTTGGCAAGCTCAGCGACTACAGTCACTCGCTTATCCGGATATCGTTGAGGAAAAGTGCGAACCCATTCCCTGTAGAGAGTAATTCGTTCAGCACTTACCTTCGGCGACCAGTCCTCTAAGATTTTCGGACCGTAATATCCATAATTTGCCGCCGTTATATGTACAGCCTTCCAATGCGTCCAAACCATATCGTAAGCATCAGATTCGACTGCTTGGCGAATTTTGATGGAGGATAAAACCTCTGCCAGCAATTTCTCGTCTCGGTTTTTACACCATAGCAAATTAGCCGGCAGAGCAAGGTCTCTTTCACAAAGAGACCTTTGTACTCCATCCGGAAGGACTTCGAACTCCCGGAATCGCACGATTACTGTGTCATCAGTAAATGTTATGCGTGCGATTTTCTCGACGGTGATGCCTGTGATTTGTGACCATTTTGCAACTAGCTTTTCAGTTGCTTCCTGAAGTTGTTGCTGCCGGCGTACAAATAGATTGTATGTTCCATTGTTCATACTCCCTCCGAACCAGGCGGGCTTGCATCAGGGTACCGGCGAGGTTCATTCGTCGGGGACTGCGATGCCTGATGAAAGTGAAATGAGATTAGACTGACACCGGAGCCGCAGAAGAGTCCATTTAGAATTCCTTCTGCCAGACTGACTTTGACGTCGAATCGGGAATTGTTCATCGCGCCATTGAGAATCTTGTCAGTTGTTTCAACATCAACTTCATTTTTCTCTCGGCTTGCTTGCAGTTTTGCCTGCTCTTCGGCGGCTTGTGCAGCACTTTCAATTACCAATGAGGTTGCGTTTGTAAAAGCTTCAGCAATTGAGTTTGTCACTTTACCGGCTCTTTCTATTACTTGGGCAGCAATATCGGCAACGCGAATTGCCAGCCTTTCTTCTATGTTGTTTCCATCAGCCATTGTTGTATCCTCAATAATATTTCCTTACTTTCAGTCCTTCGTGTCGTGCAAAGACAGGACCACGCTGTCCTAGCTGCCAGTCCTGCAGCAGAAGCTTGTTGAATCGAATATCGGCTTTATGCGGATCGGTTTCGCGGTCGTCATCTACGAGTATCAATCCGTGATCCAAGTATTCCTGCAAATACTCTTTCCCGATGCTACTTCTGTAAAGATGCGCGAGCGGAGGCAAGTCCGCGTTTTCCACCGCGCGCTCCAAATAGATGCTTCTTTCAACCAAATTCATGGTGCCGGTTCGTTCGGACAACACCCTGATAAGTGTTGTCTCAAGTGCAGCAAACTTTCCTTGAGGCACACGACTGACTAGATTTGCGATAGCATCTACGAAGCACACTGCATCGATGGGAAAGCGCTTCTTTTCCACAGCGACTTTGGCGACTTCCTCGACAAGTGACCATAGCCAAAAGTCGTTGAGACATAAGTCGCTAAATATGTCGTAGCCATCGCCTCTCGTAACGAGCTTCAATTCGAATAATTCGCGCTTAACAGAAAATGCTCCGAATCGAAGTAATTCTTGTTCAGAAAATTCGTCTTTGGCAAATTCATCTGTGCGCTTACCACTGGCGGCAATTGCAATACCGGCAAAACTGCCCCAAGCCGTTGAATTGTTGATGCCGTATTTGGGCACATAGAATTTCTTTCGAGGCTCCTGATAGTTTTCCTTCAGCCGAGCCGCGACTGCGGACATCGAGTGCAAACATTGCTTTTGTGTTGGATTCATAAATCTCTCCTCTTGCGCAGCAGACGCGCCAAATCCGCGCTCTGCTTTTTGAGTAGACGTTTAGCCGATTTGATCTTGCGATTACTCTCTAGAAACTTGTCTATTGCTTTGACGACGTCTTCATCGAGAGTTTCGAGATTGTCCGGGTAAGCACTTGCAGGCTCACCCGTTTTGCACTGCCCGAGGAAAGAGTTTGCCCAACCGCACTTTTCCGCTACTCGCCATCGAGCAAATTCATGCTCTTTTGCAAGTTTGGCGATGGACGCAGTCGTGGCTTTAACTCTTTCCTCGGCGACCTCAATTTGGTCCTTGTCGGTATTCGAGGTCATCTCGTTCTGCCTAATTTGCCAAGACGGTAGATGCCCTTCACGATAGACAGAAGTCCGGCGTTTAGGGCGGCGTTGGCGTCAGCCTTTGCACGGAATTGAACAGCTTTAGCATCGAAAAAGGCGTCTTTAATGTCTCCCAATATGGTGGGCGAAAACTCCTCCCACCTTTGAAAGACTTTGCCAGCCGTTATCTTTGCTAGATCGTAATCGTCGTGTACCTTCTTCGCCCGTATGTCTAATTCTTTCGGGTCATCGTCCGGCTTAATCTCACGATAAAAGAAATTCGACGCTTGTTCGTACTTATCGATAGCTTCGTGATAAGCATTTCTTGCAGCCTCAGTGCTCGCGTCATAAAGATCTGCTTGCACTCGAAATGTTTTTACGGCTTTGTCATAAACCTTTTGTGCTTTCGCATAGGCTTTATCCCGTGCATTTAAGAGGAGCCTCACCTTTGCTACAACTTTCTCATCGCGACCGGATTCCAATGTCTTGCCACAACCCTGGCACCTATCTTCGACAATTGCGCATGAGGTACACAGAGTAATTCCACCCTCATCTGCCATGTGTTTGCATTCACTGGCGACACGGTGGATTCCTATAACGGCCATGTGCATGCACGTGCTGCACTCCAAAGTTTGTTGTTTCATGTTCCTAGGTCCTTAGTGAAATGGTGTACAGAACTTCCAGCCGAACAAAAACCGAGCCGCGAATTAATCGGCTCTTTTGGTGGTTGCTATGTCCAGCTATCTAATTTCTAGTTTCTGTTCAATATCGGAGAAGTTCTATTTCTAATGGACTTTGAATTTAGAAAGTTCAGCACACCCAAGTCAAGCAGCACGAGCCTCTCACCCCGCGCCCTACGGGGCATACAGTCACCTCTTAGCAACATCTAACTAATTCTTGCTGTGCGCTAGCTGTGCAACGCAATGAAATTTGCCCCTTGGCTACCATGCGCAAGGAGTTTTGTACTATCCACCCTAGTATTCAAAAGGCAAAAAGAGAAAGCCCTATTTAAGAGCTTTCTCTTGAAGTTCCATCAAGATTCGAAACGGCAGAGGCACCTGTTTACCAATCGGCACCCACTGCAAATCGTTGTTTAGCGCGTCTTGCAAAAACACACGCAGATTGGCTTCATTCAATTCCTTACGAAATCCGCTACCGAGACGGTCAGTTTTGGTTTTGTAGGAAATACAAATGAAGGTCTGGTCATCAATGTGAAGTTGTGCTCGGAATTTTGCAGTGATTTTAGGTGATTTCTGGATGTTGATGCGGATGAATTTCATCCCCTTTGATCCAAATTCCGCCGCCATCTTTTCCAGCAACTGATCAGCATGGGGCGTAGAGCCGCCATCTGGAGCGCAGGCTGGTTGCAAAAATGCGAGCACAATGTAGGGTTTGCTCGGGTCGAGAAATTCTTTTAGAAAATTTGTTCGATCGACCGGGATTATGAGCGAAGTATTGGTGTTCGGCTGCCCTTCCGAGCCGTCTAGTTTTTTGTGGATTGGAGCTGTGTTGTCCGCCAAGCATAGGCTGGGACTCAACCACAGAGCCATACCAACAATGGCGGACATAAATTGTTTTGGTTTGAACATACTGTGGATTTTCGACATTACGCAGTCGGGGTGGCTCCTCCACCTCGGGCGGTACTTTCGGCAATAGCACTTATAAACACACTACAGGAACAGGAGCCACCCTGTCCACAAGCTTCAGATAAAGCCCGATGACAAGCGCTGCCGTTACCGAGCTGTGGATGCAGCGCGATAACGGCGATCACTTGGGCGAGTCTATTCCAGAGTGAATGAAATTTCGCCGTCCTCGTCATCATCGACAGGATCAAGAACATCGACAGACTGAATCGAGCGACGCCCCTTTCCACCCAAAATGAACTCAATGACTTCATCGCCTTCTTCAGTCGCATCATTCATGCGCACGGCAACAACGTCATCACCGCGGAATGCTCCGTGGATGCCCGGTTTGCGAGGAGTTATCGAAAGAACTTTGAATACTGCTTCGGCACGCGTGGGATCAAATCCATCTTCATCGCGATAGCCAATCATCAGACGTTCTTTGCCTTCAATTTCCGCTCTGCGAGCGTAAACGAATGCTTCGGACTGAACAAATTCACCAACTTTCAAACCAGTTTCGTTCTCATTTTGCATATCAATTCTCCTTTCCGTAGAAGTGTGATTAGTGTGGGTGACAACGACAGTCCTTCTGCCCCGACCAGGGCAAGAAGAGCCGATATCGCGCAACAAATTCGTGACGAACGCCGTTCACCTTGCCATTTTCATCGAGTGAAAACAATCGAAACTCCGCCGTGCAAGCTTTCATGATTCCGCCATCGACCGGTAGCATGTCGGGATTCTTCGGTGCGCATAGCAAATCCAAGCGAAGTCTTGCCTCAGTTGTCTTGCTCGCTTCGTTGAACAACCTTTCTGCTCGATCAGCAACGATACTCACGTGATCCGTGCAGGCTTGTTCTTCCAAGAACTTCGTCAACTGTTCTTCACCAAGACGGTGATCTCGGCGCCGGAATGCCTCCAGCGCCTCATCTAATTGCGTATTCATTTGGGGTTCTCCTTTCCGCTCAACGAATCAGCTGAATGTATTTATTCAGCCAAAGTCTCGAGCGAAGTAATTGAATGAGGTATTCCCTGCTGCTATCTAGGCTGTCTTCAACCAATCGTGCTTCAGCCGAATCTTCCGAAGTCAGCCTGTACACGTAAAGCCGCTCGCTAGTCTGAACACACCAAGCATCGAATCTGACGACTGCCGCACGCATGCAAAAGTCATCTTCGGGTCGGACAACAACTGCAGTCTCAATGCGGTTGGCGTCGAGACTGTCGACTATGCGGCTTATGTCTTCCAATCGATAAACGATGTCGATGATTTCGTTGTGAGTGTGCAGCAAGTCTTTTGCTTTGGAGACGAGCTTGTCACCGACAATATCCTTGCCGAAGTGCGTATTCACAATCGCGCCGCTAACTAACCACACGATCAAGGCGCGCAGCAACATCTCACGCCAAGCAGCAGCCGTCATTCCAACTTCCGGATGTGCGTGCAATCCCCAAGTCGCCAGAATAACTGGAATTGAAACTATGAGCACAAAGCGCCAGACTTTGATTGCCCCGTGTTTACTGATGGATTCTCCAAATGCTTTGTCTAAGTCCTCAATTCTTTCTTTGTTAATGCGAATGTTGCTGGTAATTGCCAGCGCGCGATCTGCTTCGCTGCCATCATAGGCACCTCTAATTTCCATTTTCGTCACCTCGTAAAACTTCAACAAGCAACAGAAAGAGGCGCACACCGATGCGTGCACCTCTTTTGAATTTAGTCAAAAACCGCTTTAAGCTAGCGGTTCATCAATAGCGAGTTGTTTCAATTCAGCAAGCAATGTCTTGCGCCCTTCTTCTTCCGCCTTCGTCAGGGAGCGCTGCAAAAGATCAACCAGGTTCTGTAGATCTTTGGCCGCCGATTGGTGAGAGACAGCGTTTTTATTCTGTGTTTCTCGCTTTGCACTGCAGTTTCGAACTCGTGCCTGCAAACCAGATACATCAGACAGCAGTTCTGTCTTCTGCTTCTCAAGAAATTCCAATTCTGCATCCGCAGCCTCAGGTTCTATGATCGCGCCAAGCCTCGCTACACTTTGCTCGGCCGCTTTCAAGTCTTTCTGCTTGGAGAGCAATTGCTCTGTATAGCGATCTAAATCACGGCCTGCCTGCAGAGCTTCTCCCTCACAGCGAGAAACTGATCTTTTCTCGTCCTGAATTTGGCGACAACAAACAACTACTAGCTGCTCAATTGCGCTCACGGGTCCATTAACGCCACTGCCATACCACTCGGAGTTAAGCACTTCATCGAGAAATTTCAGTCTGTTGTTCATGGTTAACCTATTCATCGCAGAGTTGAGAGTATGCTCCCACTCAAATTCGGCATAAGCTCGCAGTAAAGGTTGATTGGGTACATTTTGCAACAACTCCGACGCAAAATCGTATCCGGGTAACTTATCTCTTCGCCAATCCGTAAATAACTTGTAGATAACTTTCCTGAGCAGGCAGGAGCTACCAGTAACCCACAGATCTTCGTCTTGATAGACTAACTCACCTTCCTTAATCACCCTAGTCGCTTCATCAGAAAGTCCTGTGTACTCAACCGAAGTATCTCCTTGACCCAAACGCTCCCTAATGAGCCCTTCAAATCCATCCGGAAGATTTTTTACGTCCAATCTCGTTGGAGCAACAGCCATGATGCCCAAGAGCAAATGAGCTGTTCCCGCCTGAGCGTGACCCAACTTACGTGCCTCGTTGGCCGCGTACTCCAAAACTGCTTGCACATCGCCGTCTAATTGCATTGTCTTGCCTGAATATCCTTTCATGGTCTTGCTCCTTTTGCTTGGGATAGACAGCGAGAAAGTCCAGCGAGCGGCAAAGCACATTCCGATAAAGATCCGGAATATCGCGCTGCCGTTCGATGGTTATTTCCCGCGTGCTGAGTCTTTTAGAAATCCAAATATATTTTTGAAGTAATAACTTCAACTTACAGATTTGATGGAAACAAACCAACAAATTAGGCTTAACTCTCTATATTCAATTTCAATTTAATTAGTAGTTCCCGCAAGCAATCATCTCTCACAGCTCGCGCGAACATGTTTCGTTTTGTCATTGTAGGGGCGCATTGCATGCGCCCTTGAATAATCTGGCGCAAAGAAACGGGCGCATGCAATGCGCCCCTACGCTTGGACTGACAAAGGAACCTTAGAATCCCAACTGTCTGGCAATAAGCAGACGTTGAATTTCAGATGTGCCTTCGCCGATTTCGCAAAGCTTGGCGTCACGCAAGAAGCGCTCTGCCGGGAAATCTTCGATGTAGCCATAACCGCCGTGGATTTGAACACAGAGGTTGCACACACGCGAAGCAATTTCAGAAGCGAATAGTTTGGCTTGTGAGCCTTCCAATGTTACGCGCTGTCCGTGGTCTTTCATCCAAGCAGCATGATACAGAAGCAATCTTGCTGCTTGTATCTGCGTGGCCATATCAGCCAAATAACCTTTAATAAACTGGAAGTTACCAATCGGCTCACCAAATGCTTCACGCTGTCTGGCATAAACCAATGCCGCATCAAGAGCAGCTTGAGCAATACCTAGTGCCAATGCGCCGATGGAAATGCGTCCGCCTTCCAATGTCGTGAGAGCTTGCTTATAGCCTTCACCTGGTGCACCAATAATATTGCCGGCAGGAATGCGGCAGTCTTCCATGGTCAAGCTGGCTGTCGGCGAACCGCGCATACCCAATTTCTTTTCCACTTTGCTGACAAAGAAACCAGGTGTTCCTTTTTCAACTATGAAAGCAGAAATGCCCTTTTTGCCGAGAGACATGTCCGTCATCGCCATAATGATGGCAACATCTGCGTGTGTGGCATTGGTGATGAATTGCTTTGTGCCGTTCAACACCCAATGATCGCCATCGAGCTTGGCAGTAGTTCTCTGCGCAGCAGCGTCTGATCCAGTGCCTGGTTCAGTCAATGCCCAACATCCGATGTATTCACCGGAAGTCAACTTCGGCAAGTACTTCTTTTTCTGCTCTTCGCTACCAAATTTGTAGATTGGGTTAGTACCCAACGACACGTGAGCGGCGTAGCTCAAACCTGTCGAGCCACATGCGCGACCAATTTCTTCAACGGCAATAGCGTAGCTTCTGTAATCAGAACCAGCTCCGCCGTACTCAGCGCCAATTGGCAATCCCAGCAAATCCAGTTTGCCTAATTTTTTGAACGCCTCAACGTTAAAACGTGCTTCGCGATCAACCGCAGCTGCTTGAGGAGCAAGTTCCTTCGTCGCAAAATCACGAATCATCTCGCGTATTGCCTGATGCTCTTCGGTCAGGAATTCGCCGTAAGGCATTACTTCTTGTGTAGTCATGGTTGGGCTCACGTTTCCGTCTCCTTCGCTATATCAGCCCTGATCATACAGCTTATTGAAAACAGTTAGCCCGCTTCCCTGCTTGTAAAACTCTCATGTTTGGGGCTGTCAGGAGTTTATTCAATCAAAATTCACAGCCCGGCCAGCAAGGCCGTTAATTCTTCCAACCCAATTGCCTCAATTCCATCGCCTATTGGATAGCGTTCACTGCCGGAATAAACTACAAACGCTCGTGTAGGTTTGAGGTCTTCGCAAGCAGAATAGAATCCCTTTTCCAGTTTGGCTGACAAACTACGTTTGATTTCGATAGCCCAGCACTCACCATCCGACAACTCGAGAACCAAATCAATCTCTGCACCAGTGAAACTTCTATAGAAGAAGGACTTGATTGACCAAGGTAAGACGGAAAGCAAATTTTCAATAACGAAGCCTTCCCAGCTAGCACCAATAACCGGATGTCCTGCTAACCTCTCCATGTTTTCTATCCCCAACAATGCGTGGACCAAGCCGCTGTCTCGCACATAGACCTTGGGAGACTTCACTAACCGCTTACGCGCATTGGCATGAAATGGTATCAAACGACGAACCAAAAGAAGATCAACCATCAGATCAAGGTACCGAGCAATCGTTTTTCCATCGACAGACAAATTTCTAGCCAGTTGCGCAGCATTCAATAGATTGCCCTGATTGTGAGACAACATTGTCCAAAATCTGCGCAAAGTCTCGGCTGGAATGCGCGGCCCTAGCTGAGGAATGTCGCGCTCCAGATAAGTGCGAATGAAATTGTCTCGCCAAATGGTGCTCGCATGATCATCTTTCGAGATAAAACTCTTGGGAAATCCACCACGCAACCATAGGGGATCCCGACTTGCATTGATCTCCAACACATCCAAAGGGAAAAGTTCTTCATAGGCAATGCGTCCGGCTAGGCTTTCGCCGGATTGTTTCAACAAATCAACAGAAACAGAACCAAGGAGGAGGAAGCGTCCTAATCCTCTTCCATCGCGGATGCCTTGATCGATAAGTCCCCGCAAAGTTTGAAAAAGCTCGGGCGCTCTCTGGACTTCATCCAAAATTACCAATTTATCCTCATGGGCAGAGAGGTATGATTCGGCATTCAGTAGCTTTGCGCGGTCTGTAGCAATTTCAAGATCTAGATAGATACTTTTGCGGTCTTTAGCAATCGTGTGGGCTAAAGTAGTCTTACCAACCTGACGAGGTCCAAGCAAAGCCACAGCAGGGAATTGCTCCAAACGATTGATAATTGTCGGTGTAAGTCGTCGAGGTATCATTATTGAAATTATGGCACACGACTCCATGATTTCAATGTTAAATTTCATCTTACACGATAGGGCGTAGTAGCTCATTTCGCACAGAAGGGAGGAGAGCCCAGCCATTGTCCACATGCAAATCACGAGCGGCGGGGGCGCCTGACAAGTCTGTGTTTCGTAGCGGCGCGCTGTATGCGCCCTCATGCATCCGCCCGGCAACCAGTCTGATGAGGTCAGTTATAATGCTTTGTGAAGGCGAAACTTGCACGTATGAGCAGCTATGACGATTACAGACTGTCTTCTGATACTTCTCCTGAGACAGAAAGACTACTTTTCCAATTGCTGGCACAAAAATCCCCAGCAGAACGGCTGCAGATGGTTTCCAAATCAACCATCATGATGCAGTCCCTATCACTTAGCGGTTTGCGTGAGCGTTATCCTGAAGATACAGACGTTCAGCTGAAAATTAGACTGGCTGAACTCCTTCATGGCAAAGACGTCGCCAGAAAAATAGCCGACAAATTGATGAATAAACAAGATCATGAATGACAGACCAATTTTCCAACGACTTCTGCCAGATTGACAAACAGCTAAAGGTAAAAAAGTGCCAAAAAGATGAAAAAGGGAGTTGGTTTACTCCCTTTATTCATCTACTTTCCCTACTCCACGCTGGTAAGCATTTCGAACGAGAACATCGTGGTGTACTCGTCAGAAAGACAGCAACAGTATTCTTCATATCCCACTACGACGCCTGCATCTGTAGCCGTAGCTGTTCGAAATTGTCTCTTGAGACTAGGTTTACAGGGATTCAATTTGTTCCAGACTGCAAAAGCTCGTTCAGCCGTTTCCTCTAGCTTTTCTTGCAAAGGATTTCGTTCGGCATTCAATTCAATCAGTCTCTTCAACTCGTCTTGTGTGATTTTCATGGTGTCTCCTCCTGTAAATTTGACATTTTGCTTTCCTCAGATTGAATTGGTTTTTAGCAGCTCATGATTTCCCTAGCGCGGCAATGCGCGCAGCAATTGCGCCGGAAGCTTTGCGAGAGTCCAAAAGCTCTTGCCAGAGCCTGCATGCGTCACTGCTTATATTTCGGCACAATCTGACATCTGCATCGGTCAGATATGCAAGATGCGATATGTGCGCCAAACCGGCATCTGTTATCTTCGCGCCGCAGATTCGAAGCACCGCAAGATTGCTAAGCCCGGATAAATACGCGAGTCCGGCATCAGTTATTTCCGACTTGTGGCTGTCGCAGTGAGAGACATCAAGCTCTTGCAACCTTGTGAATCCCGCTATATGCGATAACCACGCATCAGTTATGGTGTTTTCGACATTGTAGAGGTAAAGCTTCTCCAATTTGGTGAGACTTGAAAGGCTTGCCAGTCCCCTATCGGTTATTGCTGTTCCTGTTAGGGTGAGAGTTTTCAAGTCAGTCAAACCGGACAAGTGAACTAGTCCCGCATCGCTTACGGCAGAGCTATGCAAGTTCACTCCCTGTAGCTTTTTTAGCTTCGCAAAATACGGCATTCCCGCATCAGTTATATTTCTCCCGTCAGTCCAGAGTACTTCCAGATTAGTAAGCCCTTGCAGATGCGCTAAGCCTGCGTCGCCAACCGTGGTTGAGTAGTCGATGTTCAAAGATCGCAACTGAGTCAACCCGGACAAATGCCTCATTCCGTCATTGGTAATATTGCTCATTTGTCCCAAATCCAGCATTTCCAGATTTCTCAGTCCCGACAGATGCGCTAGTCCAGCATCTGTTATGTCAGTTGCTCGCAGTTTGAGCGAGCGCAGGTTAGGACAATCCGGTAACAATGCTGCAAGATCTTCGTCAGTCAATTGGTGACCGAGAGTGAAATCCAACTCCGTTGCCAAACACGCAAAGTTAACAGGAGCAGGCGGTCTTGCCTTGCCTAGTATCGATACATATTGGTCAAACTTATTCATGAGCTTGTGTCTCCTGAGGTTTCCTGTCTCCGCAAGAAAAGAGCGTGCAGCAGCTAAGCAGCACAGAAGCTGCCTAGCTGCACACACTAACTACATTGTAAATCTGGATTTTTCTTCGTCAGTGTATGGTTTAAGTCTGACAGTGATTTTGCCGGACTTATACAATCTAACGAATTCTTCCTGCAAAGCTTTGAGTTTCTTTTCCTCCTCATCCGTGTCGGAAAGAACATTGATCGTTATATGAGTGATCTCCTTTCCGGCTTCTTTACTGATGTTTTTCGACCTAATCTGAAGTGAATACGTTGGTTCTTCAGCCTCAGATTCTTCTCCTTCCGAACTCATGGCCTGCAAAACTGCAAGAAGATCCTCTACACTAACTTCATTCAGCGCTTTCGTATCAATAAACACCATCGCCAGTGTCATCAAAAGTGCACCGGTAAGGTCAGTGCGCTCACCGGATTCATCGATTGTTTTTTGTCCTTCGGCTGTTGGCACCCACTTACCCGCGGCATCTTGCTCTACTGGTATTGTCTGCACGCCGGCGGTCTCCATGATGCGTGACAACACTCTGATGTCTCGTTCTGCTGCGCGAACATAGCTCTCTTCACTCGAACGTACATTTACAACAATCTCCGGCGGATTCGGTCCGTCTTCAGTTTCGACCGTTAAGAAGAAACTATTGCAGGCAGAATTCCACAATTGAATGAGTTGCTTAGCGGCTTCCGATGCGGGTTGTGGTTGATCTTGGTTAGTCATGATTTTTCCTCTGTTAATTGTTGATCTGTTTCTCAAGAAAAATGGGCGCTAAATTTCTGGAGGCAATTGGGGCATTACTACCAACCCGACTCGTGCGATGTTTTTGGAATCATCGACACCCAAGTGCGGGCTGCCTTCGAATGTCATTCCGAAGGTGGCAAGCATGCCTTCCAAGCTAACCTTCTCCATTTGCCCTGTCTTCATTGCGTACAGAATGGAGATATTCATTCTGTGGTCGCTAAACTTAGCGCCCAATTGTTCTTCCAAGAATTGGATTTCGTTACTCATGTCAGTCAACAACAGCCTGTTTTTGAAACCGTGTTTGTTGATCAACATGTTCGCAATCTGCTCAAGTGGCATGCCTTGTCGCTGCAACTTCCGATTAGTCCAACCAGTAAGTGCAGTAATCTCCGGTGAAATCTCGAAGTCGACTTTTACAGGCATGCAGTAACTCTTCAGGATTTTTCTCTCTTTCAAATTGAGCATCGTCAATCCGACCTCAATCAGCCGACCTTCTTGGTGTTCGCAGTCGACTACGTTTGCGATATTGGAAAACTTCATCGATTTCACCTCCGTAGCAAAACAGAGACTCCTTTCGAAAGAAGTCTCTGTATGGGTTCGTTTATCGTCGATTACTTACTATGCTGCTTCAGCAAATCGACTTCCTTTCCCGTGTTGTCCTTGCCTTCGTATTTGATCTCGACAAGCTCTGTCAGATCATCAAGAATGTACCAGCAAGGAGCATGATGCTCTGGAATAATCAGCACACAATTGTACTTTTCCTCCTTCTTGCGAGGATGTGTGACTGTCATGAACTCGTAATAGCAGGATGAATAATTCAGCTCGGTTCTGTCTGAATGTTTGACTCTCAGCTCGCGGCTGCAGTTATCCAGCTCTCCGAGTTCGGCATCCCTGAGCTTCTTCACTCTATCTACGACTTTCTGAAAAATGTATGCCATGTTTTTACACGCTCCTTTGATTAATGTCCACCACTGCACGACTGGTGTGACGGTCTGCCATAGCCGTTATAGTGCTGCATTATAGGCATCGAGCAGGAATTGCCGTTGCCGTCTCTGCGTGCACAATAAGAGCCGGTAGAATGGGAGGGACGAAATTGCGGAATTAGCTCTTCCTGCTTCTTTGTTGAATCTTGTTTATCTTTCTTGCTCATGGTCTTTTTCCTCACGTGTTTTCGGAGTTATCGCTTCTCATAGATGGCGCACTTGCCTTCGTTGGCGCCAACGATTCCCCAAAATTTAAATTCTGTCGACGACGGCCGACGATAGGGTATTCCGGTTTTGTACATGTGAAACTCGATTGTTTCGTCTTTGAGAGTCTCCGTTGCATCGGGCACCGGCTGTTGTACCGTCACGGTCACGTTACAGCCCGTTGATCTCACCTCGACAACTCGAGAGCCTACCGGCACTTCAATGGAAGAAATTCGTAGAAACTCTTCCGTGAAACCGGTCGATGAAAATCCGTGTTCCTTTTCTACTATCAATGGCATGTTGTTTACCTCACTGTTTACTCCAAATGTCCCCGCGGAGATCCTTCAATGCAAAGCACTCGGGGATCGGTCGACAGTAAATCGATGGCCTCGAGAGTGGCTCTGCACGCCCAGACATCGCCAATTTTGGATGAGACACTCAATCCCGGAATTTCCTTCGCGTCGAATTGTTCTTTCACTCTCATCAAAAATGGATATTGTCGATTCGGATTTTCGCTACCCGCAATCTGGTGAGCCAAATACGCATCAACGTTACCGCCGAGTCGCTTCGCATCAAGAAATCTCTGTGTTACGTCTTCGACTTCGTCTGTTTCCTGAATTGCCGGCTCGATTTGATCGTCCTCATCGGCAGCATTTTGTATGATGTTCTGAATCGCACGGACAGCAACCGCGACAGTGGTCACTCCAGCGACAATTAAAACTACGCCCAAAACTTTTATCATAGTAAATCCCTCGCCTTTTTCTGTGCCGAAGAGGCAAGCACGATGGTGTGTCATTCATGCCATCGAACTTGCCTCTGCGATTAGTTGTTTTTCTATTTATGCGCCATGCGCATCTGAAAGACGTTGCGCAAACAGGGCATTTGCCGCACTGCCAGCAACTACGCTTGAGGCGAGCAATTGCCAGAATTGTGTCGTCACCAACGCACCCGGAATAGCAGCAGCTGCAATGAGAACCATGAAGCTACCGACTGCCGCAAAAATCAGTGAATTACCGAGCATGCTCAGTCGTTTCTCAACACCAGATGCAGGCATCTTATACGGCGGATTCACTTGGGCAGATACTATCACCAGAAGAGCAACCACTGCTTGAACTGCGGCAAGCGATAGTGCCAGCGCTGCGATCGACAATGTCGACGAGCTAGAGTGCATGTGAACGAGATAAGCCTGCATAACAAGTTGGCATGCGAACAGAATTGAATATACTTTTTTCATGCTGAAATCTCCAAGAAAATTAGTTTTCGACCCATATCGGAGAAGCAAAACCTCTCCTAATCTCTAATCAGCGACGTGTATTAACGTCGTATACATGCTTGGGGCACTTCATTACTTCTGCGGTCCATTCGTCCCACGGAAGATCGCAGTGCACACACGGACCTCCTTCTTCTTCAGCCTGGTGTAGTCCAGTTACAGCTCTTGCTACTGGGACCGGTTCACGTCTTGTAGTCGACTCACTTATTTCTAGTTTTCGATCTTCTGTCATTTGTTTGTCCCCACTTGGGTATTCGCTGAAAACAAAAGAGAGGACTCCACGAGGAGTCCTCCCGTGAACTTATGTCAGTTGATTGAGTTTCTTTGGCAAATCTGAGATCGGCACTGAGATCTGCAAACCTTTGATTCGCATGTCCTTCAGCGCAACCTCGTTGTTTGCCAATTCGTTTTCGCCTATGATCACCGCCCATCTGCAGCCAAGCTTGTTAGCCTCCTGCAATTGCTTGGTGAAGGAGCGGCTCTTGGTTCCTGCAGCTGGAAACTCGAGGTCAGCAGAGATTCCTGCTTGACGCAACGATGTTGCAACCTGCAACGCTACGGCGACGTCCGTGCTAACAACAAAGACATCGACGTTTGTCGTAGGCGGCTCCTTAAGTAGCAGAAGCAACCTTTCCAGCCCAACAGCCCAGCCGACTGCAGGTGTTGGTGGTCCGCCAAGACTTTCGATGAGATTGTCATAGCGACCACCGGCTGCGATTGTGGACTGAGCACCGAGGCGGCTGTCTTGCGAAACGATTTCGAAAACCGTCCGCGTGTAATAGTCCAGACCGCGTACTAGGCGTCTGTTGACTGCAAACGGGACTTTCAGTTGAAGCAGAGCAAGTGTCAACGCATCCCATTGGCTGTCGCAATCAGCACACAGATAGCCGAGCGGACCCCGTACATCAATGAATTGCTCTTGATCGGCTTGGACCTTGCAATCGAGCATGCGCAACGGATTGCGTTCGTATCTGTTATTGCAGTCTTCGCAAAGACTTGACAGACGATCACGCAACTTTTCTTTCAGCGCTTCACGATAGGCTGGGCGACATGCCGAACAACCAAGAGAGTTGATCTGCACTTCGAATTCAGCCACGCCTGCCTTCCTGAGGAAGTCGCAGGCGATGGCAATTGTTTCTGCGTCAAGCAATGGACTGGCACTACCGAAAGCTTCCAATCCGAGTTGATTGAATTGCCTGTAGCGGCCGGTTTGTACAGCTTCGTTGCGGAAGTATTGACCCATGTAGAACAGCTTTGTCGGAGGACGCAGCCTGTCCATTGCTGAGTTCAAAAACGCGCGCGCGGCTTGTGCAGTCCCTTCCGGACGCAAGGTAAGCGGGCGGTCTGCTTTGTCGACGAAGGTATACATTTCCTTGTTGACCACGTCGGAGCCTTCACCTGCCGTGCGGCAAAAGAGTTCTGTCTGTTCAAAAATCGGCAAGCGAATTTCCTTGTAGCCGGCAGACTTCAGTGTCGTGCGCGCAAGCTCTTCCAACTTTTGCCATTGTTCACTTTCAGCAGGCAGCACGTCGCGAGTTCCACGTGGCGGCTGCATGGAAATATTCTGTTTTTCTGGGTTAGTCATTTCGGTTTCCTCTCAAAGAAGAAGTCGCAGAATTGTCACTCTGAGCAAAACGCAGTGAAGCGAAGAGTCTCGGCCGTTAAGGCGTGAGATTCTTCGCGGGGCTCAGAATGACGTTCCGCGACGGGATTTCAGATAATTGCTATGCGAAGACGGCACAAAGTCAGACGGTAAACATGCCGTCGAAAATTGCCGTTAACGTAATCTGTGCTTTGCTTGCGCTTTAAGTAATGCTTCTTTTTAAAACCAATGTATTGGTGAATCTAACTTACACATTAATGTCCAAGGGATTTTCAAATAAACTATGTAAGTGGGGATTACACCACAACTTAGTCCTAGCGCTGTTCGCGCACCCCCTCTCTTTGTCATTCTGAGTCCGCAAAGCGGGCGAAGAATCTCGTAGCTTAAGTAACGAGATTCTTCGTCACGGCTGGGTCGCTCCTCAGGATGACGCAACCACAAAGAGCGCATGCAATGCGCCCCTACGCCAAAGGATGACTATTCCAGAATTAACCACTTGGCTCGAACTTTTTGACTCGTTTTCCGTATTTACACTAGGAAGGCGTGAACACGGGGACAGTTGACATGTCTATACATGTTGTCTACACTAAAGTTGGGCGACTCGAATGGGATCCCTCCAAAGCAGAGAAAAACTTCCACACGCACGGCTATGAGTTCAGTATCTGCGAACAGTTGTTTCTGGGAGAATTCACAGATCAAGTTGATGACAAAAGAGATTATGGCGAACAACGCCATATAGCCACAGGATCAGTTGCTTCCACGGTATTAGTAGCCGTATACACGCTGCGCAACGAGGGCAAAAGAATTATTTCCGTAAGGAGAGCCAACAGAAATGAAAGGAAAGGCTATTTCAAAAGAAAAACTCAAAAAGCTCAGTCGCTTTAGCACCAGAGCTTATGACCAGACACCCAGGCGTCGTCTACCGGACGTCAACTGGGACCTTGTTAAAGACATGACGGATGATGATATCGACTATTCGGATATTCCAGCAACTGACGAAGAATTTTGGGCGGATGCGGAATTGATTGTGCCAGAGAACAAAGTTGCATTAGGCGTACGCTTTGATCGTGACGTCGTGGATTGGTTCAAAAAGCAAGGACCAGGCTACCAAACCCGCATGAATGCAGTGTTGCGCCTCTACATGCAACGCAAGAAAAAGAGGCGATAAGCTATTCCAGATACTTCTCGATGGCTTCAACAATACGCTCAGATGCTTTGCCGTCCCCGAACGGGTTCACAACTGTCGACATAGTCTTGTAAGCACCGGCATCTTTCAGCAATGTGTTCGCGGCTTCAAAAATTCCTTCGCGGGTGACGCCGACTAACTTGGACGAGCCGGCAGTAACTGCTTCGGGTCTCTCTGTATTCGTGCGCATGACGAGCACTGGCTTACCGAAAGTCGGTGCTTCTTCCTGGATGCCGCCGGAGTCGGTTAAGACGAAATGGCACTTCTGCAGAGCATAAACAAATGGCAAATAGTCCAAAGGCTCGATGAGAATCAATCTTGGATGATCTTTGAAAATCGGCTTGAATGAATCACGCACGACAGGATTTTTGTGAATGGCATAAAGCACTTGCACATCTTCATGCGCATCGGCAATTTGACGAAGAGCATGGGCAATTTCTTCCATGCCAGTGCCCCAGTTTTCTCTGCGGTGGGCTGTTACCAAAAGCACTTTCTTGTTATCAAAATCCGCATTAGCGAAAAGATTCTTGTCGACGAGATTACCGTTGAGACGAGATACTGTGTTTTTCAACGCATCAATAACAGTATTGCCAGTTAGGTAAACGTGATTGGTAATTCCTTCACGTCTTAAATTGTCTACTGCAAGTTGAGTAGGCGAGAAGTGTAAAGTCGCAAGACGTCCAACTTGTTGTCGCGCCATTTCTTCCGGAAATGGATTGTATCTATCGCCTGTGCGAAGACCTGCCTCAACGTGTCCGACAGGAATTTTCTGGTAGAAAGCAGCGAGTGACGCCGCCATCACCGTCACCGTGTCGCCTTGCACTAGCAACATATCCGGCTTGGCTTCGGTCAACAATTTGTCGACACCAAGAATTACTTTCGATGTGAGCTCCGGCAATGTTTGCCCGTGTTGCATCAAATTCAAATCGTATTGTGGCTCAATCTCGAACCACTTCATCATCTGATCAAGCATTTCTCGATGCTGCGCCGTTGACACAACAATCGGCTCGACTTTCTTAGACGCCCGCAAAGCATGGACAACCGGCGCCAGCTTTACAGCTTCCGGTCGAGTGCCAAAAACACACATTACGCGCTTTTTCATGGGTCGATTTTATCACCTCACAATCTTTAGCTTCGGCTCGTTGCTTGGAGTCCCGGCGTGGAATAAATAGATGAGAAACGACTTGTGTTTAATGTCATGACTGATAAAGAAGCTGCACATAAGGACTACTACTACACCCTTGGCGTCGGCCCTGATGCGACGTCCGAGGATATTCATGACGCCTATGAGCGGCTCTATCATAAATTCGGGCCCCATGTGACTTTGTCGGGTCAGGACCCGGAAATGATGCTTAAGACGTTTAAGGAAATTACCGAAGCCTACGAGATACTTATCAACCCCGAAAAGCGCAAACAGTTCGACAGTACGGGTTCCATCCATTCGTCGCGCTCGGATTTGCGGAAATTATGGGCACAATCCGCAGGACCCAAACCGAGCAGTGGTGGGTCTAAAGGCGAGTTGAAAATTGCCCGGGACACCACAGTCACTATTCCGATTACCTTGAAAGAAGCACTCAAGGGCACTCGCAAAGAGGTAACTCTTAAAGACTCGGTTGTTTGTGAAGATTGCAGCGGGTTGAAGCCGTTAGTCAGAATGCAATGCCCCAACTGCCACGGTATTGGATTTACCAGAGCCGATCGCAAAGAAGAAATCGACTTGCCTCCCGGCATGTATCACGGAGTCGAGGTTCGAATTCCGGAAAGTGGCACACTGGATACTCAAAGCGGAAAACATGGCGATCTGGTCATCAAAATTGAACTCATTCCCCACCCGCAATTCAAAATTGTCGACAACAACCTAACCTGTACAATTCCGGTCACGCTGTTTGAAGCAATGTTGGGCGCAGATATTGAAGTGCCAACCGGAACAGGCAAGGTTGTCATGAAGATACAACCCTTATCGCAAAACGGAAGAGTTTATCGATTGCGTGGACTTGGTTTGGCAGGAGCCGATCAGTTAGTGACGATTGAAATTCGCATTCCGGAAAAGCTAACCGCCGAAGAAAAATCACTTGTTCAAAGACTGGCGAATTCGTCAAAGATGGCGAACCCGCGCAAAGATATTTTGTAAGTCAATTTTGTTGATTGAACCGCATTGTCAAGCGGATCAAATCTCTATCTGCATGGCAACTATTTTTTGCCTATTTGATATTGGTTTGAACATAGATCGATATCCGATCGCATAACGCTTAAAGAGCTGCGCCAACCACTAATTCCTCTTGTCAACTATACTTTGGTTAGTTCTAACTCAAAGTGCCACCAGTTGGGCGTTTCCGCCCGACATATATTTGCTTTTCAACAGGTAATTTATATAGGGTGAGGGCGTCATTTTATTCTTCTCTTTTCACAAAGAACAAACCCCAAGAAATAAGTATTCAAAAGCATTTTCCAGATCTGAAGCCCAGCATATTGCGGGTCAGGTCTTTATGTCTTAACTCCACAGTTACTCAAAACGGAGAAAACCATATGAAAGACGTATCCAAACTCACGAAAGCTCAACGCGCAGAAATCGCCGACGGCATTCGTTTCAACCATGTCCCTGTGAACTCGAAGTATGGTTTCTCCCAACTTCAGCAAGTTCGCAACCTTGACCTTCCAGACGGCTCAGTGCTTCTTGGCTGGCCAGATATTCACGGCGAGGTGGTCAATGAAATGGCTATACAAATTGGCGAACGCCTTGCTCGCGATCTCAAACCAATGGGCAATATTCTCTTCGGCGATGTGTCAGATCAACCGAACATCAGTCGCTGGCCACAACCCATTAACGCCAAGTCATACGATCTCAATCGCGAAGAAACAAAAGTGGGCAAACTCATTACCCGCATTCACGTGATTTCAGGAGCCGCAATCACTCTGGTCATCGACGGTAATCACAACAGATACCAAGCGTATTTGAATGACAAAGCTGCCCCGCTGGCAACTTTGGACAACCGCGACGGCTCTCGTGTGTTCAACACCAAAGAACGCATGAAGATTTCGCGCGACCTACCGATCACAATTCTGGCAGGCTCCCTCAATCGAGGAGGCTTCGACGGCGGCGTGCTCATCAACAAGAAACACTTGGCCACACACGGCAACAGAAGCACACGCCAACCAGGTGGAGCTTCTCGAGTGATGTCCGACAATCTGAATAAATCAGTGCACATCGGGCACACACACAAAGCTGCCAACGGCGCACGAGAAACAACCGGCATGGGCGTAATTACCTGGTCGGAAAACGGATTTCTCGCCATGCTCAGCTCGCACATCATGGCCTACCAAGGCAATCTCGATAAAAACTGGCAAACAAATTTGACGGTTTTCACAATCGCTCATGGTGGTGTAGTTGCTATGCAGCTTGTACCCATCATGCCGATGGTGACGCCAGATGGACGAGAAACATACGGCCTTATCTGGAACGGTAAGACGTATCTCGCTACCGACTATTGATATCGACCAGCACATCTAAGCCCTGCTGCTCGTGCGGCGGAGCTTTTTGCTGTTTTCGGAGACTTACAGATGAAAAACAACAAAAACACAAAAACAAAGGCTGGTCGGTCTAATCAAGTCACAACCAGCCGAAACACACAACAGGAAAAACTCGCCAAGAAAATTAAGCGCGCTGCACGAGACGAAGTTTTGCTTGAAATCGTCATTAGCAACTGCATGCGCACCGGCGAACTTCCCTCACCAGAAGCGGCACTCGATTGCCACGAAACACTGTTCGGCTTCCTCGGACCGTATTGCGAATACGTCGCCGAGCGCAGGAAGAACCAGAATCTTCCGTTTGATAAAGTGCTTCAAACAAAGAGAATCTGGAACTTCAATTGCGACCCGCTGAACGATCTGACTCCTAACGAATTCGGCGACGAATTCATGGATTTCTCTTGCTTGGATAGAGGCGGCTTTTCTGATCTGCCACTCATTTCCAACAGAATCCCCGGCATGCTCAAGAGACTGCATCAAGGCGGCCGCGGCAAACCACGCGTAACGCTGCACTTGTGGACGGATGTACCTGCGTTTAACTCGATACACCCCAGCACCGGTGCATGGCTCGAATCCGACTCCGCGAGATTCGGAACGTACAAACTAGTTCGCAATCACGGACTTCCGATTGCGTATGAAAACATCGAGTTCTACAACCCAAATGAAAAGGTTGCGAACATGCGCAAGAAAGGCGTCTTGATTCTTGTTGACGACAAGGATTCAACCGCCATGAAGGTCCAAGAGATTGGACGTGTTTGCTTCGTTCCGAAACATGCGTTCAACGGCAAGGTCAATGACCCTCGTGTTGTTTACCTCGACAGCATCGATCAACTGGAATTTGCCGTGCGCACATTCTACACAGAGTTGTATCGAGCATTGAAAGAGCGCGAAGCAATCACCGGTCCGCTCCGCAAGCCGTTCTTCGCGGATTTCCCTATTAGCTAATTGCTGACTCACATATCGTCATCCTGATTCGTAGGGGCGCATTGCATGCGCCCTTTTGTCAGCATGGTGGTTCGAGATCAGCATCAGAATGAGGACAAAAGTCTTATGCCAAACGACAAACAAACTCAGTTTTTGGTCTCAATCTGCAAGCACCCAGATTTGAGCTTGGCGAAAGCCGGCACGTACGCTCCGACTGCGGACTTGCCTGTTGGTACTGAAATAATTACCGTCGCCAACCGCGCGTGGCCTCTCATTGACGTAGGCTGCAACGAGGTGCTCATCGATATTCTTCGCGAGAAGCAAAGGCAAAAAACGCCTGTGCTGCTCATCATCCAAGGCGGAGAATTCGACTATCACTCTTTCGAGAAGCTCAATGCCGATAAGCCATTGACCGAAGGTCATCCGTATTTGATTGACGCAAGTCAACAAATCAGATACGAACGGCGAATTCTACGCATGTTCGAGCTTTATCGCCAAGAAATCAGGGAACAGTTTTTGCAATTCGACAATATCATCGGTCTTATACTTCTGCTGAAAAACATGGGTCCCGGCATTCGCAATGACGTCGACACACTGCACGTCATTCAGCGTGAAAAAACCAAGCGTGACATTCTGCGCTTGAAGATGTCCACCAAGGCCATGAAGTTGGATCGCAGACTGGCTCAGCATATGAATAGACTGACAAACGGCAAGTTCATCGAAAAACTCACCAAAGAGTTCAAGACGCAACATGTCGCCCGCTTGAAGGCCGAGTACATCTCAGTAGCATTGGCGTCGAGAGACAAAGATGCTCCACCGCTCACCGAGGAAGAAGAAGCGCAACTGATGAGAGACGCAAAGAAATTTGCTGAATCAGATGCGGCTCGACTGGCAACGGACGAAGCTGTGGCAGAAGCAAAACGCTTGATGGAAGAAATTCAGACAGAACTCGGCGAACAAATTGCTGAAGAGTTTCCGGAACACGAAAAGGAATTCATCGCATTTCCGGATGGTGACTTCGACAAACTCATTGGCTTCAGCAAGAGCGAAAAGGTCAAAGTGTTGCCTTTGGGTGCAGGTATTGTGCTCAACGGCTTCAAGCCGGAAGACAACGCCGTTTACCGCGGTACTCTCTTCAAGTGCATTGACTTCAATCGCATGATTCCCGGCCAAGCAGCAATCTACGAACGCAGACAGCGTGGTATCGACGTCGTGTTGAATTCCGGTGGCGCTTTCAGCAACACCTACAACATGACCGCCGACGCCAACAGCTCGCTAGCGTTTGCTCAGTGTCAGGCTATCGAAGTTGGTTGCAACTTCAATAGAACCGAACTGCGCGCCCGCGACTACAAGAACATCGCCGCCGGCGTTTACGTCGGTGTCGTCTTGGAAGGCGGACGCATTTTCGGTCAGGCATACAACATCCAGCCTGGCAATGATGGCATCATGTTCACTGTGATCGGTCCTAAGATCTTCAGTGCAACTAAAGCCACTGCACTCTGCAACTTCAAACCACTGCCGCTTCCACTGGGTCAAACCGTGGAAATCGAAGAAGACGGCGATGCTTGCAACAACGAGCATTGTCACAACTGCGAAGAATAAATGACATGCGAACATCGAGAAGCGCTCACTAGTTGAGAACTCAGTCTGGATGCTCGCAAGACAAAAACAAAACGCCGGGCAACGGGAAAATACCATTCCCGCCTCGGCGTTTTTGTTTTTTTTTACATTCTTACTACTTGTTTTAGTATCTTCACAATTTTTTTTAAAATTGAAACGAAAACACTTGCGTAGGGGCGCATTGCATGCGCCCTTTTGTCATTCTGAGTGAAGCGAAGAATCTCACGTCTTTAACACGCGAGATTCTTCGGCCGTCGCCTCAGAATGACGTTAGCGGATCGTCACGGCTTTCTTCTTCGCGCGGCAAGCTTTCTCAATTTTCTTGAGAACGGTTCCCCAGCGATAGAATCCGCGCTCTCGCAGAACCTGCGAAATGCGGCCTCTCGATTGCTTAACCACCTTGCCTGTCTGATTGTCGATCGTGAAATCAGTGCGTGTCTGCCCGAATGCGTGTTCGAGCAAAACAATCACCTTCGTTCGTTCCGGACTGACGCGCTTCATCTCGAATTCGCGCAGGTCAGCCTCAAAGCCGTCGTGTTTTCCACTAACGCCTTTTATGGCTGTAGCTTTGACAAGCTCAATGTTAGGATCAAGAACCGCTTCCACTGTCTTTTTCAAGTACAGCGTGTCCTTGTCGTTGATTGGCTTTGTGTACGGCTCAGCAAGTATCAGCCTGTACTTGAGCTTGCCGTTGCGAACGAATTGCTTCGCCTTGATTTCAGTAAGTCTGTCGAGAAACTCCTTGCTAAAATGCTCGGCGAACTCCGACTCTGGCGTAGCACCCTCCCGAAGTTCTCTAAGATCATGGAAGCCATGAGCGACTTCCCCGTAAATATCTCTTTCTGCATGTTTGCTCATAATATGTCTCCTTACATGGGAAACGAAGCTGGTATTAAAAGCCCTGGCATCCCGGCCATTCGCTATCCGGTTGCACTTTGAAAAACGGTGCATAGGACGGGCCAGAGCTTTTTTCTTGTGTTGACTCCTGCCCATCAATCAGCCCCTGGCGATTCGGGGTAGGTGTTGGCGCAAGTATCGCGGGAGCGGTTTTCTTCTCCAAAGACTTGAAGTAATCTTCGAGCCCCAGCTCCATACCGTCAGCGAATTTGCGCTGATATTCCGGAGATGACAAAAGCTTTCTTTCGTCGGTGTTGTTGATGAAACCGTGCTCCAAAAGAATCGTCGGTACAGGTGAATTTTTCGGGATGTAGAAGTTATTCTGGTGAATGCCTCTATCCTTAGCACCGGTCGATTTCAAAACCGCCTTGTGAATGAATTCAGCAAGTGGTTTGGACTCTGCAGTCGTGTAATACGTCTCTATTCCGGAACTCGTTGTTTCGCCTTCAGACGAATTGATATGAACGCTGACAGCAACATCAGGTCGGTGACGCTGAATGGTGCCTACACGTTCATCGAGTCCCAGAAAAAGATCCGTAGCTCGCGGCAGAATAACAATTGCACCTTTTTCCTCAAGCACCTTGCGGTACATGAGTACGAATTGCAACGTGAGATCCTTTTCCAAAACCCCACCGCGCTGGGCGCCCGAATCGCTGCCGCCGTGTCCTGCGTCAAGGAGAACGGATTTCGCATTCGAGAATTTCCATTCCGCCTCATCGACGAAAACACTTTTCAGCGTGAGCTCGGGGCGCTTGTCCTTACCGGCACCACACACATTGGGATTTGTGCAGGGCGGCAGCTGGTCCAGTGGTACGGGTTTGTTTTTAGGTGAGGTGTCTGCGGCAGCTTGTGATGACTGAGACAGAACATACGATGCGAACAATGCCATCAAGATGGCGGCTAGTTGTAGTTTGTTTTTCATGGACCGTGCCTCCGGTAAATGCGTAGAAAAGAAAAAGGGCGCATGCAATGCGCCCCTACAAAATGTGTGAGCCCGATGGCTATATCCGGAGAGGAACCATCAGGTTCGTCTGTGGCTAGATCGGGAATGATGGATCCATTGGGTCGTGCGGGTAGTCAGGCTCTCGCCATTCACCAACAAATGTCGAAACTCGGAAAGTCATTCTGACTATGTGTTTACGCCAGAAAAACCCAACGAAGCACTCAGACTTTTCTTCTGGAAAATTGCAGGCGCCAATTGTATTGCCGGGTAGAGCAAAATATAGCGCGCAATGATCAGCAGCTGACGCCGAGAGATGCGCAATTGCCTCATCGAGATCGATTGGCTCATCGTGCACTTTGCGCGCTTTAGTGATCCGCATTGTCACTGAAGCTTTGAGATAAAGTCCACCGTCTCTGTACCGAATGTACAACGGCAACTCCTGCTCGCCTTCGTAAGGTTTTCGTCGGACAATGGGGTATTCGGGTAATCCGGTTGGTTCAATGCATTGCTTGACCGCCCAGCGAAATGCCCTAGCAATTACCGAACGCATTGATTCCTGATCTAGCGTTGATTCCGCTAATTCTTCAGACATCTAGACAGTCTCCGGATTTGGCGACTCTTGCAGGTGTCTGACATGTTTGAGCTGTTTCATCTCACTGCATTTGTGGTCGATACAATACTGTCTGTCCGGACTGTTCTTAACCACAGCCTGGGCAAGTTCGGCTTCGAGCTTTTTCTTCTGAGCCAATAAAGCTTCCCTTTCTTTCTCGGAAAGTTGACCGGCCAACTTGGCTTGAATGCGGTACAAAGCGTCGCGCTTTTTGTATAGATTTTGGTTGTTGTTAGACATTGGATTGTCCTCTTGGTTTTTTGAGTAACAAATTGACAGCGTGGTACCACCCCCTCAGCGACAATTGGCTGAGAGAAGGGCACTAACGCTTATCAGGAAAAGTTTTTCGGTGTTTAAACGAGCTATAAATCAAAAGACAAATATACGTTCACAACATACTTGTTTTTTATATATAGACTCAACTAAGAAGCGTGTCACAAGGGGCTATTTTTCGGCACCCGTGGCGTTTCCGCATCTAGCGCAGCTAGCGCACAAAACGTGAGCACTACTTAAGACTTGTCCAATATTGAGAAAAGTGGTGGCGAAGCTCTGAAATTCTTGCGTCCACCGCAAACGGCTCGCTGTCTTCGGTGACAGGAAGGAGCAAACTGGTTTGCGTATTGATTAGCACCTCACCGGCATTGACACCTTCCGGTCGAGGTGAATTCAGAACATTCATTGTTGCAAGTACTGAATTCGCTAGCGCCTTGGTGTTGTAGCCACCTTCTAAGAAGCAGACTACCTTTGCGTCAGCATCCTTTGAAAGTTCACAGACCCTCTGAGTCATCAATGCAAATCCGGAAGTGGAAACATTCTGCATTGCCAGAGGATCAGATCGGTGAGCATCGTATCCTGCCGATACCATAATTAACCGTGGCTTATATTGCCGACATATCGGTGTAACAATTTCGTCCCAAGCTTTGAGGTAGCCTCTATCGCCAGTTCCTGCTGGAAGAGGAACATTGATGTTGTAGCCTTTGCCTTCACCCTTGCCGTCATCTTTGTACCAGCCGGAGTTTGGCGGCCAAAACGGAAATTGATGCATAGAAAGGAAGCAAATACTTGGATCGTCATAAAACAAATCTTGCGTGCCATTGCCGTGATGAACGTCCCAGTCAATAACCATCACACGCTCAATGCCAAGTTTCTTTTGCGCGTATCGAGCAGCCACTGCCAAATTATTGAACAAACAAAACCCCATTGCCCTGCCTGCAAGCGCGTGGTGACCAGGTGGACGCACAGCGACAAAAGCACTGTCGTAATCGCCGGCAATGCTGTCGACACCAACAAGACCGGCACCAGCAGCCAATTTGGCAATATCGTAAGTCTCCGGGCTCATCCACGTGTCAGCATCAATCGGAATAAGCTTATCGCCTTGTTTAGCTTGCGCTTCGTAGTCGAGTAATCCTTCGATGTAACTATCTTTGTGAACACGAACCAGCTCATCTTCTGTCGCCGGACGCGGGCGGAAGTGATCGAGCGTTTCATCCATCTTATTGACGCGAAGCGCTTCGTCAATTGCCGCCAAACGCTGCGGCGACTCCGGATGCATCTGCGGCGTCAGATGATCTTGGAATTTGTCATCGCGAACTACAGCAAGTCTCGACATTGCATCCTCCTCCTGCATTGTATCTCCTTGTCATTTCGAATTGCGTTCCGTCATTCTTCGGTTTGCTCAGAATGACAAAATACCTACTACCATCACTCGTAGCTTATCACGAAGGAAAAAGCGAAGAAGTGCATTCTTCGCTTTTTCCCAGCTATTTCTCCGCCGGCGGTGAGCGGAAGATGCGGTTTAGAGTTGCAAGCGTGTCTTTTCCTGGTGTTGTCCGTCGCTCGCGAGCTGCGTCTTCTTCTTTCTTCTCCGCGTGGAGAATAAATGGAACAGCTACGACGAGCAACCCAGTAAATAAGGCCGCTAGCATTGCCATACCTTCGCGCCCTTCAAACTTCAGGTCGTGAAATACCACGCCAAAAACTGTACCGGCAATCAAGAAAAAGAAACTCTTTCGAGCACTACCTTGCGTTAATACCGCAAACGCCAATAAACCGCCGGCAATGAATCCTGCCACCAAAAAATTGTTATTTATTTCCATGCTGTGATTCTCCTCGCTCGGCCGGCGAGCAGCCTATCTATCTCGCTATGACTGGTTCCTTTTCTTCCGATGGTTGCTCCTGAGCCGTTTCAATCGGCTGTCTATGGAAAACAACTCGGTAATAAGGTTGTTCGGACTCTCCGTCGCGTCGACTGCGCTTGCTAATAGTCTTAATGCTGCGCAAGTCATAACCTTTTTCCAGGTGTTCGTTTAGTTCACGCTCGAGATCTTCTTGCCAGATGTTTTTGCGTACAACGTTCTTATTTTTCATTCTCATGACTCTAACTCCGTGAACAAAACCCAACCTCAACAATCCACTGCGAGCAGATCTCGAAAAACCTGCTCGCACGGATGGTAATTTCAGAACGTATCAGCTTTAGCGCTTGAAGAAGGGACGCCCGACAGAGCGAACGAGCGACTTCAACGCGTTGAGCGGAGCTGTCAGAAATTTGTTGAAGTATTTGGGTCCTGTTACGGATTTGACATTCTCGCCTTCACGGATGCCGGGGACGTAAATGCCTCCGCCTTCCTGAACGCAATACTGCTTTCCGTCAACAGTAACTGTGCAGCAATTGCCACTCCATTTTCCTTTGACGTCTTCGCGAGTTGTCCAGCACACACGCTGCGGAGGCTGTCCGGGGCTGCCGCCGACCCATGTACATTGCTGACGTGTCACTTGAACCGTGCACTCCTCGCCAGGCTTGCGATCGGTATTAGCCGAGCAACACACAGGCAAAGCAAGAATGACTTTCTCGAAAGAAGTCACTGGCTCGCCATCAACTGTCAGAGTGGAGTTCTTCGTGGGTTTGGTTACCACAGTAAGCGATTTGACAACGAAGCCTTTATCGCCAGGCAGAAGGCCAGGAATGTAGATACTGCCGCCTTTTTGAACGCAGTATTGTCTCCCGTCAACTTGAACCTGGCAGCATTTTCCGTCAGTGCTTGGTGTTCCTTTCACATCTTCATGTGTTTTAAAACACTGCCTGATGGGACCAGAAGGTGGCACATAGATGATGCGACAGATTTCTCTATCAACACCAACTGTGCAGGTTCCTTCATCGGCCGTCATCGTGATTTTCTCGGAGACTTCAGTGACGTTCTTGCACTTGTCGCACTGGGAACCGCATTGAGTCTTCGAGCAATCACAATCACCAATTGCCTTATTCAAGCACTGGCTTTCGATTGATTGAGTTGCGGCAGCCGGCGCTACCGGAGCAGCATCCTTGCAACAAGCAAAGCTCGGCGCACAACTCATTACGGTGAAGACAAATGCCATCACCCATCGAACAAAAGTACTGTATTTCATAAGAGTATCCTCCTCTTACATCACGCTTTCGCGCTGTGAAAAAACTCGACCTCACTAGCGCTGAGTCCTGCGCCGGGGTCCTGTCAAAATCTTTTTGGTAACATCAACATTTGTCATTTCGACCGGAGGCGCGCGGAAGCGCGCCGAAGTGGAGAAATCTTCCACTACTCAACGCCGTTCGTGTCGTAAGACTCGTGACCTCGTTGACGTGCGGCAGAGAATCCGACGGCACATTTAGTGCCGTCTCCCCCCTCCACGCGCTGCGCTTTCAGCGCGCAGCTTGGTCGAAATGACAAAGTGAACTACGACTGCGTTTCAGCGGACTGCGCCTCGGTAGCGGATTCGCTGGAAGCTTGTGTCACCACAGCCTTCGGTTTGCGATTCCGCGGGCGGCGCCTGCGCTTTTTCTTCGTTTCCGAAGTTGCGGGCGCATCGGCAGACGCGGTTGCTTCAGGAGCTGGAGTCGCGGTTTGCACAGTCGGCGAGATGGCAGCTGCACCACCTTTCCGTCCACGCTTGCGTCTGCGCTTCTTGCCGGGCTTGGCTTCGGCGGACTTCTCCGTCTCCACTTTCGCTTTCGGCTTCGGTGCAGGCACGGCGGTCGCTTTGAGGACGCCGAGTTCAACACCCAGCTTTTCCAGCTGCGCAGTTTTTGCCGAATCGCCCTTCGCAGCTTCCAGTTGAGCAAGGAAGTTGGCTTCCACTTGCTTGCCCAATTCAACTGCGTCCGACAACTTCTTCGGCAATGCCGTCAGCGTCACACCAATATCGCTCAAGACGATATCGCGGACTAATTGATAGCGCTGCACGCGCTTTTTGCTGCGGCTGTCGAAACCGAACAACACCACTTCGGAGCCGGCGATGTTGACCAACTTGTGCAGATCGCGGTTGTCTCGCACATACTGCAGAATGCCACGTTCGCGAAGCACGCGATTGTAGGCAACGAGCGCAAGACGCACTTGCTCACCGGTTTCCACAAGTCCAGCAAGACTTGCTTCAAAGATGACCGTGCCGTCGGCGCGGGTGATTACACCTTTGCCCGACTTCACGTCATACCGCGGCTTTGCTTCGCCGTCCTTCAACAACACTCTGCCGAATTGCAGCATGCTGTTGAGTCTTTCGCGAAGAGCCAAACGAGCGAGATCGTGATCGCCATATTTTCCAATTTTCAACACTTGATTATTTTTCATGAGCACTTCCCCTATCAAAACATTGGTGTAAAACTCGAACACGGGCGCATGCAATGCGCCCCTACAGAACCAACGGCATACAATGCGTCCTTGGAACGCCTTCAGTCCGAGTAAGCGAGACTTCGCTTTACCGAAGAATGCGCAACACAGGCATCTTCAGTCGACTTTCTTTTGACCAAACCAAGCTGCTCCCCTACTCGCACAAGCGGTTGTGAAACCTGCTTTCGATCGGCAAGCCTGTTCGTTACGTTGAGATAAAGCTGTTCAATCGCTTCGCCTTGTGCAGCCAGAAGCCACAACCGACGATGCAACCTGTAACGCTTATCGATTTCTTTGTTGGAGAGTCTTCGTCCACCGCTTGTTGCTTCAAAAACAAACACTCGACGGATGCCGTCAAACGACCACCAAAAACTCACTCTTTTACTTTCATCCGGCTCTTGTGACGGCTTGGGATATTGCCCAACCCTCAACCAGATTGCCGCTTCAGCCAGGCGAAGTTGCCGGCCTATTTCGATCCATTTGGCGATAGGCTTTCTCGAGCCACCAACTTCAGCCTCATTCTCATCGAGTATGAAGCCCTTGCCATTCTCAACTTTCCACTTAAACCGACGCTCATTGCGCTTACCGGTTAATTGCCGAGAGAGAAACCAGGTAGTGTGATCTAAAGCCCTAATCGCACTATCCAAATCACCTGCGGTATTGCTCATAAACAGGTCCTCCATTCACCACGCCAGCATGCGTTTCACGCGACGAAAACGTCGGCGATCCAGACACGGTATTGCGGTGAAAAACTTATGTAACGGGGTGAAACCAGGTCATGCCAAACAACCCGACGCTCAGCAGCACTGCTTGCAGTGCTTTACGAAATAACCAAATTTGGTATCAGCTGGACGCTTCGGGGTCTGAGGTACTGGTTCCTAAAAAAGATAATTGAAACTTACATCACACCCTAGATGATGCCAATAGCTAGAAGCAACTGTTTATTTGAGGCAATTAACCACCAATTGATATCTATACTGGAGAATTGTTGGAATCGTAATCACAATGCTCCCAACAACAGCTAGCGAAGCTGGCAAAGCGAGAGCGACAAGGGCGCATGCAATGCGCCCCTACAATCGAGTGCTACACTTACATTACTTCGAGTTAAATTAACCAGGAATCACAATCATGTCCGCAACCACAAACATGCTGGAAGAAGTCTTCGGCACAGCCAAACCGGTAATTGGTGTCATTCACCTTTTGCCCTTGCCCGGATCACCCAATTGGGATGGGCAAATGGAGCCGATGCTATTGCGGGCAGAACAAGAAGCTGCATCTCTGGCATCCGGCGGCGCACACGGAATCATCATCGAAAACTTCTTCGATGCACCTTTTGCAAAAAACCATGTTGATACGGCAACTGCTTGCGCGATGACCCTGGCTGCTAAACGCGTCATGTCCGTCTGTCAATTACCGATTGGCATAAACGTCTTGCGCAATGATGGAATGACAGCACTTGCAGTGGCTGCAACAGTAGGCGCCAAATTTATCCGTGTTAACGTCTTCACCGGCGCAATGCTTACTGATCAAGGACTTATCGAAGGACAAGCGCACGAGCTTCTCAACTACAGACGCCATCTCGCCTCAAAGACCATCAAAATATTTGCAGACGTCATGGTCAAACACGCAAGTCCCGTAACACCATTGGCCAACATCGGACAAATGGCAGCTGAAGCCGCCTATCGCGGACATGCCGATGCACTTATCGTAAGCGGCGTTGCAACCGGATCTGCTCCGGCTATCACCAGCGTCACCTCAGTACGCGAAGCCGTCGCCGACAAACCACTCTTAATCGGCAGTGGAGCAAACAGAGAAAATGCAGCAACTTTACTCGCCTCAGCAGACGGCGTGATTGTCGGTTCATCACTCAAACGCCAAGGCAAAATCGAAAACCCAATCGACGTTGAGCGCGTCCGCTCATTCGTCAACGCAACAAACCGCCAACCCGCCCAACAATCCTAGTTGACCCTACGTTACTGGCGCTTTGTACTGGTGCTTTGTACTGGTGCTTTGTAGGGGCGCATTGCATGCGCCCGTTCCGATGGCTCACGGTGACAACTATTTGTCTTTCTCCAACTGCCCAACAATTTTCTCAAAGTCGGCATCAGCCTGATACATCCACATCTTCGCTTTGTCAGCCCAAATGACCAAGTCCGCAATCGCTTTGGCCACATTGGGATTTTCCTGCCGCAACCGCGCAGCCACCCAAGCTGGTATTTCCACACTTTCCATTTCGTGATCATCTGCCATCGCCGGATCCCGCTTAAATTAATGACCTCAGTATACGCGATATGTTGATGTCTCTGCTTAAAAAAACCAAGAATCAACCTTGCAATTCTGGATCATGATTCCAGAATTGCAAGGTTGAATGCGGCTTTCATAAAAAAACTCGCCGATTAGCCATGGTGTCTCCAACAAATGTCACTCAACGCCCCTTATGTTTCATGAACTGCAGAAAGGCTCACGGGATAAGGTTTTGATGGTCTTACATGCAATAGTAGAATAATTTCAAGAGTAAGGACGCCGGAAAGTGGCATCCTTACTGGGTTTGCACTAAACGGACACAGATGAGTCAGTCACAACCGAAACATCACTTAGCACCGTTTTAACGAGACCGGCAAGCTCAACACGAATCGTGTGGCCTGTTGTCATCTTTTGATCATCAATAACAACATCAACTTCACCGACAGAAAGTGCTCCATAACAGAGTTGAAACTTTCCGGCGTCACCGCGCTCGATCCGAATGAGGAGGTCGCGCCTGTATGTAAGTTGCTCTTGTGTGAGAAAGTAAAGCCAGTCCTTACCTGTTGAGCTTTGGACAATTCGAATCACGTCTGTCAATATTTCCTTTATGTTCATTCGCTTGCTCCTTATACATAGGGAATAGAAATGGGCAACACACAAGCTGCACCAGTAGCGGTTTATCACTACTGGTGCAACATAATGCGCATTAGCTGCCATGGTTTGGATGCAATCACACATCCGTGCCATCAGGTAGCGGTAAAGTTATATGTTGGGTTGCTTCCAACTTTAGGCGGAATGCTTCAGGCGGGTTGAACTTGCAGGGATCAAGAAACTCCAACACCTTATCTCCTGAGTCTGTCGACAACACTTTGGCTTGAGACTTTACGATTATGAGAAACGGTATGCCAACATAAAACTTGTTGGGTGTAATGAATACCGGCGTTGCAGTCACCGTTGCGCTGCGCAGGGCATCCCGCAAAGTTTGTATCACCGGAAGCCCATCTTTGCTGACTATGAAATCATAAACGTCATTGAGACCATCGACGGACTCTGTTTCAAACACTTCCATTTTGAAACGGTTGGTACGTTTAAGTTGCTCATAGTCTGATTTAATTACCCGCTGAGTATCCTCGTTCAGAGATTCCGGACATCTTAGTTTCAGCAAGCGAACGAGTTTTCGCTTGGTCATATTAGCTATCTTTTTCATAACTATATTCTCCAATTGGTGTGTGAATGACGTTGTACACGCTGACTGAGAACAAACAACCCGCAAGTTGTCTGTTCTCAATAGCTTGATGCAAACTTGCGTGTGTGTGTGTGTGTAGTTTGTCCAAATAATTATCTTCGTTCAAGACTACTCGTACGTAGCGTGCGATTCGAATTGGCCGTTTTGATCGAATTTGAAATCGACACCAACTAGAGTTACGACGAAAGAGCCATCAGCCTCGGTTCTGACTGCGTACACTTGGTCTTCAATATAGTGATCCTTGTAAGACACCTCATGCTTTCCGAATTCCTGTAGCAATGCAATAAATTTATCCTTGTGTGACATGTTTCTATTCTCCCGAGTAAGTAAAACCAACGATAGAAGAGCATGGACAAGACTTGACTCCTGCCCATGCCTTCAGTCAACCGACTATTCGTCGTCGTCATCCGCACCAATTGCGCGGTCGAGCTGAATGTCGGTTACATCAAGTCCAGCCCTGAGCATGACGACTTCCACTAGGTCCTGCACCGTTTTGTCATAGACGGACTTCGCCGCCTTAAGCCTAGCGTTTAGCTTTTCCCTATGCGGTCTGAGCGCAGCGCCTAGCTGACTGTCGATTGCATAGGCGGCCTTCTGACGCTTATCCGAGAGATCACGTTCTGGCTTATACAAAGCCTTCTGAGTCTCCCAGTCAGCGTCAGACATCGAAGGCACTAGGCGCTTTTCAATGTTGTATTCAGCAATTTCTACCGGTCCAACCATTGCGCCTAAATCCTGCTCTTTGGCTTCATCGTAGCGAACAGCTTCGCCATTTAAGCCGTCAAAAAGCGGTGCCGGCAATCGGTTTTCAATCGACTGCATAAGCTCCTGTATTTGAGCGCTCAAAGATTTGGTCACCGAGTGAATTTTGTCTTCGAGAGGCTTTACAGCCTGGTGATGTCGCTCAAGCGGAGTCTGCACTTCATCCAATACCTGCTTAGCCGCTCTAAATTCTGCCCAGAGTTTCTGCCTCTTCTCTTCGGCTTCACTTTCAATTGGTGCGGCAGCGTGATCGTATTCTTGCTGAGCAGCAGCAGCTTCAGCAACGACTGTTTCAAATGCCTGCTTAAGTGCAGATTTTTCTTCTGCTGTCAGTTCAAACAGTACGATGTCGCTAACGTTATTTTCCATGGTTAAGGCCTCATGAGATTTGGGAACACAATCGAAAGTAAAGTCCTACTGAGTGCGCATGTAAGTGATCAGCTCGGTCTCGTAGACACCAGGCATTTGTTTTACTTCGCGCATTATCCTTCGCCGCGAGCGTCCATCGCTGACAACAACTTTGAGGCGCGCAACGCGCTTCTCATCGCTCAAGTCCACGCTCTGCACTTTTGGAAGCTTGCCGATAGAGCTTGCGATGTCCTTTCGTTTTTCGACAGCAAGCCCGTCATCAAAAAGTACAATGAATGATCGGCGGTCGTCATTTTGTTTTTTATTCATAGTTTTGTTCTCCAGTTGGTGTGTGAATCAAATTGCACGCGCCACTGAGGACAAACAACCCGCAGGCTGGCTGTCCTCAATAGCAAGGTGCTTAGTACTTGTGCTTCTCCCAGATACCGAGAAGTGTAGTCAACTTGAATAGCAACTCATTCTGTGTGTTCAAGTCCTCGGGCTCGCTCTCGATATTAGCTCGAAGTTCTTTCAGCAATTGCTCGAACTCCCCTGGCTTGGCAGCGGCAAGCGCTGGATATTGATCCCTCGATTGCTCAATATCATCAAGGCTACGTAACTTCCTGGCACGGTCCAGTTTCTCAATATGGTCCATTTGCGCTTTCCTCCGGTTGAGACGTGTGGGACAAGGTGCTTTCCTAATTGTTGCGCTCTCTCTCCTGCTTGGTTCAATCGTTTGCTTTTCTTGGCATTCGAATTTGTCATAGATAGTCTCCTTGGTAATGAACTCAGCTCAACAGTAGACGGCACTTCCTCGGTCTGCGCCGAAAGGGAAATGCTTGTGGTGGTATCTAGGTTTGCTTTCGCCTAATTAAAAATCTGATTGAACTGAGGAATGTGTTACTTCAACTTACGAAGTTCTATTTAGTAATAGAAAGATATTTAGTGGGGTATTTCCCATGCGCGAAGTTAGCGGAGTCTCTAATGTTTCTCTTCTTCAGATCAGCCGCTCCCGATTTGCTTCAACCATTGCACTAATTTTCTTCATAGTTTGAGTTCTAATTGGAAGATTCTCCACAAAGTCGGTGAAACCATCCGCAACGGTAGTAATTCGTTCTATTACTTCCGTTGCTGCTTCCTTAGTAACACCAGTCTTGCTTGCAAGTTCTAGTAAATGTCGGCGGGATGGATTTCTGGATTCGCCGCAAATATCCATCTGATGCTCCCCACGCGGTCCCTCACTGAATGTCAGATCGTAGACTGGTGAAACCCTCCATCTACCATCCTTATCCATCAAGAAAGAGAAGTTTTTCGAGTGGTCGTCGCGATTGTTAAACACCACATTGAATACACATCGCTCAAAAGCCTCCAAGACCTCGCGTGTATCATGTGTCATCAACTGAGTTAATCGCAAAAGAGAAACATAGTCCAGTTGTGGGATACGGAAATTCACATGTGCTGCTCCGGCGGCTGTGTGCATTGGTATACGCATGCCATTTAAGCGGTCGAAACGTTCGATGCCAAATGCCGAAAGCTCCTTATTAAGATCAAAATACTCGGTAACAGGTATTCGAATTCCACAAGTGTCCGCAATCCGACTATACATTGCTTCCATCGCACAGACTTCTTTGTGCTCGTACCGTGCGGGAAATTTCACCATAACAGGAATCCCGGCACCGCTTGCTGAATTGGACATGCGATTATTTTCGCGGTCGAAATTTACCAAGACCTTTGGACGAGCACCATGCGGCGAACCGCCCATCATTGCAAGTTGACGCAACAGCAATTCGCTTTCACCTTCCAGTACATGGCGGACATCTTCTGCAAGATCCAATAGTTGCACATCCTTTTTTGTTAATGTCTCAGTTTCGGACGGTTCAAAACCTAGCGCACCCATCGCTCTGTCCCCAATAAATGCAAGACGATCTAATGGCGAGATATTAGCCGGGTTTCTACCTTCCTTACGAAACAGGCGATCCATCAACAGCATTCCCCAGCCATCCGGCAAGGCGTCACTTACAAGTCCAGGCAAGCGAAGCTGATGTTCCGGAAAATCACCATAAGTATTCGCGCTAAGCGGCAATTTGTATGGAGAAAGCTCAAGTCCACGCTTTATCGCCTCAGCAGTATATTCAAAAAGCAGGCTTTTGCCATCGTCAGCCAGCACACCTAATTGAAATCGCTCTCCCCAGCCCAAGTAAATTACATTCAGCTTCTTCATTCGGATTGTCTCCGTGACGCTCGCCGGCGCTGTCGGCTGGCTTTCTCCATGTCTTTGATGGATTTTGTCCTTAGCTCAAACACGCCTGCCATAGAGTCAATAACCCCGAGCGCCATCGCGACACGCAATAGCACCTCAAAGGAAACTCGCCCAGAATGCTCCAGTTCGACTAACGTCCTGGTAGATATGCCGGCACGAGCCGCCACCTCACTTTGCTGAAGGTTCTGCGACAATCTCTGAGCCCGGAGCCTACTGCCGATCTCGCAAGCAATCTCATCTACGGTAGCTAATCTAAAATGCAACATATTGCCTATTATATCCATTTTAGGTCTATAATACGCATTTTCTTGCGTATTAATTGCGTAGACCAATTCACAACGCCGACTGAGTACTATTGGCTATAGCACTTTTGCGAGCAAAAAAAAGGAAAGCCCGGAAGCTGGGCTTTCCTTTCGAAAGTCTCGACATAAATTACTCCTCTAAATTACTCGTACGCTGATTGCGATACTTGTTCAAATCCTTTTTGGATTTTTTTCGAGCGCGTTTCTTCTGCGCGTCCACAGTACCGCCATGAGCTCCGCCGCCCTGAAAGGCTGGGTCATAGCCTTGCGCAATGCGTTCATCACGATCGGCTTCTTTCTCCAGCTTGCGCAGCTTATTTTTTGAAATGACGAGCTTTTTGGACTTCTTTTCGCCCTTGGTCTCGTGCATTTTCTGTTTAGGCATTATTTTTACCTCCTGGATACATTATGAGCCAAACCAATTTTTTGGGATATACTTGTCTTTCACCCGCCAGCAGGCTTGTCAAGCCTCGGATTGGTCGCGGGACTTTTGATGGGATATAGAAAATGGAAGTTAAGGACACGGATAACGCTCAAGAGACATTTGAAGAAGAAAAAGGCAAAGACGCCGAGCGCTCGCGCTGGTACACCGACGTGGTGACAGGTGCCGAGCTTGCCGACTATTCACCCGTCAAAGGTTGCATGGTTATTCGTCCCTACGGCTATGCGCTTTGGGAAAACCTCCAGCGTGCTCTTGATCAAATGATCAAAGACACCGGTCACCAGAATGCTTACTTCCCGATGTTCATTCCGGAGTCATTTCTCAACAAAGAGAAAGAACACGTCGAAGGCTTCGCTCCTGAGTGCGCCATCGTCACGCATGGCGGCGGCAAGAAGCTGGATGAGCCACTTGTTGTTCGTCCGACATCAGAAACAATCATCAACCATATGTTTGCCAAATGGGTGCAGTCTTGGCGCGATCTGCCGATTCTCATCAACCAGTGGGCAAACGTTGTACGTTGGGAAATGCGTACACGTATGTTTTTGCGTACAACCGAATTCCTCTGGCAAGAAGGGCATACTGCACACGCAACCGAAGAAGAAGCAGAAAAAGAAGCGCGTGTGGCATTAGAAATGTACAGAGTGCTTGCCGAAGAATGGATGGCATTGCCTGTTATCACCGGTGAAAAAACAGAAGCTGAGCGTTTTGCCGGCGCTGTAAGAACATATTGTATTGAAGCAATGATGCGCGATGGAAAAGCATTGCAAGCAGGAACATCACACTTCCTCGGACAAAACTTCGCCAAAGCATTCGACATTCAATTCCAAGCACCGGAAGGTGGACTTGAGCACGCCTGGCAAACAAGCTGGGGAGTTTCAACAAGACTCATTGGCGCCATCATCATGGGACACGGCGACGAGAAAGGCTTGATATTGCCGCCGAAGCTAGCGCCAATACAAGTTGTAATCGTGCCTATCTACAAGAAGGAAGACGAGAAAGCACGTGTTCTGGATCGCTGCCGTCAAATTGCTGCCGAGTTGAAGCCGACAATGCGCGTATTCTTAGATGATCGCGATACACAAACTCCTGGTTGGAAATTCAACCATTGGGAGCAGAAGGGTGTGCCGTTGCGTCTCAACATCGGACCGCGTGACGTCGACAGCAACGTCGTCGAAATTGCTCGCCGCGACACCGGCGAAAAATTGCGCGGCGTAAGCCAAGACGGACTCGCTGCCGAGTTGGGTAAACTTCTCGAGACTATTCAAAAAGCAATCTTCGAACGTGCTGTGCAATTCCGCAAGGAGCATAGTGTCACCATCGACAACTACGATGACTTCTGCGCCAAGCTAGACGAAGGCAACTACTTCATCGAAGCTCACTGGTGTAAGTCCGGTCAGTGCGAAGCCCAAATCAAACAAGACACCAAAGCAACAATCCGCGTAATTCCATTCGACTGGAAACCACAACCAGGGAAATGTATCCGCTGCGGTACCGCGTCGGATACAAAGGTAATCTTCGCGAAGGCGTACTAAGCTGAGCCAACCCGAACTCCAACCACAAGAGAAAAAGAAACCCGCCGCCGGACCGATTGCCGGAGTCGTAGGTGTTCTCGGGCTTATTCTCCTGAAATTCAAGGGCGCGGCCCTCATTGCCCTCAATGCTCTGTCACTAGTCAAACTCGGCTGGCTGCTCAAGGGCTTCTCCACGATGGCATTAAGCCTCGGCATCTACACAATGATGTTCGGCTGGAAGTACGCCATCACAATTATTGTCTTACTCTACATCCACGAGATGGGGCACTTCATCGTGATGCACTTCTACGGACTCAAACCGAAAGCCCCCGTCTTCGTCCCGTTCGTCGGAGCATACACCGCCATGTCTACAGTCCCTGGCGATCTTGCAACGCACGCTTGGGTAGCCTACGCAGGTCCATTCATCGGCGGACTAGCCGCCTTCGCCTCTTTCCTCCTCGGCGTCACCACCGGCAACACCTGGCTCATCGCAGCCGCCAACACAGGCGCCATTCTCAATCTCTTACAACTTGTCCCCATCAAACCATTCGACGGCGGCTTCATCGCACAAAGCATCACGAAGTGGTTATTCATCCCTGGAGCAATTCTGCTCGGCTACCTTGCTTTGACTCTTCGCTCACCCCTGCTCATCATCATCGCCGTCGCATCAATCTTCGTCATGTTTTCCCAATTCCGCAAAGGCGCCGATCCAGAAGCTGAGCGTTACCCTGCAACCCCCATACAACGCATCTTCATCAGCCTAAGTTACATTGGCTTAGCAATCGCGCTCACCTATCTCTTCATGCATTCACATATCAGAGCACCATACGGACACCCTTAAAGGTAAAAAATTGTCCGTGTCTCGTTGCCCTCGCAGAAGCGCATTGCAAAGCAACTTCCCTCCTCCTCCGTAGGGGCGCATTGCATGCGCCCGTGCCCTTAAAGGTAAAAAAGTGCCAAAAAGCTAAAAAAGGGAGTGAGATCACTCCCTTTTTCTTAGCCCTTACCTGTCCGGCTCGACTTTATAAATTGATTTCAGATCTTCACCAGCAATATCACATGCCGACTCGAACTCATACGAAGCCAATCGCATCATATAGTCAATTCGTTCAGCCATATTTTCTTCGTGAGCGACATAGAGATCGCGAGACGTCTTCACACTATCCTTGGCATGTTGCAAAAGCTGTTTGACTCTTGCCAAACGCGGAGTCTTCACGCTAAGGCGCGATTCCAATATGGCGATTCTCCCTTCTAGATGAACCATTGCCACCGTAAGCCCGTGATCAGTCATGTCGGTTCGCAAATTCGCATCTGACTGTTCTTCAGGTTGCGATTCCGCTTGCTGATCTGTGGATGCTTGCTGCTCCATGTTTCCCTCAGATGACGACTCATTGAAACTCTCTGGCTCGGCCTTCTCTGTTGCGATAGTACTCGAAACACTTGGGGCCATATTGGTGTTTATATCCGCATCCACATGGGCACTCCGCTGATGACAATTCCAGCCAACAAATCCCAAAACCAATGCTGCACTTATCACCATACCCCCGATTAAGTTGATTTTCATTTCAGTTCCTCCAAATGATCTGATTCGTCTTTCTTCCAGCCTCCGGGCGGCAAGCAACGCTTACCGGGGAGTCCTTCCATTGCTTCGATTTTGGTGATTCTTCCATCGTCGGTATAAGGCACAGCCTGCACCTTTTCCAAAACCGAGTCGATGCAACATCCAGGCAATTTGCCGAACCACTTACGCACAGCATCTACGCATGCCGCAGATTCGTCCTTTGCATATACGTCAACGGGTGCATTTTGGCTGCCTGTGTTATCCAACACACGAAACCACTTTCCTATTTCTTGTGTGCTCATATTTTTTCTCCAGGTGTAGTAATACGTTGTTCCAGAGTTCGACAATTGAAGACAATCTCCGGCAAACGCTGAAGGACTCATTTCCCCTAGCGCTTATTTCAAAATACTTACTGGTCTTAAGTTTCCGGCTGAGATTTCTCGAATTATCAAATGCTGATACAAATACAAATTTGAAACTAACAAAGATCAATTTCTAATTTCTTGTAGTCATAAGGTATTAACTAGTAATTGCCGCACAATTGATTGAGGCGCAGCTAGCGCTAACCCGATGCGGGCGCATGCAATGCGCCCCTACAAAACCACTTGCACAAGCTAGCGCTAGCAGATATCGACGTAATTCCCCCACTATATTCTTGGCCAGTTATTTGTTATTTGAACTTCTCAATTGCTAGGGTACTTACATAACTGTCTTATAGATTTTGGTAATTAAAGCATCGTAAACGCTTAACCACCCAACCTTTTCCTTAACCGCCTTGAGAGCTACCGGCTTTCGGGGCGGTTCGCTTTTGATACACAGGAGCAGCAATGAACAGAAAAACAAGAGCCGAACTCAGCCAACACATAGGTGACCGCATCGGCAATAGCATTTTTGCAATCGAGACTAATTTCGACACGCTAGCTCGACGTCTTGAGCGCGGTGAAATCGACAAAGTCAAAGAACTTATCCCCGCCATTCAGCGCGGCATGGAAAACGCCAAAGAGCGCAAACGGGAAATCTGCCGGGAGTTAAATGCGCCTATAAGAATTGGCATAACCGGCGGCATTGCTTGCGGCAAAAGCTCCGTTAGCCAGGTCCTGAAAAGCAAAGGAGCGCTAGTCATCGACACTGATGAAATTGCGCATGCATTGCTCGCCGGACCAAATCCAACTTACGATGCCGTGCTTGCTCGATTCGGTGAAGACATCGCGACTCATCCCGGCGGTCCCATTGATCGCAAGCGGCTAGGTCAGATTGTCTTCAGCGATCCGCAAGCCAAACGTGACTTGGAAGAAATCACTCATCCAGCCATTGACGCAAACATGCTTGAGGCAATGGCACAACACTCACCAGGACAAGTCGTAGCCGTTCAGATTCCACTCTTATTCGAGTGCAATATCGACAAGCGCGGCTACTTCGATGAAATCTGGGCAATCACAGTCGACCCGGTAACACAGCTGGAAAGACTGATGAAGCGCAACAACCTGACACAAGAGGACGCACTTAGGCGCATCAACTCACAGATGAGCCAATTTGAAAAAGCCCGGCGTTCTACGCGTGTCATAGACAACAGCGGCACCCCGATGCAAACACGAAAGCTCGTCTTGAAACGACTACGTTCAGTCAAAGAGAAATTCCAATAGTAGTTCGTCTTTTTCGACCCAAGGAGACTCCGTTATGGAAACACAATCCATCCTAATTGTCAGCGTCGCACTGGTAATCCTGGCTGTTGCCTTCATTGCCAAATCGATCATCAAACGACACAACAACAAACGTGCATGGCATGACTATTGGTCCGACAAGGGCACCTTTGGCCATTGTGGACAAAACATCAAATGTCATTGCATGCGCCCTGGGAAACCTTCGGGACCCTGGGACCTCTCCTATTTCTTCAGCAAAGAAGAGAATGACGAGATGGACCGGATTATAAAAAGATGCGCACAACTAAACACCGTAAATTTTGAAGGGGGTAAAAATGAAAAATGAAATCAACCGGCGCAATAGTCAGAAATTGAGAAGTATCCCTGGAAAACTCATCTTGAGCTTCGCCGGCAACAAGAAGTCTCGCAAGCCGCAATTAATGCGCTGGATCGGCGCTAAATGCGATTGCTGCGGCGTAGGTCCCAACTTCGTGGCGACAAATCTGAAGTTAAACGCAGTGTCATAACACACATGGAGAAATCACAATGGCTTTGATAGGAAGAATAAATCGAGAATCTTATCGCAAGACTCGGAGAAGAAAACGTTCACGCACTGAATTCCGCCTTCCCGAGCGCCAACGTATCACTACAGTCGAGAAGTACGCCAGAAACGGATACGAACACATTCTCTCCGCGCAATACGTTGACGGAACACGCCGAGCCAGTCGACTAGAACTCTATTCGGGCAAACGTCTTGCCGTGATCGAGCTAGAAAATGACTCGTACAAAATCACATATGCACATCCAACGCCGTACACACGGAAAGTGGTTGAACTCAAATTCAATCAACGAATCGGCACCCTTACCTGGCACGAATTGGAAGATGACGGCACGGTAGGTCCGAAACAGAAATGCACTATTGAAGAGCCCCTTCTGTCCACTGCCTTTCTGCTTCTTCTCTTTCCAATTGGCTGGTGCATCCTGCCATTCCGTTCACAGTTGAGCAGCATTTCTCAAAGCTGGAATTCGCTGCTTGATTCGGTCGCTGACGCATACAGCGAACGCTAGTTTATCCCGTTATCCCTAAAACAATTTGCTCGACAGGTCTATGTACGACCCCTTCGCCTACTTCAGCATGTTTAACCTCGGCCTTCCAGAGTACCTGGAAGTGCTGCCAAGCAAGCTGTACAACTTGGTCTTCATCTTTGACAGACTACCCTGGGTGAATGACGGCATCAGACATGAAGGTGACAAATTTGCGAAAGCAATCGAGCCGTTTTTCAAGAGCAACTACACCCACCGCGGCGTAGATCTCATCCACGTGCCTGTCTTCACATTCACCGAAGATGATCTTACCGATGATGAGTTACAAAAATTGTCGAAAGAAACAGACTACGAAACTCGTCAAGCTAATCTCAAACAAGTACTCATCGACAAATCCATCGCCAAGCGTGGGCAATACATCATTGGCAAAATAAAAGCCAATTTCCCGGAAGTCGAACTTCCAGCAGGAGTGTAACAACACTCTGACCAACAGGCGGCGCAGACACGAGTCTGTGCCGCTGTCTTAGAACACGGGCGCATGCAATGCGCCCCTACAACTGCCCGACGAAAATGTCGCCATCGTCATAAAACTTGAGATGACTAATTAGTACTCTCCTGAAGAGGCAGCTACTCAGCCCGCCTCTTCAAGTTTATCTACGCGATTTTCCAAAGACGTAATTCGTGTGTCAGTCCTATCAGCTCGATCGCTCAGAGCGATTGAGCTGGCAGACTGCACATGTACCAAAGTATCCAACTGTTGATTAGTCTTTTCCAACTGTCGCTCTACATTGCTGAGCCTGGTATTGGTTTGATCCAGCCTGTCATTGGTTTGATCCAGCCTGTCATTGATTCCATCTATCCGCTCGCCCAAACTGGCTTCAACTGAACCCAACCTTACATTGGTTGCATCTATCCGCGCCCCCAAGCTAGCTTCGACTGAACCTAGCCTCATATTAGTTTCGCCGATCTGCCCGGCAAGCAACTGAAACCCAGTGTCGAGCTTATCCCTAATTGACTCCAACAGTTTAATCTCTGTGCTCATTTATTAGCGCTCCTTGCATTTGTCTTGCTACTAATAAAGACGGAAAAACTAGTAAAAAGTTCAATACCTTTACAGCCATTCTATCAAAATTAACCGACTGACAAATACGCCTATTTTTTGAATATTTACTACTATTTCATGTAGCATATACAAGAAAAACCAATTTTGTATTGAGTACATATGGAACAATGGTGATAAGTAGCCGTCGATATCAACCGTGTATTACTACCTGGCGGGTTGTTTCATGCACAAGTCTCTAATATTAACTGCCATGTTTTTGCTATCCTCGCCGGCTTTCGGGCAGGACTCGCCCATAATGTTGCAGGGCAAGGCTGAGAAGAAACACCACGCCAAACATTACGATGCCGATGAGCCGTCGTTGGATGCCTATTCATTTAACAAACAGACTAATGCAGCGACCAACGCCATAGGTGTTGAAGATCAGGCGATGATGATCGAGTGGGACAAATGGCGCAATAGATTCTCGCGCAAAGTGTGGCTAAAGCTAAATGAAGAATTGACCGGAGGATTTTGTATTAATTTCGGCGGCATTTTACTAAGCACGGGCGAGGGTTCGGGTTATCGCTTCCGCAAAGGAATTCAAGTTACCTTTATGTGTGACGTCACAAACGACAGGCGCATTCGGAATCTACATGTCACTGACCCATCAGGCGACCCTACATACGATAATCTGGTACTCGCTTGCGTACAATCACTTGATGGCAAACATTCGCTGAAATTTCCGGAAGGTTCGAGACGAACAAAGGTACGAACAGCGGCAACTCTAAGAATCGGCAAAGCCTTTTTCCATGAGACAAAATACAACGACAATGAAGTTGTAAAACTACCAAGTGGGAATGACTAGTACTTTGTGATAAGGTAAAAATAGGACTCCCTATAAACAAATGGAGGGCACGACTATGCATCAATCAAGAAAATTCGACACAGCGCGCCACTTTAGAATTCCCAGAGATCCATATCCTGGTAGTAGGGAAATAAATTCACTAGATGATATCCCGGATTTTCAAACCTCAGAAGACGAATGCAGATTCTGGAAAAACTTCCACATGAGCCAAGACATGCTGGACGATGTGCCGCATTCTTTCGATGATGAAGAAGGTGCAACTTAGTGCGCGAAGCCGCATCACGGCGAAGCGAAGATCTCACATGTTAAAGACGTGAGATCTTCGACTGTCGCCTCAGAATAACGAAACCACCTATTTCAAAACCAGCTTGCTTCTTCTCTCTTCCAACATCGCAGCTGCAATCGCCTTAGCTCTGTTGCTGCAATCCTCAATTGCTGCTACAAGAACAGCCTTAGCTTCGTTCTCATCGTGTGGCAATGCCGCCATCACTATTGGTTCGCCGATAACTAAGACGGCTGCAACGTTGTGCACCATCTCGCCCCGACGAGCTGATTTTCTACCAACCTCATTGAAATAGCGGCGAAGACCACCGACCGTTTCGTCTTGGACATACGCAACCGCCATGGGAATTCCGGCAAGAGTTGCATCGTTTGTTCTTTCCACAACGGCTTTGGCAATACGCAATGCACCAGGTTTAAAATCCGCATCAGAAATCACATTGTTGCGTACAAGTTTTCCTTGCATGAAAATCGTAAACGCAGCACGCTGGCCGTCACGCACCATTGCTTCGATTGCTGCTTCCAGCGCACCACCACGTGATTGTCTTTTCTTGTTATCTACGGCAAGCGCACCGGTAAACGCGGCAAGGCGTTTTCTAATGCCAGTTAGCTGATCACGAGCCGCCATATAACGCGTTGGTCGTCTCAATTCAGGAAAGACAACGGACCAGTCCGCTTCATCGACGTGCGACGGCAAAAATATCACGCGCTGGTCTTTGACTTTGTCGATGTTTTCTCTGCCGACGATGGTGCATTTACCGGCTAACAGGAATCTTCCGATGTAAGACGAAAAAGCCATGACTTTTGTCGCACGAAGTCCTGGAGTTGGCGGTATGTAGCCGTCTTTGGAATGCAATTTACGCCCGTGATAATTCCAGTAACCGTACCACCAAAGAAGAACCACCCCGATAAAGACGAGGGTAAGTGAAATCGCTAAGCTGTTCATTTGTCCCCTCCTTTCAGGGTATTGCTGATAAAGGCTAGAAGGTCAGTTGCGGTTAGAAGTTGTCCGGGTTTTTCCGCTAAACGTTGATAGTTTTTGGCGCAGCCCAAGGATAACTTATACGTGGGTGGCAAAACATCACTTAGTTTACCCTCTTCCACTTTTTGGATGGTGGATATCCAGGTTTCCAAACGAATCGATGTGCCCGTTGCTTGGAAAAGCTTTTCAAGCTCTTCGATAGATCGTCTGCACTCAGCATGATGGCGAGGACCAACCTCGCATGCGAGAAATAGAAATACAGAACTCTCCGTCCCATGCCCACACGCGGGCAGGGACACTGGTAATTGTGTCATAGGGATTATCTCCTAAAAATTACGGTGGGTTGGCACGCCCGTAGATGGCGTGTTGTGACTTACCGCCATTCATAACCCACATTTGGGTTCCATAATCGTAGTGCCACCACTCGTAGGGATAGTTGGTGAATCCCACAGCGATCATCGCACTATATAAAAGTCGTCGATTGCGCCTTGCTTCGGCAAAGCTGGCGCTGTTAGACGGTCCTAAATTTTTCTCGTAGTAATCCGAGTTGCTAACCTCCGATGCATCATCGAAAATTCCACCCATAAATACCTCTCTCTGCGAGCCAATCTCACGCAGAGTTAGATCAACTGCACCGCCTGTGATGTGAGTCGGCCAAGTGTGCCAATCATCTTTTTTGAATGGTCCGGGATTTGAGCAAAATTTACCGGCAAATTCGACACATGCTTCCTCAGACGGATTGTTCAGAACTTGCTTTGCTTTACCCAGAAAATAACTCCAGAGTTCACGTTGCAGCTCAATCGGTCGATATCCATCGAGGAGCACAATCTCTACACCGTTCGGCTTGAGAATTTTGTTGACTTCGGTAAGTTTCTTCGCCACGCCCTGTCGAACAAATACTTTGTTCAGTGCCGAACTGAATTTATGAAAGTAAGGCGGGTTGAGTTTGTCTTGTGCGTAATAGCTTCTTGCAGCAAGGCCAATCTTACTCACATCTACCAATGGCTCATTTGAACCTGCCATATTGTCAATGGGTATGTTGCGATAATTGAGGGCAGTGGGCGCATCTTTCATCAACGGAATGGCTTGCTCGTCTGCGAAACAAGGCGAAAGACAAAGCAAAGTCATTGACAACAACGCACAATCACTGAGTCGCCAAGAGATCTTCAACGTCGCCCTCCTTCGAAAGTACGAACTTATCCCAGTTGCTTTGGAAGAGCAACTAGAAGAGAAATAGAAAGTACCACTTGATTTGTAAGACTTAGTGCCTAAAGAAGTTCAATTTGAAATTGCATAAGAACACTAGTTGAAACTCCTAGTGCAAAACAACAGTTGTAAGTTGAATGAGTTAGAGTCAACCTTTCTCCTCTTAGCGCAATTAGCGCAATCACAAAAATCCACGCATTCAAAGGCTCACAGGCTCTCGTTAGACAGAATTGCCCCAATTGCCAAGTTGACAAGATTGATTTGAAGTTCAATTTCAAATAGTTTTTGTTTGTATTTAAGTAATTACTTCTTACTGGTTTTTCAATTAGACCTCAGCCCGAAATTCACGCGCAATTAAAGCTTCAAGATTTCCATGCAATAAATTTGCCTGGTGGATTTTCAAGAGACCAAACGAAACATGTCCGTGGTCTAATATTTCCTATAAAAGGAAATACCAAATGAAGGAACTAGCTGAACAAGCTCTTGATGTTGCTACCGGTTTGGGCGCAAGTTATTGCGACGTGCGCATCATCGATTCGGAAGCTCAATTTATCGAAACCAAAAACTTGCGCGTGTCAGCCGTAAATTTCGGCTCGAGTTTGGGCGCAGGCATTCGCGTGCTCTACAACGGCGGTTGGGGATTTGCTTCTACGCAGGATCTATCGCGCCAAGGCATTGAGCAGGCAATCAAACGTGCAGTAGCAGTTGCCAAAGCAAGCTCGCAAGTCATGGAAAAACCCATTGTATTGGCACCCGAACCAGTGCATGTGGACACTTGGTCTTCACCGTGCAAACAAGATCCATTCACAATTAGCCTAGAGCAAAAACTCGCCGTGTTGCTCGATGCGGCGAAGATTATTACATCCGTCAAGGGTGTAACACTAGCCACAGGCAGCATGGCTTTCATCAAGGACAAGAAATTTTTTGCCTCGACGGAAGGCAGTCGAATTGAACAAAACTTCGTTCGTTCGTCGTGCGGCGTTGTCGCTAACGCAACCGATGACCACGACAGACAAAGACGGTCATATCCAAGTTCGTTCGGTGGACAGTGGGAATTAGCCGGTTGGGAAATGGTCGGCAAATGGGATTTGCCCGGGCACGCTCAACAAACAGCCGAAGAAGCAGTGGCATTGCTCACCGCTCCCGTTTGTCCGCAGGGAACCAAAGACTTGATTCTTGGTTCGTCGCAATTGGCACTGCAAATTCACGAGAGCACCGGTCACCCGACAGAGCTTGATCGCGCACTCGGGCAAGAAATCAATTACGCCGGCGCATCTTTTCTCACGCCCGACAAATTAGGCAAATTGAAGTACGGCTCGCCAATGGTCAATCTAGTTGCAGATGCAACGACCAAAGGCTCACTGGGGTCATTTGGCTATGACGACGAAGGCGTACAGGCTCAGTGCGTGGACTTAGTCAAAGACGGCATCTTCACTGGGTACTTAAGCTCGCGTGATACAGCCGAACTCATTGGATTAAAACGCTCCGGCGGATGCATGCGTTCAGAGTCCTGGAATAGAACACCCATCATTCGCATGACGACAATTTCTCTTTTGCCGGGTGACTCTGGTGAACTAGACAACATCATCTCCGACACAAAAGACGGCATCTACATGGAGACCAACAAAAGCTGGTCTATCGATCAACTCCGCTACAACTTCCAATTCTCGACGGAAATCGGCTGGGAAATTAAGGACGGCAAGCGCGGTCGCATGTTCAAAAATCCAAGCTATGGCGGCATCACGCCAGAGTTTTGGAATAGCTGCGATGCTATTGCCGGCGAATCCGAGTTCATCACTTGGGGTGTTCCCAACTGCGGCAAAGGTCAGCCGTCCCAAACAATGTGGACAGGACACGGCGCCGCACCAGCACGTTTTCGCAATGTCAAAGTCGGCATAGCCACCAAAGTATAAACTCACGACACAATAGGTCTTCAATGCTCACCGAACAACAGCTAAAAACCTTGATTAACACAGCACTTGATCACGCTCGCGGCAAGACTGATGGTGCTGAGGTGCATGTCTTTTCCTCGGACTATGCAACATCGCGTTTTGCCAACAACAGCATGACGCAAAATCAAGCACCTTTGCATACGTCCGTATCAGTACGTGTGCTGGTCGACGGTAAGCAAGCGAGACTGACAACAGACAAGCTTGATCCGGACAACATTCGCAATGTAGTCGACAAAGCAATTGTCGTAGCCAAACTCTTGGAAAACGATCCAAAGCTTTTGCCTGTTCTTTCCCCGTCTGGTTTGCCGCCAATAAAGCCGGTAGATCGATACGACGAAAAAACCGGCAAACTTTCGCCAGAAGATCGCGCCAAGGCGGTTACTTCAATCATCAATGTCGGCAAACCAAAGACTCTAAAAGCGGCTGGAACATATTCCTCCGGCGTGCACATGCAAGCTATGGGCAATTCCGCCGGACTATATCGCTATCACCAGGAAACAGGTGCAGGTTGTTCACTGACAATGTGCGCCAGTGATTCAACCGGCTGGGCGAAACAAGAACAGCCTCATGTTGCATCACTGCATCAAGTAGACATGGCACAAAGCGCAGCTTCAAAAGCTGTCGGTAGTGCAGATCCACACGAGATTGACCCTGGTCATTACACAGTTATTCTTGAACCATCAGCCGTGTTGGATATGCTGGGGATGCTCTGGCATGACTTCACAGGCACGAGTTACACCGATAAGCTTTCATGTTTTCTAGACAAACTAAACACGAAAGTATTCGGCGATAACATTACTATCCACGACGATGTCTATCATCCCTTGCAGGCAGGCGCGCCGTTTGACGGCGAAGGCGTACCACGCAAGAAAGTGACTCTCGTAGAAAAAGGAGTTGTGAAAAATCTTGTCCATGGTAGGCGCAGCGCCAAAGAATTCGGCGTTGAACCAACCGGACACGGACTAATGGAACCAACCAGTCAGGGAGAGTATCCGGTCAACATAGTGGTAGAAGGTGGGGATACATCTGTGGAAGAAATGATACGTACAACAGACCGTGGAATTTTGCTTACACGAGTTTGGTACGTACGTGAAGTTGATCCGACAACTAAGATCGTGACGGGCATGACCCGAGACGGCACTTTTCTCGTAGAAAACGGACAAGTAAAGCACGGCGTAAAAAACTTACGCTTCAACGAAAGCATCATCGAGATGCTCAATCGTGTCATTGCACTTGGCCCATCAGTGCGCATAGCCGGCGAGGAATCATTCCCCGCAGTTGTGCCCCCGATGAAAGTTGCCTACTTCAACTTCGAATCAACAACGAAATTTTAAACTAACAACAGTGTAACAACAGAGCGCCCCGGCGCTCGTTTTGTGCTGCTTGCGGTGCGGTGTATGCCGTGCCGTTGGCACTGCCACGGAGGTGTGGCTATGAAAAAGAAAAATTCCAAAGGAGCAAAATTCACAAAGCGACAGCCCCCAAAAGAAGCGATTGAAGTCGTTTACGGCGGAGGCGGTATCAAAGGCTTTGGACACATTGGTCTAATAGCGGCACTTGAGGAACACAATGTTGACACCGGCGTACATACTGGTGTTTCCATTGGTTCGGTGATCGCAACATTGGTCGCTAATGGCTACAAAGCCAGAGAAATCGAGACCATATTCCTCAAAGAATTTGGCAATATCGATCCGGATTTGCTTGGAAAAACTCTGCGCTGGCGCGGACTCAAACGCTTCTTAAAAGCTGGCGGCTTAATTGACTTCAGCGAACTGCTGAAAGACATCTGCCAACGCTACGACTTGAAGCCACAACCCAACTTGCGCATCATCGCTTTCAACGTTCGCACCTGCGAGGCCGTTGTTTTCGAAGGCACCGACTACTGCTTGCATGAAGCTCTTACAGCATCATGCTCGATTCCCGGTATCATGCGCCCGGTTTGGTATGGTCGCAACTGCCACACCACCGACGAAGATATGAGCCACAAACCAGTCGATGTACTGGTGGACGGTGGACTTCACCACCCAAATCCAGGCAACTTCTCGGAGCATCCGGCAATCATCAGCGCGCTCGGCTTTGCCAGCAAGCTGCCCAGTCGTTTGCTATCGCCTGCCGATTTCCTATTTCACATGATTGAGCTTTTCGGTGCGGCATTGTTTCAGTGGTGCTTCGCTGATCTCGAACCTGATCACATCGTAATCAAAGTCGGTGCGCCCAACGTCGGTATCGTTACTGCCGGTCTCACTCTAAAAGAGTGCCGCAAGCTTATCGACCACGGCTACAAAGTCGCCAACAAAGAGATCAAGAGAGCGATTCAACAAAAGCTAATCCCCATCAAAAAATCAAAGGAGTGCTAGTCATGGCTTCCAAAAGAATACCCATTCATAGAAAACGGATGAGATCAGAAAACGCCAACGACTCGAGCAATCGAGTCTTTGGCGGACACATTCTGGCTGAGATTGACGAAGCCGCAGTATTCGCTGCCGAACAGCTATCGCCGTCTCAGCAGTTTGTGACGGTCGCATTCGATCGCGTCATCTTCAAAAAGAAAGTGCTTGTCAGAGACATCTTGCTTTTCTACACGACAATAACCCACATCGGCAATTCGTCGGTAAAGGTGCATGTCGAAGTACAGACGAAGCGCGACGGCGCAACTATCGTCGTAACAACCGCCGATGTCACAATGGTTGCAATCGACGAGAATGAAGAATCCACACGGGTGGTGACTAATCAACGCAAGCGCATCAACAAGCAACACCTAGACGAGCACTGCGCACCCGTCCCCAAGTGTCCGCCGACTCAGTCCTGAACCGTAGGGGCGCATTGCATGCGCCCTTTCCCTTTGTCATTCTTCGCTTCGCTCAGAATTACTTTTTTTGATCGCTTCTACGACTTTCTATAGTATATCTCAACAAAGAAAATTGGGAGCAGAGTAGTTACTCCGTTCCCAATTCCCAAGCGCTGGTTACTGGCCCAAGCCAGCCGCGAGTGCACGCAGCTCAGCAGCTCGTTTATCGGAGTTGATGCGTTCATAGGCATCAGCCAGCAAAACGAGCGACCGTTCTATACCGGCCCTATCATTGGAGCCTGCAAGTTGCTTTTTCAAATCACGCTTGATCGCAGCACGCAGCGCCAGAAGCGCGCACGTTATTGCAAGGCCATAACCGCGATCTTGCGCCAGCTGAAGCTTGCAAGTTTCGGTGTATAGCGCTTCAAACATGTCTGTCGCCATGTCATAGCCTGGTTCCAATTTAGTTTGGACTTGCTGCAAGATGTCTCCTACATCTGTTCCTTCGAATTGGCATTTTTGTGACATAACAACTAGCACTTGCCGCAACGACGCGAGGTTGTCTTCAGTTATCTCAGAATCGCCGAGGCGATCAACGACATCCAGAGCTTTCAATGCGGCTTGTCGTTTTTCACTGATCAAATCAATGTTGTCCACTCTCAGCAAATGACGACCGATTTGATCCGGACACACATGCCGATAGTTGAGAATCTCGCGCTCTTCGCGTCGTTTTGTTTCTATCGTGAATTTAGTTGCCATTACAACTCCTCCATTTGTTTTTCAACTGTCGAATTATTTGCGCATATCCCTTCAAGCACCCAAACGGCATCGACCAATCGTCTGGAATTGAATATTCCAGGCGATTGGCGTCCGATGTTAATCAGCCTATTGCTGGTCGATGGCACCTGCGAAAATTAGAGAATTATCCGCACTACTGATCGTTAGACGATACGCACAACAATTGCCGATTTTAGGCATTTGACCGGGATAATTGACACAGGAGCGCAGTAGCGTCTTAATGACAGCGCTATGCGTTGCTACACCTATTTGACTGTACTTGTGCTTCCAAAGAAATTGAAGCAATGCGGAACTTGCCCGTTCATGAACTGCAGCAACCGTTTCCACAAATGGTAAGGTTTGACTGAAGTCGTCATCATCCATCTCAGGCAGCTTTTTGAATCCTAACTTACTTTCAATTTCAGCAACAGTTAGCCCTTCTGCCTTCCCGGCATCAAATTCGCGTAAATGTGGGGTGCGAAATATTGATATGTGTAGCCTTTCAGCAACTGCCTCTGCTGTTTCCACAGCTCGAAGTAGATCGCTGCTAACAATGCACTCTATTTTAGTGTCCGCCAACAGACCAGCCAGCAACTTCGCTTGCTCTCTGCCTAAGTCATTCAAAGGTATATCAGCATGCCCTTGCCATCTGCCAGCTTTATTCCAGTCTGTTTGACCATGTCGAAAAAGAATCAATTGATGTTGCATATGCCTACCTAGCCATATAACCTAGTCTAAACGATTGCCGCTCATAGAGTTATAATTACTCATCTTCATCATTCAGGAAGTGATTAAGAATTATCCAGAGGAACACGAATGGGACAGACAAATAACGAAAGCTACCTTCCGAAAGTTGGTGTTGGAATTCTATACCCCACTAATTTTTACAATCAGGCTAGAAAACTGCAGTTGCAAATTGCACAATCCACATCCAATTGTGACGGATTGACTCAAAGTCCTCACGTCACCATCAAACGTCCCTTTCGTGTGGATAACATGGTCGGTGCTTTAGATGCAATCAGAGAAGTTCTAAGTAATCAAAAAGCAATAACATTGTCTGCCAATGGCTTAGGAAGCTTTCCCACTGGAGCAGTCTTTCTCAAGATCAACCCCACTGATGAACTAAACATGCTGCATCACAAGCTTCTATCAATCCTGAAACCGTTCGGAGTAGAGCCCGACCAGTTTGAGGGAGCGAATATGCTGTTCCACACATCGCTAGCCCTCAATCTAAAAGGAGAACAATTATCACAGACCTTGGACCTCCTGCACGGAATGGAAGAGTTGCTTCGATTTGAACTTTCCTCTCCGGATTTTGGTCTATTCTATGAACTGTCCCACAATCGGGGTTGGTCGATTGGAGAAAAAATCTCCTCACATACCTAGACTTCTCATTTTGAGAGAGCTGAGCAATTCGGCGGCGGAATCAATTGGCAGCTCCTGTGCTCGCAAGATAGAGGCTATGTTTTCGATTACTTTGGGATAATTTTTATAACCCAAGTAATCTTCACCTGTTGCTCCATCCGTGCCAGCGAGAAGGGCCGACATCCTGTTCTCAAACGTGGGCAAAAGCGATCGACTGGCACAAAGATCGTAAGACAGAAGGCTAAGGTTTTGCTGGGCAGCAAAAACAAAACCCTCAGCCGCCAATGTGCCACCAGTTACATGGGGTGTGGTCAACGCATTAAACAACAGACGATGTCTGATTTGAATGGACCCTAAGAACTCTTTTGATTTCTTAACCGGCGGAATCTCTATAGATCCATGGGCGCCAAGTTGAAGTCCAGACAGGTTAACGGCTGCGCGCAAATCGTCCAAGCTTACACAGAGCTTGTTTCGAAAAGGCACTTCGTTATCTATCGTCAAGCCATTTCCATTATGAAAGGCTCGGACTGTTTTTCCAATCAAATTGGTCAGTGCTTTTGTCACTTTAGGTACAGCGACAAAGACATCAATGTCAGAACTGCGACGTTGTGCACCGTATGCCATTGAGCCATAAACGCAGACAAAGTAAGGTGTTTTATCCCCAATCGCCGCGTCAATTTGCCGCAGCAATGAAGCGATAAGCGGATTGTATTCGCTGGCACTTAGGGTGCCCTCTTGTAACGGCGCAAACGAATTGCCTAATCCTGCCGACAGGGCGCTCACCACCTGGCGAGATTGCTTTTCGGATTCCTGTCGACATAGCAAGCGCACGTACTCAACCATTGCGTCAATTTCCGATTCTGTGGTCAAGGGATTACCGCACATGAATCTAAGCGGATAAATGACGGCTCCCGGACATATAACTCCATCATCAGGAATACTGAATTGATGAAGATGATATTTGCCTTCTTGCAATATTCGCTTATGTACAGCCCTGCTAATCGCATTCATCTCTGCCACCGTTCCAAGTGCACCGTTGCCATCGTAAATAAAGGCAACAGCGTTAATCTCAGGCTCGTTCAGAGTAATGAAATCTTTGTCCTCTTTTAACTTGCCATGAAGATATTTTGCAAGTGCGCATCGACGCTCAATAAGCTCCGCCAATCCACTCTTGCCGAAGTTCTTCATCATAAACCACAATTTCAAAGAGTTCCAACTGCGACTGCCCAGGAATGGTGTAATCTGCCCGAACGCAAAATCTTCCGACATGATCAAGTCCGAAGTAGTCGTTATCAACTGCATCTTCTGCGGTTCTCGCACGAGCAGCGTGCTTACAACATACGGCGTCAGCAGAACCTTGTGAGGATCCGTCGTCACACTGTCGAATTTCTCGATACCGCGAATTCGCTCTTTCAGAACAGGACTAAATCCGAGAGAGAATCCGTGACAAGCATCAGCATGCAGCCAAATGCCAGGGTCGATATCACGAACTAAATCATGCACGGATTCAAAATCCTCCACTGTCATCGTTCTGCTGTCACCAGCATAGGCAACAACAGCCATGATTTGCCCCTTATGCGCTTTCAAAGTCTGCTCGAGAGACTTCAGGTCGTATTTGTAACCGTTCGTTTTTACCTGAAGCAACTGATTGCCACAGCCAAGCCAACGTTGTGCTGCACGAACAGAATAATGTCCAATGCCTTCAGGAATAACAATACGAAACCGCGATCCGGGTGAGACGCCCTTATTCATGACGTCTTCACCATGCGCCTCTCGTGCAAGCATCATAGCCAAAGCATTACTGAGAGTGCCACCAGATGTGACTACCCCTCCGACATCCCAAATGTTGCCTATAGGATAAGTATCGTACCCAACGGCTTCTCTAAGCCACTGCAGCACAGCGATTTCAACAAATGTTGCTGACGGCCCACAGAAACTTTGGTTTATCAAATTCTGCTGCAAAAAGTCCGCAATGACAGCTCCGGAAATTGATGCCACTGAATTTGCGGCATCAGGGAAACCCATGAATCGGGGGCTGGCAAAATTCGTGCAAAATGGCAAAACCAATTCCTCGAATTCCCTGAACAAATCATCCATTGATGCCGGATCTCTATCAAGCGTGGTTATGATGCGAGACACGTCATCTGCTGAAATTGACTTTGACGCTACAGATTCCTGCAACTTGAAATTCATGCCAATTTCGACAGCGCGTTGAAGATTTTTCAAAGCCTCCGCTTTATTATTTGGTCCCAGTATAAATTTCTCAGTATCCATAATATCTCCTTTGCACAAACGACCCCACTTCATATGAAGTGGGGTCGTTGCTACTGATTAATGTTTCCAACTTACAAACTCACCTTGCTGAACAGCGGCTTTATTTCACCAACTACCAATTGATCAATCGGAGCTGGATACTCCCAATCAAGCTTCTCGAGTCCCACAAGTGGACCTAAGTAAGCTGCAGAAGTTGGAATAAACGGTTCAGCAATGATTGTTAGGGCTCTCACAACCTGTATAGCCACAGCGAGGTCGTTGCCCGCTTGTGCTCTATCGCTAGTGACAGTCTTCCACGGTTGTTGTACCGTCAGAAATCTGTTGGTCGATTGAACCAGTTCCAGAAAAACACGGATGGACTTCTTGAAGTTGCCGGCTTCGACATGCCGCCCAACATCATTAAAAGAACTCTCCGCTTCATTAATCAGGGCCGATTGCGCATCACTAAGAGATACCGGGTATGGCAATCCGTCAGCAAAATGTCTCCTGGCCAAACTTGCCACTCGATTTACCAGGTTGCCAAATTTTCCAATTAGATCAACATCCAGAATCTCAGCTACTCGTTTTAGGGAAAACTCCGTGTCCGACTGTTCCGGTCCGTAGGCCAAAAGAAAATACCTCAAGACATCGGCAGGAAACAGTTGCAACGCGGTTGCGCCATCGATTCCATTAGTAGAGCTTTTGGAAAACTTCGCCTCGCCGGAAAGCAGATATTCCGTAGAGAGAATTCGGTCCGGGAGATGCAAGTTTCCCAAACCAATTAAGATCGCCGGCCATATTACCGTGTGAAAGAACACATTGTCCTTTCCATGGAAATATGAATGCTGGGAAGAATCATTACACCAAAATTCTTTCCACAATTCCGGCTGCCCGATGCTCTGTCCATACTGCATGGACGCAGAGATATATCCCAGTACAGCTTCAAACCAGACATATATCCGTTTTTTCTCAAAGCCGGGGACTGGGACTTCCACACCCCACTGCAAGTCACGTGTCACCGCCCGATCTTCAAATCCTTCTTTTGCGAATTTAAGAGCGGTAGCTATCGCATTCGGCCTCCATTGTGCCGAACTAGCAGCAATCCACTCAGCCACTTCACTTTGCAAAGCAGACAAACGCAGGAAGTAGTGCTCGGAAGTTTTCCATTCTGGCTTGCTTCCACACACCTTGCAGTATGGATTTACCAACTCCTCAGACGTAAACGTAGCGGTGCAATCATCACATTGATCGCCTTTCGCTAATTTACTCCGGCAGCCAGGACAAGTTCCCAAGAGCAGTCTGTCCGGCACAAAGCGAACACACTTAGCGCAATAAGGCAGACTTTGTAGACTAGGCACCAACAGCTTTCTTTCAACCAACTCCAGAAAGAACTTCTGGACTACGCGTTTATGCAAGTCCGAGCTCGTTGCGGAGTAAATATCGAAGCTGAAATTCAGTTGGTCAATAAGAGTCTTGCGAAACTCCTCGTGATACCGACTGGCAATTTCTGCCGGGTCAACTCCTTCCTTCTCAGCTCTAACCGTAATTGGTGTACCGTGGCAATCAGTACCAGACACAAATAACACACGGTCTCCTTTAGCTCGGTGATAACGAGCCAGGACATCAGATCCAACCAAGGCAGCTATATGCCCTAAGTGGAGCGAACCGTTGCCATATGGCCACGCCGCACCAATAAATATGTTCTTGTTCATGTTTCTATACCTCTAAAAAATGGCAATTTCTCCAATACAAAAGTGAAGACTGGAGGCATCTGCGACCAGACACTGCTTTTGTTTTTTTCGTCCTATGAGTTGTGAGCCTGGTTCTGAAGCTTCTCCTCAATCACCGTGATATACGGCAAAAGCGATGGTGGATCGGAGTCCAGATCTCTCAGCTGCTCAATCGCCCAGCTATCGCACAAGACAAAGTGCCTATCGGCCAATGATTTGTGCGCAGCCGTCCAATACTCGTAATTGCTCGGCAACTTAAGTCCGAGCCCCTGGAGTTTGGTGATGGAGCGCAATTCGATATCATTGTTCAAGTCAGCATCGTCGATTAAGACGAAATACTTTGGTCTTGGGATGCAGCTAGTCGTGTATTGAAGCTTTCGCTTGTCGTAGTGTTTGCGACCAAGGACTTGCAGGAAATACTGCGAGAGTCCCAATTGGTCAATAACTTTTGCCTGATACGGGTGCGGACCTCGCGTCAGAATGAACAGTTGATAGCCTTTTGCAGTTAACTCTTTGAGAAACTGCTCAGCATCAGGACGTAGCCAATGCGTTATGCCTTCAACCAATATTCCAGGACGAGGAAATGACAAGCCAAGCTTCGTTGCTTTTTGCCTTTCATTCCACATCAGACTCGTTATCAATGTTTCGTTCAAATCAATGAACACGGTTGGTTTGTCCTTGTCGTAATCGACAATTCGCAATTTGCTCATCTTGCTCACCTCCTTTGGTGTGTTAGCGCGGATACAGCTTTCTGATCACCTGGCGCATTCTCTCCACGCCGACAGGATTGGAGCTGACTATTTCGATATGTGCAGGAAGATATTGAGGAAACTCTTCGAGCCAGCACATAACGTCATAGCCAGTCCATTCTTTTTTGTTTTCAGGTCGCCGGACTAGATGGGAGCCCGTGAAGTCGGCCAAGTCGTGGTCTAGATAAAGGACATCCCAGCCACCTTCCGTGAGCGCCCGAATTCCGTCGTGGAATGTACGAGCGACTCGGGTGGCTTCGATTTCTCTTTTGTCGTCAATTAGCAGAGTTTTCATGTCCCCCTCCTTTCCTGATGGCTGCACCCGCACCGGGACTGCTCGTCAGCAGTCCCTTCATTTTTCTTCTTTTCAGAGAAGTCACGAACACGGGCAGCGAGTGATTCCTTGCCAAGCTTCTTCAAAACGTATCGAAGGTTCTGCAAAGAAATCTGTGTGAATGGATGTGATGCCGAGCGCCATGCCTGAATGCTGGCAACGTAGGCAGTCTTAGCTACCTTTTCGGCTTCGCTCCATGCTTCATCATCGATGAGCATTTCGACGCAGTTGTTCAACTGGTTTGCCACATTCTGATATTGGCTTGAGTACTTCGACAATTCCTTGCAAAGTACGTCATAAAGCGCAGCGGCAGTCTTGCGATCACTTTGTTGTTCCAAAACGCGAATTTGACCTTCGAGACAACGGACGGCACCCGGCGTTCCGGCTAGACCAACCTTTCTCCAAAGCTTTTCGGCAACCTGATAGCGACGCAAAGCCTGTCTCAGGAGGGCAACACGTCTCAGCTCGTGGATTTCACGCTCAACCGCTAGAAGATCGAAATCATCAGCTTGATCGATTGTTTGCGCATTGCATTCAATTCGATAAGCGAGTTGTCTCAAGTAGACAAAATCACCGTCTTGACTAATGTCATTGATGACAGCTTCAATGCCTTCCTGATCATTTTGCTCCATCATGAAATTGAGGAGCAGGTAATATCTGTTCAAATCATCGAGAACCATCGCCCTCACCTCCTTCAAAAACAAAGAGGTGAAGACTTGCCTCACCTCTTAAGATTGATCAATTTCCAACTAAAATTCATTGCCCCTAGTGACGGGACGGCTCGTAATGCTGCGTGCATTGCGTCTTCTTCGCTTGGGTCAGTTCCTCGGCTTTTGCCTTGAGCGCTATCGAAACAGCCTGTGCGGGCGTGCAACCCAGCAGCCGACTTATGACTTCGATGTATTGAAAGTCTTCGCTATTTTTAGGTTTTTCGTTTGAGTCTTGCGAGTTTGACATTCGTTTACTCCCTTGTATTTTGTGTCCTACTGCTCTTGTTGATTGGCTTGCAGAGCCTGCTCAGCCATTTTGGCTGCTGCTTCTGGATCGTATGGTCGTCCCCAACAGTTTCTCGTGTAGTACCTGCACACACGATCGATTTCATCTGATGGATACGCTGTGTACTGTTCGTACAGGAACAGAGTTCTGTTGCAGAGTCTCTCGTACTCTTTGTATCGCTTGTCGCGCTTATCAATGTCACGCAGCTTATCTTGCATGTTAGAACCATCGTCAATGCCCAATATGAATCCCAGCAATAGGGATTTGTTGTGGTAGGCATGAATGATCGTATGCAAGTATTCCAATGGAACACCCGATTTCAGACACTGTCTGTGTCCGCGTACACGGGAAAGATTCTTCGCTTTGAGCATGTGAAACACTACCTGTTCAATGGGTGCGAGATGCGCTATTACCAGGTGATTTAAATACTCAAATGGAGGAATCGCTTGATGGATTCTGTCTCTATCGAGAGGCATTACATCAATGTACCGACTGAGCTCATTGCAAAACATCAGCTCAAACGTCTCGACGGTAGCACCGCCTTTGCCTTGTAAGGCATCAACTGGATTTTGACCATCGGGTTCTTGATAGTTTCTGACCTTAGCCATCAATTGACTAGTGATTGTCTTCGCCCAGCCCGGCAAGCCGTGCTGTTGACACAGTTTGGCCACTTTGGCAAGGTCAACTAGAACATTTGTTTTTACTTCGTGAGTAAATACCATTCGTTCTCCTTTGTATTTGAAAGGGAAAACCCCAGCGTCAGCGACGCCGGGGTTTGAGTCCTTCAACCAGTTCAGACAAAGTCTTGATCACAGGAATATCCGCCACCATTGCCAACAGCTCGGGTTTGAGAACTCTGCCTTCGCGTTCAATGCGCACTACGTCGATGCCCAGAGCGCGAGCGGCAAGTAGGTTCAACGGCTGATCGTCAACGAAGAGGAATTCCTCTGGTTTAATGCCGAGATCTTTCAGCACTGCTTTGAAGTAGGCCGGCTCTGGTTTTGCCAAACCCAGCTCATACGACCAATAGACTTTGTCTATGTCCTGACCCATCACACTACCCAGGTACTTCTCGCTGTTGAATTGCGATTGGTTAGGCATAAGAGCCAACGTATAACCCTGCTCCTTGAGCGCTTCGAGCGCACCCGGCACATCGGGGAAAACGTGGAAATCTTTTCTTTCCTGAGTCGTGATCTGTTTCAGCTTCTTTATCGCGGCGGGTGTCACCTTACATTCAACTTCGAGGAATTGAAGACTTTGCGCGAGTTTCTCGAGAAAAGCTTTTTCATCGCCTTTGACGTAGGCCGTACACCAGAAGTAGATGAGCCACGCATCAATTTGTTCTTGTTTCGACGCCAGCGCCGGAATTGAAAGCCCTAGTTCAGCTTTGAGCAACAGCAAGGGTTCTACTACGCCCCTTACGTCTGCTTTATTCCAAAACTCACTTTCGCGAACAATTTTTGCAAGCGTCCACCACATATCAAGGCCGATGGCCTTGTGTTGTTGTCCACCCCTAGCTTGCTTTCCATAAGCAAACGGGGCGTCGTTTGATGTATCCATAAACAACTCCCAGCGGGGCCATTCAAGAGGGCCCCGCGATAAGAGCGCAAACGATTCATCGATGAAGAGTTACATACCCTTCTCGATTCTCGCCCTGATCCCCTTGCGCACAGTCTTCACTGTGCCGTCGGGATGCGTGTAATTGCGCTCATGTCCTTTCCAAAAGACGATGTGCGCGTAGCTCTGATCTGGAATTGCCGGAATTGCTTCCGTAAACATCCAGCCATTAGCAAGCAACTTCTCTGCCGCATGAAATTCTTCATCGCCGAGAGTTCCGATATATGCTTCAACCAAATCACGGTTAAATGGAACACCTAATGGTGTAACTTGCTCTGCAGCTTCCCGGTCACGTGTGTTTACAGTCATGTGCAAACCGCCGGAAAACTCCAGATGCATATAGTCATACCAGGTCGGGTCTACCCCATCACCGTCCATAAATTCAGCATTTTTGGTGTGCTGATCCATGTTGTTCCTATGGCGAACCAAGGACAACGGACGGTAACTTGGTGAAGCAATTTCGCCACTGATAAAGCTTGCTATCAGTACGCGTGCTCCGTCGACCTCTTCGAAGACACCTGCACAATCAGCCGGGATTGCGGTCGAATACCGCTCGCATCCGTAGCAGACGTATAGGTCCTCGGAGAGTTGTTGAACATTGCAGGGCTTCTGACTGCCACTTGCGCCAGTTAACTGGGCAAACGAACACTGCTGAACCCCGATATTCGATTTTTCTTTTGATGCTGACATTAACCTCTTCCTCGATTGCACAGCAAAACCAAGAGTCGCCAAAGCGACCCTCGATCAACACCGCGCAACCAGCTGTGAGTTACTGTGTGGGCTAGGCAACGCAAACACTGTTGCGCCACCCGCAAATAAAAAAGCCCCAACCCAAAACAACGGCAAAGTCCACGCAGCTAATTAATTGCTACTTGGACTTGTTATTGCTCTAGAGCTGAGGCTTTACGTTATTTGCTAGGTAAATCTTTGAAATGAAAAAGAAACACTTGTTTCCACCATATACAAATAGAATGAATACAAGCAATAGTGCTTGAAATGCAATTTGAGAGCAATTTCAAATTAATGGGGAATTACCCCACTTTTCACTCACAAAAGTCTTAGCGCGGTTAGCGCTCCGTCTAATATTCGACTGGCGACATCGACATTTGTCCTAGTAGGGGCGCATTGCATGCGCCCGTTTCACAGACCCAACATTAGAATCCACGCTAGCTTCGCGAGAGCATCCTCGCCGCTGCAATTGATATTTCTACGAAAAATTCAATTGAAAATAGAACGTCAAAAGAGAGAAGTTCTAAGCATCGTTTCCAATAGATCTTTCTTTCAAGCAACAGCTATAGCACCCATTCAATAGCTAATTCCGAATCTAACTGAAGTTCTTCTCGAACTTCGGGGAAACACGTTTTTTCACCCAACTCAGTTAATTAAAGCTCGTTACAGGCTCAAGGCAATTTGCTTTGAGCCTTTCGAGTTTGCAATTAAACGCACCCCATTCACATGAGGAAAATGAACATGTCACAGAACAAATCTGTTCGTCGCCCCGTTAAGCCTTTCAAGTCTGTCGCAGAAGCTCGTGAACTTCGGACCACTCTCATGGATTTTCGTCCTCCCAAGGACAGCCGTTTTCTAAAATTCCTGGCTCGCTTCTTCGTACCATTTAGGCTGAAGAACGACTTCAGCGTTATGGACGTCCGACTCACCGAAGGCAGCCTTCAGCGATTGAAGGATCTAAAAGGCAAGCGTTGCATCCTGCCGTTCAACCATCCCAGCCGAAAAGATCCCGAAGTTGCATTCACAGTCGGTTTGATGGCTGGAGAATACTTCAATTATTTGGCTGCCCGCGAAGTCTTCGATGAAGATAAAGGCAAGCGGGGCGAAATGATGCAGAACGTGGGATGTTATTCGGTTGTGCGCGGAGCTGCCGACCGTGAGTCATTCGACTGCACAGTGAAACTTCTGGTCGACAACAAGCAAAAGCTAGTCATTTATCGCGAAGGCGAAATCAACAGCAAGAATGACGAGCCACTCGATTGTGAGCCAGGGTGGATTCGCCTAGCTTTCTGGGCTCTGCAACAGCTGGACAAGGAAGGAAGACTCGAGCCCATCTACATCCCTCGAGTTGGCACTAAATTCCGCAACCTAGACGACAATCAGCCTGCTTATGAACAATCTCTTCAAAGCTTGGAAGCAAATCTTGGTCTTCCTTCCGAAGGCGATTTGTATACAAGACTGCGTACGGTATGTCTCCACACCCTGGCGATCTTGCAAAAAGTCTACAAGGTGGCTCCGAAAGAAGGGGAAAACTCCATGGAGCAAATATCCTTTCTGCGCAACAAAATCCTTGCAGATGTAGGTCGCATACTGGACGTTGAAGTGCCAGAGGTCGCAACCATCGATCGACTACGCTTCGTGAGAAACGCTATTGACACCCGCATTTTCCAAAATGAGGAAAAAATGTGCGCTTACGAGTGTTCTCTCGATAGACGACAAGCAGAAGCTATGTCCTGTGTTTACGAAATGATGAGAACCGTACAACTGTTCATCGATATTCGTGACGGCTACGTCAAAGAAAACATGACACAGGAGCGGTTCGGCGAAGTTCTCGATACTTTAGAGTTAGAGCACTTCGGAGCAATCAGCGTTAAAGGCAAGAGCATTGCATTCGTGCACATCGGCGAGCCAATCAATTTGCTCGATTGGTATCCGCAATACAAAGCAGCAGGCAGCAAAGGTAAGAAGGAAATTCTCAACAAATTAGCTGCCGAAATATCGCAAGGCGGACGTGACGCTATCAAACTAGCTGATGAAGCAAGCGCCTATATCCCGCATCGAACAATCAAATAGTCATATACACACGCAGACAAAAGAGAAGTGCATCTAGTGCATTCCTCTTTGTCTGCCTTCATCTCAGGAGTCGCTAGATGTCAAAACAACACAAAGACAATTGGCTGGAAGAGCAGCTTGCCGAAATCAAAAAAACCGCCGACCTCAGACACAACTGGGACGGACTCGAATCTGATCCTCCAAATCCTTGGGCTCAAAATTGGATTGAAAAGATAGTTCGTTTTCAGCACAGCATTGGTTTTTGCAAAGGCATTGTTACGCCTGACCATGAAGGCGGACTCAAGATCGGCATCCAGGAAGGCAACATATACGCTGACATCTGCGTACTCAACCGGGGGGAGATTCTACCTCTCACAGACGAAGGCAAAGAAGGTATCGAAGGACTCGAGTGCTGGAACATCGAGCCAAACGAAGCCGATATCCAAAAGGCGGTTCGACAGATCAAATCCTTTCTCAAGCACGGGAGGAGGTCGTAATCATTATGCAAAACGACAACGAAAAAGACTGGGGAGAACTCTACTGCACAGCCGTAAGTCAACAACAACCGAGTCCTGCACTCCTACAAACCATTCAACTTCTCTATGAAGAAACAACTGTATCACTTCCAGGTCACGCAATTGATTTAGGTTGCGGATTTGGACGTGATACTAAAAGGCTGCTTGCAGAAGAATTCAGTGTCCTTGCTGTTGATGCCAATGAATATGTCATCGACAAATTGCGCGCCTCAACAGACAGCAAGTTGCTGCGCGCCCAGGTGGCGTCGTTTGAAAATACCGACTGGTCACCAACAACACTTATCAACGCGGCACTAGCTCTGCCCTATTGTCCACGTGAACATTTCGTCTTTGTCTGGTCGCAAATTCTCGCCTCGCTTATTCCGCAAGGAGTACTCGTCGCAGATTTCTTTCTTTTGCTGCCGGGACAATCACGAGATGAGCCGATGGTTCTGTCATTCAGCAAAGAGGAGTTGACTAACTTTCTCTCTCCGCTGAATGTCGCGTTCTATCAAGAATGGCAGAGCACATTCGTTAATGCCGCAGGCGATCACGTCCAACGCTTAGCCTGCACCGTCATCGCACAACGCACACGATATTAATTACAACCAAATCAATAACAAGCCCTGGGTCTCAGACTCGGGGCTTTCTGTTGCCGAGATTTTCACAAAAGAGGAAAAACATTATGTCACAACGCAATCAACCACGCCGCCGCAACAGAATCTTCCTCGGTGACTACACACCAAAACAAGGAAGCAAGCCGTCAGATGAACTAAAAGCAAAAGGAGATGCTTACATAGTCGAGCACGACGGCACGGAAATCATCTATGGCTTTGACGGACGCATCGAAGAAATTATCAATCACAAGGGATTGCCCTATCGAGCAAACTCACCTGAAGAGTTGCTTAATATCGTTGCTAACGACGCGACAATTCGTGACCTTTGCCAACTCGATAGTCCAGGAGCAATTACGACCATGCGTGCTTTGCCTCTCTTCAAAGAGCAAGGCAATTTAGGTACCTACGCCGGCGCTCAACAGGTGGACAGAAACAGGCTGGTTCACGGTGGTAAATTCGCTATCAACGCAAATGAAAATAGCGATGGCACTTGGACCGCCTGGCGAATTGTAGACAACACTGAAAAGTTGCCTCTGGACACAACAGCATCGCTTTCTCTTAGCAAACGACTTGCTATTAAGAAAGCCGAGAAAGCTGCGCGCAAAGGACTGAAGCTCAAAGACAAGCGCATTCGTTGCGAACTGGCTGAAGATGAAGGTGGCTATCAAGTCCAATTGAATTCTCCACCCGGAGAAGACATGCTCAAGCCGATTCAACGTATCTTCCTGCGATTCATTGATCCACTTCAACCGGATATATCAATTCCTGTTGAGGTGATTATCGATTCACACGGGAAAGCCGTCTTCGGTCAGGATCTCAACTACTACATGCACGTGAAGGGCTTTTTGATGGAGCCAACCGCAGGCAACGTACAAGAAGCGATTCTGCAGACTCGTGTATTTGAGCTTCCCGACACCATGTTCGAAAAGGATGAAAAAACGGGTAAAGCCAAGCTGGCTAACAAGAAGGTTGAGATCTACTACGATCCAAAAGATCAAGGTAATGCCAACACAATATTGCAAGCCACCAATAATGGATTGATCCACGAGCTTGGTTCTTCAGAACAGGCAGCCGTGATTGCATTCTACGCACTTAACTCGTGCGCAGAACGTCACGCGCTTACTGGCAGTCCTGTACCGGACAAACTAACCAAAGCTTACATCGGTCTGAAGGAAATGTTTAGGCAGAATATCACAGATAATGCTGCCTATTTTCCATCGGCCGGAGTAATTGGCTTTGGATTGCGTGTCCGCAATGTCGTGGCCAACGGGCGCCACCTTTTGGTTATTCAACATGTGATCTACCACGAAAGAGGTCACAAGGAAGATGACCAAATCCAAAAAGCCAAAGGCAAGCGTATCACCGGCTCATTCATGGCAGGAGTCGGCGAACACGACGGTGACGTGGATGCGTTCTGCTTCACCATCTTGGATATGCTGGACACCATGGAGAAGTTGCCACCTGGCGACAAGCTTCGTGTTGAACTCACGCCTGAAACCTTTTTCGGCATGAAGGGTGAACTCGCCAAACTCGCTTTTGGTGAACCCATTCGAGTGATGGAAAACGAGTGGACTTACCCAATGGACGAGAGCACAGAAGAGCACGACATCGGCGAAAAGCTGGATGCCTTGACACTTCACACACTCAAAGCCTGGGTGAAAGGCGAATACGAAAAGTCCATCACTCCGGAAATGAGCACTGCCGCAAAGCATCTCATTTTCCGTAAAGTTCTTCGAGAAGTATGCCTTGCCATGGTGACCATCCGCAAGATTGTCATCAGCATCCTCAAAGAGAACAGACCAAATCTGCTCGACTTGTACCGCGCGTACAAGCTCGTAGCAAGGAGGAACTATGGTGACACTGTTGAGTCGTACTTCCATTACGGCTACACAGTAAAACACGGTGTTCCCGACACCGCTACAGCGGAAGCTTAGCGTCCAACGAAAGGATAGGGGTGGCAACACTCCTATCCTTTCACCGCGTTCCGAGAATGACAAAAGGGCGCATGCAATGCGCCCCTACGCAGTACTTTCTTTTTCGCTGTTGCTACATTCGATAGTATATTACAGAACAGAGAAAGAGGAAGTGGTTCACTTCCTCTTTCTTGTGCCTATTGCTTGATTTGATCAAGCAAATCGATATCCGGGCTTTCGCCGTCATCATGAGGATGCACGATGTCTGCTTGTCTGGCAAGGTTGACTGCGTCAGTTGCCAATCTCTTCAGATTGTCGGCAACGGTCAATTGCTTTTCTTTTTCAAGCAGCTCATCAAGACGCGATTCGAGTTCCGCCTGAGTGGGAATGTCGATGGTCTCAGTGATTTTCCATCTAGCTCGATACTCCTCAAGATTGTCGATAGTCACCATGTTACGTGGACCATCTGCTCCAATTGGGTATGGATGCAGGTGTACACTGTCGAATCGTCTCACCTCGCCAGGTGCGGTGACCATGACGAGCATTCGCCGATTCATTTGCCACGTTTCCCTGACTCCGCATACTGCCATCAGCAACCGCAATTCCTTGGCTAGTCCATCTGCGTAGTTAAAGGCACGAATGCCCTTGCTTTCCGGATCAAGTCCTCGGCGCAACCACTTATTTTGCGTAGTGATGCCTGTTGGACAGTGGTTGTTATGACATTTGCGAGCCTGAATACAACCAATAGAAAGCAAAAAGGCGCGCGCAATGTGCACCAGATCGGCGCCCAACGCTAAGTGTCTAGCAACATCTGCAGGAGTTGCGACTTTACCAGAGGAAATGAGGGTCACTTCGTCTCTGATGCCGAGCTTGCGGAAGATGTTATCCACAATCGGCAGAGCATGTTCGATTGACATGCCGACATAATCGGCAAGCATCATTGGAGCAGCGCCCGTGCCACCTTCACCACCGTCGATGATGATGTAATCCGGACCTTTTCCTGTGAGCTTCATGTACATAGCCAGCAACTCAACATAGCGTTTGTTGCCGACTACTATCTTTATGCCGACTGGTTTGCCTGTTTCCTCTTGCAGCATCGTTAGCATTTCGCAGAGGCTAACGATGTCGGAGAATTCTTCCCAAGTATTTGGCGAGATGCAGTCTACACCCTTGCGAATTCCACGGATTCGAGCAATCTCTTCCGTGATTTTTTCTTTGGGCAGCATGCCACCGGCCCCAGGTTTTGCTCCTTGAGCCAGCTTCAGGTGGAGGCTTACGACTTGCTTGAGGGCGGCAACCTTGCGCACTTTGTCCATACACAACTTGCCATCGAGAGTTCGATAACCAAATTTTGCCGGACCGATTTCGGCCATCACAAGTCCGTCCTCATCCAAATGGTAGTCGGTCAAGCCTCCTTCACCGGTACACATGTGAATACCAGCTAATGTCGCGCCCTTTCTCAAAGCCATGACGGCTTCTTGTGAAAGTGCTCCGAAGCTCATATCTGCAACACCAATTCTGGAAGTGCAGAAGTATGGATTGCGCCGCTTGGGACCAATTACGATTGGTGTAAAAGTTTTTGGCATTTTTGCTTCCGCGATGGGAAACATACTCGGCAAGAACTGCACTTCGCCAGGGGCTGTGTAATCTCGCTGGGTGCCAAAACCGATTTTGTTGTTCTGACCTTTGGCGGTGGCATAAACATACGATCTGGTGACTCGGTCAAACGGCCTCTCCTCACGGTCGCCCATGTAGAGATATTGCCTTAGCTCCGGTCCCAGCATTTCAAAAATCCAACGAGCACGACCAATAACAGGGAAGTTGCGGCGAATAGTGTGTTCTGTCTGAATTAGGTCGTACCCAGCGATCAAGCTAAGCGAAAATGCGCCATACACCGCGGGGTGAAGGTGCAGTAAATCTACCGGAAACATAAAGCCTCCTCAGCGACTGCAAACCTGCAATCGTTTGAATATCGGGATAACTAAAAAGGCCCGGCAGCACCCGAGGGCTAACCAGACCTTGAAACTTTTTTGAAAACTAACTACTGGATTTGCTTTTCAGCTAAATACGTTGTGTTGAAACCAAATGAAAAACTACGTGTAAGTACTTATAACTTCGCTCAATTTCCCATTTAATATCAATGCAATTTTTTATAAGCAGGCAGACAGCGGTGCATTTGTTTGTTCTCGCAGTTAGCGCGCCAGTGTAGATTTGCGGCTAAATGATCGATCGCTCATCAGTCGTAGGGGCGCATTGCATGCGCCCTTGTCCTAACATCTCCTTCCGCAAGCTGCGCTAGGTTGTCAGCATGGTGTTTGCCCCACCCTGCAAGTTTAATTGTCCTAGTACTTCTAGTTAAGGTGAAACTCACGTACATATCAATTTGAATTTTCAATTCAAGGCTTTAACAGACAAGTAGCAATCTAAGCAACTCATACAAAACCCTAACTGACGGCACGATGCCGCCAGGCGTTGCACTTACTAACGTTTTCAACATAGGAAGATGTAAATGAAACATCAAACATCAAAGGAACTCGTCCCCCTCTTGCGACGAGGTTGGCTGGAAGTAACCAAGGCTGACGTCGAGATCAAGAATACGACAGATGACCAGCTCCTACTCTGGCTCGCGTCAGACGCACTTGTCGAAGCTGAGCACGATCTTAAATTGGCAATTGAATATGCCAGTAGCCTGAAGACAGCAACTTCCAACCAACAGCTTGCCTTGCGCATGCAGCTGATTGCAGTGGTAATGCTGAAAAAGCATCTTGCACTATTGAGCCGTGTCCATCCACAACTGTTTGTGTTGCCACTGTGGGTGACGCAAGTGTCGTTGATGTGGATTGGAACGTACTGGTTCTTCTTCGTTTTTCATCTCAACTACTGGTTGGTTATGCCTTTCATCATTTTCAACCTGGTCACTTTCCCATTTGTGATGCGCATTCCAGACAGGCACGTCATTTGGGTACTCGACTGCGTCAAAAACTTGGCTAACTCGGCTCACGAAAATCTTCTATCCATTGAAGGAAATAACTAATGAACAAAGATCAAGTCATGCAACAGTTGCGCGATCAATACCCCGGAAAGGAAATCATTTGCCTACCGGAAGAAGATCCAACGGAAATCATTTGCGAAATAGGTCCCATCGAAGGCGGCAGTCGAGCGATAGCCGTCATCGATGCGTCAGTTTTGCACTTCCATCTTCGGACAACCGAAGTCTACACAGTGCTCAAAGGACAACTGACTATTGAGTACGACAACTCTGATAAGTCCTGCGTTCTCAACCTCAAGGAAAAAGTCCTTACCGAAGGCGAGACATTCAAAGTTCACCCAGGTACTTTGCACAAAGCGAAAGGTGATGCCGCCTGGATTGAAGTAGATGCCTTCCCCGCATGGACACCTGAAGACCATCATATAGTCGACTGCGAACAATAAGTTCTGCAAGTTGCCCACTCTCAGTCGTACAGCCAGACCGAGAGTGGGCTCTTTTTTTGAAGTATTTCTACTATCTTTGCTAGTATTCCAAGAAAGCAAAATCCAATGTCCAATTAATAGACTCGCAGCATGGTTTGAAAAATTCGCCTCATAACTACTTCGATGCCAGGGGCAAACGTGACCGGATACAAAGGAAGTAATAACGGCAAACGAAGAGAAAGGACACGAACCGCCTGCAACATTCCCACTTTTTCGCTTCGAATTGAAACGGTAAGTCCGTTGTTTGAATCAGCACTTCCACTCTTTAGTTGAGTCAAATGAAAAACATCGAGGCGACGGACTGTTTCTGCTAATCGGCTAGCCACTGCAGATTTATCGTCGTAAGCAACCCGTACCTTTTCTCCAAATATATTGCCGACTAAAGATCTTACGAGATCAAACATGCGTCCAAAATCCTTAGCCTCAATAAATGGAAGATATCCGGCCATCATCACGGGCTGAAATAGCGGTATAACCATTGCCCAATCTAATCCGGCATGAAAGAGAGCGCCTACAAAGAGAAGCGGATAGCGCAACTCCTTAACCCAAATTAGAAACGGGAATGACAACTCAAAAGCTAGTGTCCCCAAGCTCAGCAGACTACACAACCACAATTGATCCAATAGCGGAGAAGTAAAACGTTGAAATTGTGTTAGATGCGCTGCGTAGTAAACAGCAGTACCATCCATCCAAGAAGCGCCATGAAGCTTGCATGATCCAGCGCTCCAATAGACAAGTGCCATTTGCACCTGCATCAAGCGCAGAGCAAAGACACTACCATCCCTGGCCGGACCAAAATCAGGGTTCTTCTTCCGCCAGACGCTCGCAATTCTCTTGAACGATAAGGCTTCACCACAACGAGAGAATACAAGAAAGAGAGTCATCACAATCATGATTTTGATACCGGTGTTTAATACGAAGTGATTGCGACTGTCAAAGGCCAGCATAATCAAATAAACAATTAGAGCGTTCAATCTTGAGAAAACGCCGAGAATCAAACAAATTCCGGATAAAGCCAATAAGTTGAGCGCTGCACTAATCCAATAATCATCCTTTGGCAAAAGGGACAACACATCAAATTGAGGACTGCCCATCCAATGCGCTACAGTGCTCGATTGCACTATTCGGTGCAATCCCAAAAATTGTGTCGCTTCCGGGGAGATCCACCAGCAAAAGATGAGTACCAAAACACCAATAGCTATCCGAAACACGGCTAATGGCATTGGAGACCCTGGGGCAAACCAAAATTCATTCCAAGCAAGCCATAATTCGCGAAGAGTCATTTGAGATCCTCTTCTTGTACGGCATATTTCAAGACTGAATCAGATTTGGCAACACCGGCCCTTTTATCGATTTTTCCAGGCACTGAAATATATTGATAGTCTCTAAATATCTCCACCTGCACTGGCTGATTTTTGGGATTTCGATGAATATAGGCAATGTATTTGGCGGCATCGGGTAGCAAAACCGCATTCTGCTGATCCCAAACCAAGTAGTATTCCCATTCAACCCAAGGCAGTTTGAGCTGCTTCATCACGTCGCTATTTTTATAGTCAACCAAGCTTGGAAAATGCCAGGTAGTCGTCGTACCATCACCGAAAGTTACGATTGCCCGAAATTGTTGATTGTACTGAGCGGGATCAGGTGCAAACACACCAAAGTTATTGCATAGTCCAACACAACTAAACAAGGGTCTGAATAAACTAATCCAAGATAAAGTCAAAGGCGAATAGGGCGAACCGAAAGTAACTCCCAAGATAATAAACATAGCTGCAACACAGCTGAGGGCAATGCGCCTTGCTAAATCAAATGAGTAATTAGTGTTTTCTTTCATACACACACATTGCATCATAAATGCCTGGCCATTGTGGAATGACTACGACATTTTTCAGTTTCCAATCTTTTGCCAATAACAAAAAGAAGTCTTTGTTTCCGTTGCAACCACCAGGTCCTTCACCGATATAAATAAATGTCTTTCCTTTGTATTTGGATAGAGCTTGAAATGCAAAAGGGTCTTCGCCGGGTGGCCAGCAAATAAATAATGTTCTTTCCGGATGCTTTTCTACAACGCTTTCGTCGCCTGCCAAAACTTCCGACCAGCTTTTCTTGGCTCTAAAATGCCATGCATTATTTTTAGCGGGAACAGGGACAACGTCATACGCAATAATATCCACTCCCATCTTCTTCAGCAGCGAAGCCCAATACCCTGTTCCTGCGCCAGCTTCTAAAATGGGTTGGTATTTTTTCAATTCAAGTAACGCTTCAGAATTTGGAATTGCCCAAGCATACTCCTGGGGCATGTGGACACGCTTCTCGTAAAAGTCCTGCAAATGTCTAATGCCGGAAAACTCTGCCAAAAACGGATTGTCAACCTTTTGTAGGCTTGGATTTTGTTGGCGAAAATGTTCTTCTGCTTCCATAAATCCAGCAGGAGCCTTATGACAAGCATGCCAGCTGCGATAGACTTCCGATATGAAATCATCGCGCTTTACCAAAAGATCTTTATCAACTGCCGATACTTGATTGAAAATCTCGATGATTCTGCCGAACAATAATTCAGCCTCTGCATATTTGCCTGCATGACAGTAATAGTAAGCAAGTTTCTCCAAAGTATTTACGACGTCAGGTCCAATTTCCGCAAGCATTGTTGCCGGTGGGCCGGTGCGTTTGTTAACTGGTCGCAGAAACACTCCCAGTTTTCCTTGTGGCATCGGCTCTCTTTTCTGTTCGTAAGTCAAGTCGTAGAGTTGTCCCCAATGCCGTTCGGCTTCAAGAGCGAATTTAAGACCACTCTTGTAACCCTTGCGCTGATTACATAAGTCAGCTTGATCAGATTCCACTTGAGCCAACTGATCAAGAAGAGGATATTTGAAATCGACAAATTGCGGAGTACCAATAACTTCATTGGCGAATGCTGCGGACTTACCATACATAAGAGCCGCCGGCTCAAGCTTGTCCAACTTCACAAACGAGTCAGCCAGCTTGCGAGTGCTGGACACCATACTGATCATCCGTCCTGAGACTTCCGATATATCGGCAGAACGCTTGTAAGCCTCCATGGCTTCCTTGTATTTGCCTTGCTGGTAAAACGTATCTCCCAACTCCGACAAATTCCAGGCGAGTCCCAGAAATTCTCCTTTGTGATACTTGTCTTCGATAGCAATTAACTTCTCAAAGTTATGCTGCGCTTCTTCGTATCGACCAAGATTGCTTTGCAATTGGGCTAAGTTATGCAAAGTCAATGTGTATCTGTAATCTTTCTCTCCATATTTTTCAGAACACGCAAGAGCATCACTCCACTTTTTGCTGGCAGCATCGAGTTCTCCTTTTTGCTCAAGTGTCTCGGCTTCGGAGAAGGCGGTGCCCCAGCAATGCGTGGTTGTACTGCAAGACATCAGCGGCAGAGCAATAATTGCACAAACCAAAAGCGTTGAAAACAATCGATGTCGCATTAACTAACTCCTAGGGTCTCGCCGATGAGCGCGGAACGGTTTCATCGTACCAATGACTAAAATGTTCGATATAACCTTCTTCGTTGGCCGAATTTTTGGATAAATCAATGTATCTCAATACAGCGTCGCGACCACTTTGCTGATAGGCAGTAAGTAGTTCCTCTGTCGCCTTATCTATCGGCACACCAGCTGCTTTTAACTCTTGCGCCGCCATCAACTCATGTATTACTGCATCCGCTTCCTGCTCGAAGCCCTGCAAAATGAATTCTTTACGTCCTGTTTTTCCTGGAATAGGGTTATTGGTTGGATTCAGTACGGCATGAGCATATTCGTGAGATAAAGCCAGAAGTTTGTGACTATCGCTGAATTTTGTTGATACGTAAATCGTCTTGGTTTTTTGATCAAAATAAGCACCGTTACGTTTGACAAATTCAATCTTCACTCCACGGCGCAACAGAGTACAAATATCATCAAATACAACCGGAGACTTAGCAGCTATTAGCGCCAGTTTTTCGCCTAGTGGTTTGGACAAATTGCAGGCGGTGTCGCTTTTCACTGGCACATTGCGTTCATAAACGCTGAGCTGATCATAGACACCGGGCCATTGCGGAATGTCCAGACGCTTAACTAGATGCCATTCTTTTTTCAACAAGTCGTGAAATTCTTGCGTGCCGGTGCAGCCGCCTTCACCTTCTCCGACGTAAATAAATCGCTTTCCTCTAAATAGTCGCAGCGTGTTGTATCCACAGCGATTGGTATTCGGAGGCCAACTTAGAAATAATGTCCTATCACTAAAGCGCCTGACGGCTGTTTCATCACCGGGCTGAACATCAAAAAATTGTTTTCCGGCGGTCATATGCCACTGATTCCCCTTAGATGGAACAGGAGCAACATCAAAAGCAACGATGTCGCCACCGGCATTTTTCACCAGCCCCGCCCAATAACCTGTGCCCGCACCAATTTCAACTAGCGGCTGAGCAGACAGCAGAACCTCTATAGCTGCCTCGTCAGGAACAGACCAGGCATAGTTTTGACAAAGATTCTGACGATTATCAAAGCAATCCTGTGGGGTTTTCAGAAGCGTGAATTGTTTGAGATACGGATTTTCTTTCGCGTCGGTAGTACTTAAGCTATAGTGCTTTTTACTCTCGCGCTGACATGACGTACGCAATGTCCACACATGCGAAATGTCCTTTTCGTTCAGCCAGTCATAAAGGAACATTGCATCAAGTGATTTTCCCGACTGGCAAAGATGCTTCGCAACGGATTCTATGACGGTCTGTTTTTTCGCAACATTGCTCAGATGCATTTGTTTGCGCAACTCCGACCAAATTGAATCAGCCTGTTTGGCAATGTCTTCGGACTTTGATAATTGCGCCCATTCATCTAGCATCATGGCGTAAGTAACATCAAGGAATGATCGCTTACGTTCAAGCGACGGCATAGCAATAGACTGCTCGTAATTTTTCTTGGCTTGTTCGAACTTAAGCTTGGCAGTGCTTTCGTCGTTGTCTTTCCAATAGCAAACCGCCAACTTATTCAACACGTGAATCGTATCTGGAGTACGGGCGTACTCGTACAACTTGTCGAGTGCTTCTTTGTAAGTTGGAATGGCCAATGTCCACTGACCTGCTGCAGCGTAGAGATCTCCTAACTCTGTCAGATTCCACGCCATGCCGTGGTAAGTGCCGGCTGGTTCGTTCTTCTTTATGTCAATGAATTTGATGTAGTAAGGAATAGCTTTGTCCGGTTGACCGGCTTCGCGATACACGCGCGCAAGCGCGTAACAGGCGTGCTGAGTCGTAGACCAATCTTTCTTGGCTTCACCTGACATAGCAATGTCTGCCAACAACTTCTCCGCGCGAGGTAAGTCGCCGGAAGCTTCCGCCTTTTGCACCTCGGAAAGCGGATCAGCCGGTGGCGCTGGGGTGCAGGAAGTCAGCAATGCAAGACCAAAGGTGGGTATGACGAACTTGAGTTTCACAGTACCTCCGCTTTAGAGACGAACTTCGGCTTTACCGCACGCCACAGTTTTTCATACGTTGACGGTTCGATGAAGCACATGAGGCTCGCAATCATAATTGTTTGGAATTGCGGAATTATGAGCGTGAAGTCGAAGAAGAGGTGCATGATGATGCCACCTATTACAATCGGCAAACGCAAATCCTTGATCCAAATCAAAATACACAGCGCGAATTCACCGACCAACGTAAGCCAACTAAGAATACGCGCAGTCCATAAATGATCGTACAAATACGGCAGAGCATATTTGTTTTCTTCGATAATATGCGTGATGTAGTAAACAGCAGTTCCATCTATCCACGTCTGCCCACAAATTTTTGCGGAGTAAGCCGCCCAATAAACTAACGCTATTTGCACCTGCAACAGGCGCAGCGCCCAGGGATTTACTGCGTCAGGCGGCGCCCATAAAGGCTCCTTCTTCAACCAGCGTTTGATAAGCAAGTCTACCGACAGTGCCTGTCCGCATTGACTGAAGATAAGTAGAAACGACTCGACACGCATTACATTATCCGCGCCTGTAAAGATGAGTGAGTTGCGGGCATCAATTGAGATCAAGCCCAAGTAAACAATTACGGCACTGAGTCTTGTGCAAAATCCTATAGTCAAACAAAACGCCGCGACTACAAACACCGCAAAGAGAAATTCGGCAGATGCTGCAGTTGCAGGCAGCCAATCGAAGGCATTGAGGCGCGCGCCACCGTTCCAGGCAATATTTGCTGCCTGTGAAATAATTGCCTTGGGTCCGAAATACCATTGAAAATCACCGTGCAAGTACCAACTCAATTGCAAAACAATCAATCCAAACAAGATGCGAAAGACAGCAGCAGGAATTGGCGACTCCGGCTTAAACCAAAAGTCATTCCAAGCTTTGAAAAACTGTTGCAGTGTAATCACAGCTCTCCCGGTTTGATGTGGTACGTAAAAAACATGTCTTTTTGCAGAGAGTCGGTTTTAACTTCACCTGTATCTTCTCTACCTGGCAGCAAGGTTCTTTCCGTGACGTTATACAAAACGACTCTCACAGGCGGGTTTTTCGGATCTGCATTATTCTTGCGCGCAGCAAATAACGCCGCATCAGGCAAAATTTCCGCATTGCCAACCGGATCAAACAGATAGTATTTCCATTGATAGTAGCGATGTTTGCTCTGGTGCAAATAGAAGTCTTTTTTGTAGTCTTGGAGTCGAGGAAATTCCCAAGACTTTTCCGTACCGTCGGCATACAAAATATCGGCACCGATATGAATGGTATAAACCTTCGGCGGATCAGGAGCATACATCCAAAAGAATTGATAGAGGCCCATATATAGGAAAGGAGGCTTAATCGCCGCTACCAAAACATCATGGCAAACTGAAGGCGGCGAACACATAATGAAGGCGGCTACTGTCCATACAACTATAAACAGATTGATAAACGCGTAGCTTAAACTGCGCCGGATATTTTGCACTTGATTCTGTTGGGTCGCTTGAGCCTGCATTGACCCATCTTCTCACAAGCTTGCGCTCTTGCAAATTCCCGCTTGAAATCCAACCGTTAGCAATGCAGATAAGCGAAACTGATAATATTAATGCTCGTGACATTGAGGTCTGAACAATGAGAGGCTATCGCCTCGGCGCTATTGGAGTTCTAATACTGTTTTTTGCAGCAGTAGTAGCTACTGTTCTCATGCCGATGATTTTGTTCAATCCAAAACCCACCGGTCACGGCAACATTTACGTTTCTGAAACAAAAGCTGATCCGATTCGCGGGCGCCAGGTCTACATCCGCGAAGGTTGTTTTTACTGTCACAGTCAAATGACTCGTCTACAGGACAGAGGCATGGGTCCACTGGTTGCTGCCGGCGACTATTGCGAAGAAACACCGCACCAATTAGGCACCGCTCGCACCGGACCCGATCTTACAAATGAAGGCGGCAAGCATCCTAACGGATGGCAGAAAGCGCACTTAATCAATCCACGTGCATTAAAGCCGGGATCGATAATGCCAAGTTTCAGTTATCTCTCAATTGAAGACATGCGTGACTTGGTGGCATATATACAAATTCTTGGCGCGAATCGTCCTGTTGAAAAGTTTGTGCAAGCTCCTGAAGAGTATTCACCTATTTTGGCTGCAAAGAAGGTCGATACTAATTCCGATGCCGTCGCCAATGTCGGCAAAGGCTTATATGCCCAGAACTGCGCAACCTGCCATGGACTGACGGGGCGTGGCAATGGACCGGATGCCTTATCGATGGAGACAAAGCCAGCCAATTTTACGCGGCCTTTCTACAAACAATACGATGATGCTTTCTGGTACTACCGAATTAGTGAAGGCGTACCTGGCACAAGGATGCCGCATTGGGGCGAAAACCTAACACCGGAACAACGCTGGTACTTAATTGCCTACATCAAACGATTCCCACAAGACCATGAAGAGGTTGTGGATTCGACCAAACAAATTGATCGAATGCAAATGGAAATGGAACACGTTCAGCACGTCTGGAACCCACCATTCAAGGAAGTTGAATAACATAGATGAATCGCAAATTCTCCCCTATCCTCCTAATTGCAATTACATCTTTGCTCACAGCCTGCACACAGGATCTAAAGCTTGATGGCAGTGAAAAGAAACTTGCCGAAGAGGAACAATCAAAAAGTCAGCCAGTCATTTTCCCTGACTACAATCCCTCAATTGCCGACGGAAAAGTTGTCTACGAAAGACTTAAATGCGCAGAATGTCACGGCGACGGCGGTCATGGCGTAGGCGGGCGAGCCAATCAAGATATGACAGACCCTAACGGGAAACTTGCCGAAGAAACACCAATTTACCAGTACAAATTATTGACTTACGGATTGAAGAATTGGGATCACCCGATTCTGGGCACAACGACATCACGACGTGAAATTTGGGACTTGGTTTTTTACATAAGGTCGTTTAACTCACCGCCCTTATCCACTGCAGAATTAGCAAGCATCAAAGAAGTATTCGGCGCCAACTGTGCCGATTGCCACGGACTCAAAGGTTATGGCGACGGCCCGCTTTCGCACAACCTGGATCCCTTGCCGGCCAACTTCCATCAATACAATCGATTTTATGATCGTGATGATCCGATGTTGAAAATCCACATTTCCGAAGGTCTCTATCCATCAGCAATGCCGGGATTTCTAGACAGAGAAGACAGCACAAACAATGTTGTTTTTGACGAAGAGTACATTGATAAACTAGCTAGATATGTTCGTCACTTCCACATTGCTTACAAATCAAACTATCCTGAAAAATCCAATTCCAATCCGAGCGAGCAAAAGTAAATGACACTGCCAACTGCAAAGACAATAATCCTGCCCATCTCTTTAGCCATGACATTGACGTCAGTTAGTGCCGCCAATCAATTCGACTTAAATCGCACCGAGCAGTTAATTGACTCCGGCAAGCTTGACGGCAAACAAGCCAGCGAGCTTATTGAATTTGTCCGAACACATCCTAAGAATTTAAAAGCTCATATTATTTTGGGTCGTTATTATTCCATCTACAACCTTGGCGAATTAGCAGCAGCGCAATACGAACAAGCTCTCAAAATTGACAATAAGCAGCCGTCCATTTGGCTTTCTTTAGCCAATGAAAAATACCGGCATCGCAAACCGTCCGAAGCAATGAAAATACTCAATGACGCGGAAAAACGTTTTCCAAAATCTCACGACATAATAATGGGAAAATGCAATTTGCTTTTAAAGCAAAACAATTTGCCAGAAGCTATTAAATATCTGCCAAAAGCGCAAGCTTCTGATCCAAAAGATCCGGAAGTGTATGTCGCCTACTCGCGCGCTTGCATGTTGTCTCACAAATATCCGGAAGCCCTCGAGCAGGCAAATCACGCGTTGAGTTTGAAATCCGACTACAGCGAAGCCTATGCGGCGCAAGCACAAGCACTAGTCGCTCTAGGTAAAGACAAAGAGGCACTGCATGCTCTCATCAGCGGGTTTAAATACGACTCGCTAAATAAAAGTCTCAATAAGTTGTTAATTCAAGAAGCGGAAAAGTCCGGGTCCCCCGAATTAGCCTTTGAGGCAGCTCTGGGAATCATCGGGGTCGACGTCAACAACATAAATGAATTGGACGACGACAAGGATAAAGTTATCAGCCTTATACACGCGGCTCAAAAGTCCGGTGCAACCGACAGTTCAATTTCAAGTTCCATTGAAAAGATATCAAATGAATTAAAAGGTACCGGGCACCAGGCAAAATATCTCTTTTGTATTGGCGACATTTACGACAGACTCAAGCAACCTCAAAGGGCTATGACCTTCTACCGCCAGGGTTTAGCAATCGACCCGTCATATGCCCGCGCATATCTAAGAATCGGCGAAGATTATGAGCTGCTTTATCAAAATGAAAAGGCTCTTGAAAATTATCGAAAAGCCTATACTTTGAAACACTCGGATTTGGAGATTGTCTCACGCTTGACAGCAATGGAGAAAAAAGTCTCAGAAGAGAAGAATAATGCGCTATTGAAGCTTTTCAACAGCATTCATTTTTGAGCCACTTCACATCTAAAGAACCACCCTTGATGAAAACCGCTTAACCTGGTATATTGGCAAGTATGAGAAAAAGTTCACCCAGGGAGCGTTCTTACTAAACGACAGGGGAAAAGAAAAGCGATTTGCGGCAAATGGCGTTTGTCGTAATTTGTAGGGATCTCGTTTGCGTTTTTATAGATTTGGTTTGTACAGGAGTACTAGCACCATGAGAAAGAGGCATACTCAGTCTGGCGCGAGCTTACCGCTTGTAATTGCTTTAGCAGTTCTTGTGGTAATCATCGGTCTTGGACTGTTCTACTTCGTGATGGTTCAGGGAGGCCAGAAAGAATTCGCCAACGCGGCTGACGCGGGCGCATTGAACGTCGCGAAAACTGTTCTGACGAAACCGTCAATTAAGTTGAGCGATGTTTCGCCGGAAGCTGTTTCTTATTTCAAAGGTGTCGGTGACGGCGCTAATAAAGATGAAATCAATTTGCGCAACATCAACTCCGTTTGGGGCGCAGCTCTATTAGTCGGTCTCAACTACGAAGCAATGGCCAACTCCAAGAACCCTACCTTGCGTGGCTCCGCTGCTGAAGAAGCCAGACAGAATGCCGTTAAGATGGCAACCGTTGCCGGCGACGTATCGAAAGCTCTCAAAACCAAATTGTCCGATTGTCCCGATTTGAAAACTGCCTTCGTTGACTTCGCTACTGCCAACGAAGCTCGTGAACTTGGACGTAGCGCAACTCACAGCAAAACTACCAAAGTTACAGGAACATGGGATGTTGCCTATTGCGACAAAGGCAGCTCATCCAATGTTTTCTTGAAAGATTCGCAAAGACCGGAGGGGCTAACCGATGAAACTTGGAACAAGCTTGGCTTAGGTGCTAACGGCGCCATTCCTGGTTACAAGGACATCGAATTAAGCTCCGGCTTGAGATACACCTTTGTTCCGCTATCAGGCAAGCCTCACTTGATCTCGCAAAGCGCCTTCAAAGCTAGCGACAAAAACAGCGTAGGCAGCCAAAACGCGGACAATCTAGTTCCTAATACTTTCATGGTTCAAGCACAACTTGAAGCTAAGAAAGAAGGAGAGAACACTGTTGGCATGGTCGAACTGACCAGCTACGGTGAATCAGGCGACTTGGATTCACGCTCCGTCAGCATTCCTGGTGTGGTACGCGTAGCTAACTACCGTGCCATGCAGCAAGGCGGTGGTGAATTTAGAGTTGCATCTGCCCAAACGGTTGCTCGTCCGCAAATTCCACCGCGCGGCTTGCACGCAATTGAATATTTGAATTTTGAAATGCTTTATGCACGCTCAAACTCAGATGGACCTCCCGGATCGAAAGGCGATGCTATCGTCGCTTTGATGGATAGCCCAGTACTTCTTGTAAAAGACCCGGCAAATCCAAGCAGACCACCACTCAAAACTGCAGACAATGCAAGTTTTGTATGGGGCACACAGTTAGCAATTGAAGATACTTATTACAGCAAAATTGCTGATGGTACTGTTCCCGATGCTGAACCAACCACAGATTTGGGTGGTGGCAATCGTTGGGAGTGTTTGAACGCACCATTGCCAAATTCATATGTAAGCAAAGATGTTACAAACACAGATGATTTGAAGAAATATCTGAACCCGAGCAACTGCAAACCAGTTGATCACACAATGATCGGCATACCAAGACCAAACACGGACTTGATTGCTGATGAATGGTACACACAGCAGATCAACATATATGGCCCACACGACGACAACAAGACCGTCTACGGAAGCACAGCTCACCCACACATCTGGTCTGCCGGTCCGCTAGTAGCGGATGGCAACAACAAGATGGGCGTCAAGTTGTGCCAAAGTGACAGTCAACTTGGATTCAGAAATGGTTGGAATGATCCATTCCAAGCAAATCAGAAACCTCTCGTTTATGAGTGGTTGAACGACAAGACTCACCCAGCGCAATTGTTCTCCGGAATGATGATGGTCAGAGGACCACGTGGGGTTAAATTGACAATCGGTAATCCTGCAACCTTCGCCAACGAAGGCACAGTTACTGATTTTCTATTCCCGAATGGTGTTCCAGGTGTAGTTAATGGAGGACCATGGTCTGTTGCTTCAATGGTAGGCGCAGGTCAACGTAATGAAGAACACAAAATGTACACGGATGCCATCCTATCCAGACTGTTGACACGAATTCACCAGATGGGTCACGGATTGGAATCCTATACAGCTGAAGACGTCGTAAAAGACCTAACTCAATTTGTGCCAAACAATAATCCGCAACTCCCAATGGGAAGAGCTGTTTATTTTATGGCAGGAACAAGACCAAACGATCCGACCAAACCAGCGCTTATCTGCAAACTGGATAATGCTCCTGAAGTAAGAGACTATGCGGCACTTAAGCCGGATGGTAAACCGATTGGTGAAGCGCTCGACAAAGATACGCCGCGTTCGGACAATCCCTTCGACAAGGACACCAACACGGTTGCTTATCTTGGACCCCGCTATCCAAATAGAGAAGGCATCTACAACATTGCTGGAGACTGGGGTTACACAACTCCATTCGTCAACCAGCAAACCAACGAGCAGAACGCTACAGACGTTCGCTGGTGGGCAATGTATGTCTTGACTCCATCAACTGGTTTCAAGGGCGTACTTGGTGAGCTAAGCTTGCGCGAATTCTTCAACCAACCAGACGCATCTGCCGGCTGGAATGGAAAAGGCTCGCAAGCTAATATGCCTGATCCTTGCGCAACTACACTAAAGGCCGGCATGTATCACGGAGCCAGACCAATTGACTGTCCGTGTGAATGCTTCCCTGAAGGTGGAGCCGGCGCCTTTGCTCCTGACACAAGCAAGATTCGTCTTGCTCAGGAAAGAGCAGCCAAGCGCCACAAGGGAATCAGCGCTCAACCACACAACGCAGCGCCGCCTTCGAATAACAATAACAACAATAATAACAACAACGGTGGTAAATGCCACCCGAACTGCAGCCACGGAGGTCCTTGCTAACAGACCGACCCACAAATTATGGCGCTAACCGCCACAATTGAAAGAAGGCTCTCAATCGAGAGCCTTCTTTTTTAGGAATCGATCCATGTCTTCGGGATAAATGAAGACCACCAATGAAGCGATCATTAGCCACTCGAAAATTGGGATGTTCATGGTTACATCAATACCAATGTGCAAAAGAATCGCTGCAGCTAAGACGAAATAGCGGAACTTTCGGAACCAGACCAAAGTAAACATCGAGGCTTCGGTGGCGAGCGCTCCCCATGTGAGTATCTTCGATAAAAACAAATTATCGGCGATGAAAGAAACCGGCATGCGAGCAAATTCATCTACGTGCAACGCATAATAGACCGCCGTCCCATCGAGCCACGTGTCGCCGGCCAGCTTACTGGTAAATGCTATGAAATACACTAAAGCCACCTGATACTGCAACAACTTTTGCAGCCACTGACTCTTCATTGGTATTTCAGCCTGTCCATTTCTTTTCGCGTTCCAACGATCAATAGAGAGCGCCTCTCCAGCATTGGAAAATACAAGGTAGTAAGCTCCCAGCCGGAGCAAAGTGTCTCCACTATTAAGAATTAGTACGTTGCGATGATGAATTCCGATCAGAGCTATCAATACAAGGAAAGCACTCAGTCTCGTATGCCATCCTAACGTTAGGAGAATGCCGAACACAAACGCACTACTAAACAGTGTTCCTGTATTCCGTGCCGATTCAAAAAAGTAATTCAAGAAATCGAGACAAGGTCCCTGCACGTACAATCTAGATGTCTCAAAACTCAGTACACCATGTGGTCCATAAAACTCATCTGTATACGGCCACAAAAGTACAAGCGTACAAAGTAATATCACACCATAAAAAATACGGTAAACAGCCATAGGTGTCGGCGATTGTTCGGCAAACCAAAAGTTATTCCAAGCTGATGTGATTCGACTAGCGATCATTCAAGATCCTTTGGATTGACTTTTGCAGTGTAGATAACTGACGTATGCTCTTCACGCTTCTGAGCGTTGCCCGGTGCGGGTGTGTCGATTTCGTGCTTGATCAAGGTTATGAATACCGGCGGATTACTCTGACTATTGTGCAATCTGGCAATATAGCGAATGGCATCCGGCCAAGCTACCGCTTGTTCTGCATCACCAATATTATCGTTGGCCCATTTCCTATAGCGCTCTGCCGGTATTTTTTCCCACCATGTACGTTTTTCCACTCGAGGAAATTCCCATTCCTTGCTAGTACCATCGGCAAACTCAACATCTGCCGACAGATACGTGCTGCACTTGGGAGGATTCGGCGCAAATACCGTCCAAGATTGATCAAGACCGCAAAATCTTATGTACGGTAACAATGGCGATACAAGCGCATCTCTAGCAAAAGATGACGGTAGACAATAAGCAGTTAATCCAATGATATGAGCAAGTATGAAAGTAGAAAGAGCCGGTTTGCGAATGCGCTGCCATGCATTCATTTCATCGGAATCCCCACAATAGGTTCAGTCTGATGTTGGCTTAGCGTATAGTCTTGTGGCAAACCAGGAATCGGTACAGGAAATTTCCCTTTCAAATCCAGAGTAACCGTGACACTTTCACCTTTAGGATCAGTCGTGTTCCAATCAAGCTTTTTCTTTGTTAGCGAAATCAAAAATGGTGTCGGCTTGAAGTCTCTAACCAGTTCGTCCACAGAACTGTTTGCAGCATTAGCGGTTGCTTGGTTGGCTGCGGAGCGAGCAACGTCTTTAACATAACTGTCGAGCGCTTGTTTAGAGATAGCAAAGACAGCCAGGTCATAAAACAGCAGCAGTATCGGCACAAGAATTAGAAAACCAAATGCGAGTTCGGTAATTCCTTGTCCATGTTTTCTTCTAGTTCGATTATTCACAAAGCACCTGTCATTGTGTTGCGTAAAGCGGGTTTTCCATCAACCGTTCGCCAGTAAAGGTGTATTCAATCGGCGCTCCCAAACCAGGGACATTAGCAAGACCGGGAATCGTCATTACTGAATTCGATTTGACGGTTGTGGTGACTCGAACAGTGTAATCACCATTTACCCGTGACTTGTATTCAACTTTAGCAGTCGGCGGGCTTTGACCCTTGTTGACGAATTGCCCTGGTCCCGTGCTCATCCAAGCAGTAGTGATGGCGAGCATCTCAGCATCAACTGCGCTCTTCTTAACCATCGCTGCTTGCCGCAATTGAGCGCTTTGCAGAAGGTATCCCGTGCTATAGGTGAAGCCCATAAACAAAAGGTCTAAACCAGGAAATAGAAGAAGAAGAAATACAATGCCAATCGCAACTGAAAACTCGACGGTTGCTGCACCCTTTGATCTAACTGTGCTTTTCTGCCGCTTGCAACCGCTCATTTCTACGAACTCCCCTAAACGATCTAAACCCATTATTGCTTATTTCAATGACCGTGCCTAGGTTCTCGGCATGTACCGAAATCCGCAACAGGCTAGACTGTTTAACCTACATTTTTCTGGTAACACTGAGAGTGATATCCGTCTGCGATGCAGTACCACGGAGTCCAACTCTGCAGAGCATGCCAGTCTTATAACCTGTAATATTGGCTGCTCCAGCTCCGCCAGGAATCGACTCTTGCAAGCGCCAGCCTGCTGCCTTGAGAGAGCTGCGGTACCATTCGATAACACGCTCCACATTATCAGGAGCAACAATTTGCAGACTGGATGTCTTACCTAAATCGGAAGTCTTTTCCGAACCGCCGGCAAAACGACCCTGATAAACAGGAATTGGAAAATCTCTTGGAGCTTCTGTCAGTTCTCTAAATGACTTTGTCTCGGCGAGCTGTGAGAATTTGACGACTTTCGGCACTATCTTCTGGTACTTCGGCTGCTTGTCACCAGACTCTTTCTTTTGCTGCGCCGAAACAGGCGTATTTAGCGAAGAAACCACCAAGGCTGCCACGGCACTCAGACCGAATAATGCTCTAGTAAAGCTCACAATGTCCCCTCCCACGGTAGTACTTCCTCAGTATACTTCTCTACTTTAGCTATATACCGTCTATGAGAGCTGAACTTCACAATTTTCCCTCTAGTTAATCAATAATACGAGGTTATCGGACACTTACTATTTCTTATAGTTAGTCACAATTTTAAAAAAAACGGACGAGGAAGTCCATTGGGCGAAAACCCTTTGGACTCCCTCTTGCCGAATGTTTAGGCAGGTGATTTAGCAACACAATACAAGAATGCCACCATACTCGGCCGACAGCTATTTTCAGATTTCATTGAACGTGTTGTAGTTTTGTGTAAACTCGTTGGGATATCTGAAATTTGTGAATGTGAAGGTAATGCTCACTTCAAGTCCGGTAACATGGTGCCACCAGCCGACCGGAATGAAGAGGGCTTCTCCTGCTTCGAGTGTGACATCGATTATTTTGACGTGCTTGAGTTCCGGGAAGCGCTCATAGTCAATGTTATCGAGATCAATATCGCTGTAGCAATGCAAGTTGTTTGCAAGTCGTGGCTGCTGGATTGCATTGATGAGTCTAACCCGCTTACTACCAAGCACCTGGACCATGAAGTTGTTGGTCAAGTCATGGTGCAGTGGTGTAACTGTACCGGCAGGACCAAACCAAAGGAAACCAGTACTGTTTGGCGCGTTGCCGTCAAGGTAAGGAAGCGTAGGCTGCATGTCTGGTTGCAATGCCTCAAGTAGCGGCCGATTAGACTTCGCCGAATCATTTGCCGTCAGGTAATAATCATTGGTTTTCCCTGCTGATTTAACCAAATCGACATATTCGGCAAGCGAAATATTCGTGCGAAGGATATTGTCATTTCGTTGATAATGCTTATCGCTCTGGCGATTTTTCTGTATTGCTACATTGAGATTTCCGAAACGTTCCTTGAGAAAATCGGGTGTCCAAAGTTCCATGGCTTTCCAGTTTTTCAGTCCGTCAGTTACTACTACCGGACGGTTGGCCGCATAGTATTGCTCCCGGAATTCGTCCGATGAAAGATTTGATCGACGTGGAACCTCTGTAGCGCTTTCAGACAAATCATTCATTTCGCTGACTGTCTTTAGCACCCATTCTTGTTTATTAAGTTTGCGGCCCAAGGAAAGCGCTGCCTGAATAAACGGATGCGCGGCATTATCTTCAAGAATCTTTTGCTGCTGCTGAACGATATGTTGAGCATCAGTGTTCTTCACACCAGAACTTACCATGATGTTTATTAGGTCGTTGGCATCTTTTTGCAGCAGTAAATTAAGAGCGGCCCATTGCTGCCAACCACACGCTGTGGCCATATGTATTTGAATTGTTTCGCGAGCATAGCCCTTCTTCAACAAAATGTCTGTCAGCTCGTTGGGATCACATTTAGCTTCCAGGTTTTCCTTTAACCATTTGTCCAAAGCAGGATCCCATTGCGGATTTACGCGGTTCGTATTTTGTTGTGTTGCATTATTCATGTTCGGCTTCCTTGTTGATAGTAGTAATTAGTAGAGTTATCCGAACCAATACCAACACGGACAACGCAGCAGCGGCTAAGTGCACAACTTTTGCAAGTTGTACTAACCTTTACCGCTGCTACGTACGTCAGTATTGCGAACCGCTGGCTACCGAAATGCAGTTGCTTCTAGCGTTTCCTTATTGTGTATGGTCCATGCGAACATAACACAGTAAAGATGATAGCTGCATTCTTGAGGATCTTATCGATTACCTTCCTCTCGTCTGTACCGCGTGCGGACTCAGCCAATCGTTTGAACAATTGGCTTTCGCACCACAGCGAATGGATCGAGAATTCAGCAAACGTTACCATTGGGTCGTTGGTTCTTTTCACCCGACGTCTTGCAACGTTATCGCAATCGTCAATACCGATAGTCAGTTCCACGCCGTCTTGAACCGTGTACTTCCTGTAATTGTAGTAGACGGTAGAAGTTCCCCACAGACTCTTTATACGCAAAGTGCGTTCTGAACTACTCACAAAGACAATGTTTCCTTTGTTCACTTTTACCTGAACTCCGGAAGCATTTACTGTCATGTTCGTAGACGCTTCTATTAGTCTGCGTTGACCAAATGAAACTTCGACATCGGCATGAGCCTCAACGAAGTCATCTGACGGCTTAGGTCGACAGCCACATGGATCCTCTGGGCAACCTCTGTCGCACCATTGGCATGTTTCGCCTTTCGCTCTCAGCTGCTCCAGCGTATTTGGATGAATGTAATCCGTTGGTGGCAGCATGTGAACGTATTCATCCAACTTCACTTCACCACGAAGCGGCGTCGGCGTTGGAGTCGGCGTCGGCGTTGGAGTCGGCGTCGGCGTTGGAGTCGGCGTCGGCGTTGGAGTCGGCG